>JBFHVL010000006.1:0-33132 GCA_041589565.1 Kangiellaceae bacterium | reverse complement strand
TATGTCGACCAGTTTGCAGCCGGTTTTCGCCAAATCCGGTCTTTGGGAGATTTATCAACAAGCATTACAGAATGATCCTCAAATTCTCGCCAGTGAGATGGGCTTAAAAGCGACTGAAGAGCGAGTTGATCAAAGCTATGGGGAATTACTACCCAAACTGTCTGGCACCTTAAGCTACTCGAAAATTGATAATGAAGGTATTGGCTACAGCGAAGCGGCACAGACATTCTTTCCATACAAAAGTGAAGACACGGAAAAAGCCAAACGATTGTCACTATCTCAAGTTATCTATGACCACCGCTCATGGATGGGGCTGGATATTCGTAAAAAGCAGGCCCTAAAAGCCGGCGTTGATCATGAAGCGCAAAAGCAATCACTAATTGTTCGCGTTGCCGAAGCCTACTTTAATGTATTAAGCGCTCAAGATGGCGTGGAATTTTCTACCGCCGAAATGAAAGCGATAGAGCAGGAACTTGAGCAAACCAATCAGAAGTTTGAAGTTGGTCTCATAGCCATCACCGATGTGCACGAGGCTCAGGCGCGTTACGATCAAGCAATGGCCGATAATATTCGCGCCCGTAATACTTTAGATAATGCCATCGAAACCTTGCGGGAAATTACCAACGAGTATCACGAGCAGGTAGTTCCAGTTAAAGAAAAATTTGCTCTGAGAAGTCCTGAGCCGACAAGTGTTGAAGACTGGATAACCAAAGCTGAGCAAAATAACCTGACGCTTAATGCGCGAAAAATCGATAAAGATATCGCTAGAGAAACAGTAAAACTTAACTTTGCCGAGCACTACCCTAACTTGAAATTGTCAGGAGTCTATTCAGATACAGACAATACTGACGAACTTAATAATCGGGACACTTTTAATGAACGAACTTCGTTAACTCTCTCATTAGATGTACCTATTTACTCAGGCGGAATTTCCCAATCAAAAGTACGCGAAGCGCAACACTTGTTCCAACAAGCCGTACACAATATGGAAAGCGCCTATCGCTCTGCGGTTCGTCAAACACGCAGTGCATTTTTAGGGATTATGGCTTCAATTAGCTCAGTAAAAGCATTGGAGCAGTCAACTATTTCGAGCCAGGCGGCATTAGAAGCAACCCAGGCAGGTTTTGAAGTGGGCACACGAACCATAGTGGATGTTTTAAATAGTACGCGAGTGCTTTACAACGCCAAACAAAATCTGGCAAGAGCTCGTTATGATTACATTTTGAATACTCTAAAACTTAAGCAGGCGGCAGGAACTTTGACGGAACAAGACCTACGTCAAGTGGATATGCTATTGCAACGCTAATCATTCAATCATGACAGTAAAAAAAGGATGGCGTTGCCATCCTTTTTTTCCGTCTGATTAAGATAAATAACGATATAAAATTTTCAACGTACGGGTTATTGCACCTCGATTAGTCTCGACCACTTTTAGTCCCGCTTTTCCCATGCGCTTGCGCAAAGACTCGTCTTTCTGCAAAGACATTAAAACATCAAACAAATCATTTTCGCAGATCACCTTTGCCGCGCCAGCTTCAATCATGTTGCGAAACACATCGGAAAAGTTAAAGGTGTACTTACCCGTTAACACAGGTTTAGCCAAAGATGCTGGCTCCAATGGATTGTGCCCACCTCGCTCAATTAAACTGCCTCCCACAAACGCGACATGGCCAGCGTTATAGCAGTACATCATCTCGCCCATAGAGTCACACAAAAAGACTTCTGAGTCTTCCTGTAAGCTGCCTTTTTTGCTTCGCTTCGCCAGCTTAAATCCTCGTTGTTCAATCAATTCCCCGACTGAGTCAAACCGTTCTGGATGTCGTGGTACTAAAATGAGCTTGGCTTCGATACCGGCATCAAGCAACAGTCGCTGAGTATGCAAAATAGTTTCATCTTCACCAACGTGCGTACTCCCCGCCACCCAAATAAAAGGAGCATCTAGCCAGGGCGCAAACATTTCTCGAGTTTTCGTATCCAGTTGACGTGGAGGCTGCAAGTCAAATTTAACGCTGCCGGTCACTTTAACTTTACTTGGATCGGCCCCAAGCTCAATGAACCTCTGTCCATCACCAGTACTTTGGCAGGCAAATTCGGTAATTGGCTTTAACAATAAACGGTTTGTTGGGATCGGTAATCGAGCGTAACTGTGAGCCGATCGAGCAGATAAACGCGCATTAACCACCACGACAGGAATATTGTTTTTACGACTGAAATGAATAAAGTTAGGCCACAATTCGGTTTCCATAATCACGGTAAGTCGTGGTTTGATTTTACGAATAAAGCGGTTCACGACCCAAGGCAGATCATAAGGTGAGTACAGGTGTAGCACACTTTCGCCCAGCATCGAGTTTACTCGCTCAGCGCCTGTTGGCGTAGTCGTTGTCACGACAATGGAAAACTCCGGGCGCTCTTTTTGAATACGCTTAATGATGGGGATTGCAGCCAAAGCCTCGCCTACCGAAACCGCATGAACCCAGATAGTTCGCTCTACGTCAGGAGAGTCAAAAATACCGAAATGCTCTTTCCAGCGCTTTCGATATTGAGGGTATTGTCGGCCTTTTAGGTACAAGTTAAGTAATACCATCGGCAGGGCCAACACAAATACCAGAGAGTAAATCAGTCGGAACACAACTTGTCCTTTCCTGTTCTTAGTGGGCGGCATTTTAGCACAGCTACTTTGCCTTAAAAGAAAATAGCCTGTATAACAATAGACCAAGCCCCAAATGATAGGTTAACTTCACGAATTACAATGGAGATAATATCTCAATACCCCTATAACCTACTGCTGGTATCAGCCGTAGCTTTTGGAGCACTGGGAGTTATTTATCTGGCTTCAGCTGTTGCGGCTTTACGACGGCTGAGATTGATGAAAGTCAGTACCCGACTCCTGTTCAGCCTCATTTTCCTGCCACTGGCAATTATCAGCTCAGGGATCATATTAGGAACCTATGGTTACCATACCCTGACTTACGAAAAGCCTGTTGCTGACATTACTATCACTCCTTTATCTCCCCAGTCATTTGAGGCGACTGTAATTTTACCCAGTGGTGAAGTTCGTGTTTTTTTACTTGAAGGCGATCAAATACAAGTTGACGCCAATATCATCAAATGGAAACCCATGGCCAACCTGCTTGGACTACACACCCACTATCAATTAAGTCGCATTTCCGGAAGATATCGAAACATACAGGATGCACAACGAAAGCCCGTTTCGACATTTGAACTGTCTGAAAAGCCATGGCTCGATTTAGTCGAAGTACGACAGGATTATCAGGTGCTAAGCTGGCTATTAGATGCCGAGTACGGCTCGGCGACTTTTGTTTCTGCGGAAAAACCAAAACAATATCAATTACTGGTCTCGACCACCGGGTTATTAATTCGAGAAAAAGATAATCAAAAGTGATAGGTTAAAAATCAATAGGATGCATTTATGACTTTGATTTGGCCTGCTTTTCTTGAGCTTTGCGGCGCCTAACCTCTTTAGGATCGGCAATCAGCGGACGATAAATTTCAACCCGATCAAACTCTCGTAATTCGGTATTTAAGGTAGAAGGTTTACTAAAAATACCGACTTTGTTAACGGCAAGATTTATTTCCGGATACATGGATAAAATACCTGACTGACAAATGGCCTGCTCGACTGTTGTGCCAGGCGAGACATCAAGGCTCAATAAACTCTGCTTATCGGGTAGTGCATACACAACTTCTACTTTCATGCTCCATAAATCCTTTTTGCTCGACCAATAAAGGACTGCATCATCGACTCGGCAATACTTTTAAACGCGTTACCAAAGGCCATTCCCAACAGTGGATTATTAAATTTAAACTCCAGATTAAACTCGACTTTACAGGCATCTTCCGCCAACTTGTTAAACCGCCAAACGCCGGTCAAATACTCGAACGGACCATCGAGCAGCTCCATTTTTATTTCTTGTCCAGGCGTTAATTGATTCTTTGTAGTGAATGACTGACTGAATCCCGACTGGGCAATATACAACCTTGCCTTCATCAAGTGGTCAGTCTGCTCAAGGATTTCAGTTTTTTCACAACCTCGAATAAACTCGGGATAAGACGCGACGTCATTCACCAGATGGTACATCACCTCACTCGAATAAGGCACCAAAGCAGACTTATTGATTTGCGGCATAGCTATTACAGGGACAAGACATTGGGAGGTGCATTCTACCATTATCTGAATGTTCGACCAATTTAACCACACCGAATGCTCACAAGGGTTTTGCCAACAATCAGGAAGCCGTATAATGACGCCGAAGACAGAGGCGTTAAAATGGCAAAAAAGAAACAAAAAACATCCGATAATGTAATTGCGCAGAATAAAAAAGCGCGTCACGACTATTTTATTGAAGAAACATTTGAAGCAGGTCTGGTACTTGAAGGATGGGAAGTTAAAAGCTTGCGCGAAGGAAAAGCCAATCTCACCGATAGCTATATTCACTTAAAAGATGGCGAAGCCTGGTTGCTCAGCTGCCACATTTCGCCATTGCAGACGGCATCTACCCATATCGATCCCAACCCAACCCGATACCGAAAACTACTACTGCATAACCGCGAGCTTGGCAAACTGTTTGGTGCCCAACAAAAGCAAGGCTATACCCTAGTCGCATTAAAACTCTACTGGAAAAAAAATCTGGTAAAAGTTGAGCTTGGTATGGCGAAAGGTAAAAAGCTCCATGATAAACGCGCAACCGAAAAGGAGCGCGAGTGGAACCGCGCCAAACAACGGATACTAAAATCGAGTTAACACGATAAATATTCATCTACCATAAGATCAGGCAGTTACGCAGCAAGTGCAGTTTGGCTCGTGCGCCACTTAATGCTGGTTCATGGAGTTATGAGCGGATTTCCGATAGAATCTAACAATACGAAAATAAAGCGAAACGTTATGCGCCATCAACTCCGCACGCTGTTGTTACTTCCAATCTTACTGTTAACCTTAGGTTGCGCTTCGCTGGTAAGGCAAGATGAGCCTGCTCCTGTATCGATAGTAGACTCAACTGAAAAATCTCAGGCACCGCTTTTATCACCCAACCAAATTCTAAAGTTACTTGAGACAGGACAACCCGAGCAGGCGAAACAAGCTTTAAAAACCTATTTATCGGCTTACCCCGACAGCAATCTCGCCCGCCAGCTCTATGGCCAGTTAACAGAAGCCCCCACTCGTCGTTATGGCCAAGAACATTTCAAATACGTAATAAAGCGAGGCGATACTCTGGGATTCCTTGCTCAGCGCTATCTGGGAAACTCTTTAGAGTTTTACGGACTGGCTCGTTATAACCATATCCGTGATCCACGGAAAATCAGAGTTGGCCAATCTATAAAGATCCCACTAGGCTCTTCGAATACAACAAAACTACTAAGACAAGCTCGAAATATGTTTGCCAAGAACCAATGGATGGATGCCTTTCGGCTGCTGATTGCTATTCCTGGGTCTGATGGGCAATTTGAACAGTCTCGCCAGCTATTAGAACAGGGCCTTGATGACTTTTTGAAGTCACTTGAAACGATTGAAGCTCGGCAGCAGGCGGAAGCCATGCTCGTTCAGTTGTTAAATCAGTCTGGGCCTTTTAAGGAACTCGTTAATTATAAAGTTCATTCATTGAGGACAAAATCAAAACTCGAGCAAAGTCGGCGAGCGCTTACAACAAAGCAACTGGATCAGGCTTTTGAGCTGTTTGTGGACGTAACTAGCCCCGATGACTCTAACCAGTCAAGTTATACAGAATTAGCGAGTGAGTTGTCTGAAGCACTTCATCGTGAAGCCGTTGTTCAATTTCGTAATCAGCAATTAAATACGGCGATCGAACTATGGGACAAGGTTTTAAAGATTAGCCCGGACCATCAGTCAGCAAAACAGTACCGAGACCGGGCTGTAAAAATAAATTCGCAGTTAAGGCAGTTGCAGTAAAGAATACTTAAGCAGCAGCAGTCACGTTAGTTGACTCAAATATTTTATCTGCCGATGCAGCAACAAATCCTTGATACAACTCTCCCGAACGTGGGTCAACAAATCGCTCCGCAAACTCGTAAAAGCAGCTACGAATTTCCATAATACGATCGCTAAACGACCAGTCGATTAGGTTTGCCATAGTTGAGCTTTGCTTCAAGCAGACATCTTCACTGCCTTTTATTTCCCCACCACTGGTATTCAGTTCAAATCCCGCGTCTTTAAGGTATTGATTGACGGCTTCTATACTAGCTAATTGCTGTAAACGATTAACTGAAACAGTAAAATGATTGGCTCTCAGGCCAAAAGTAGCGGTCCATGCTGCGTACTCGCTCGCTTTACGCAGCTCCAAATACTCGGAGGTTGATATTGTGCGCCAGGGCATCATTGGCAGCTTTAACCCCTGCTCAGCAATTGTGGCATCCGCTTCATCAATCAATGACTGACAAATAGTTTGAACGTTGTCGGGCATTTCTTCCAACAGTAGCTCACTTACAAAGATTTTAGGCGCCGAAGCATCAAACCGATGTTCAAAATGCAAAGCCTTCAGCTTTTTTTCTTCGAACCTATAATCGCCTTTCGGAACATAAGAAAAACCCTCCAGATACTCGGTAATCGCTGGTAAAGCAATGGATCCCCGGTTGAATGTTCTCAACGCGATATGATCATTGACGATGGTTTCTTTCTTATCTTCAAATAATTGATGGATTTGCTTGGCGTAAGGGGTCAACTCTAAATAGTCTTCCCACAAGTCGTTCAATAATGAATGCACAGTGATATCCTCGCTACTGCTTATTGCGGTGCACAATAATACTGATATCAAAGTTAACTTTCAATGGTCAGACGAGTAATTATTACCCAATATTAACCGGGAGAGCTGAACGAAAGGCAAAAAAAAAGCCAGTCATACGACTGGCTTTAAAAAAGAAATCTTACTTATTCTTCAGTTTCAGTCACTTCTTCAACGATATCTTCCTCGTCGATTTCAGGACGGTCTACCAGTTCTACCAATGCCATAGGTGCATTGTCGCCGGTACGAAAACCTGCTTTGATGATTCGCAAGTAACCGCCGGGACGGTCCTGATAACGAGGACCTAATTCATTAAACAAAATACCAACAGCTTCTTTAGAGCGAGTACGTGAAAACGCCAAGCGACGATTCGCTACAGTGTCTTCTTTCGCTAGCGTGATTAAAGGCTCAGCAACACGACGCAGCTCTTTAGCTTTTGGCAAAGTTGTTTTGATCAATTCGTGCTTGAACAAAGATACCGCCATGTTACGAAACATAGCTTGACGGTGACTGCTGTTACGGTTCAGCTTGCGACCACTTTTACGATGACGCATGATAAATACCTCATTTTATCGAACAGCCTGCAATAGTACTGCTCTTATTTAGTTTAACATTATAAAAAAGGGCGTTGCCCTAAAACAAATTCACCGACTCGCATGAGTCGGTGAATTTAATACATGCCTGCCAATGACTTATTTGTCGTCAAGTAAGCTCGCTGGAGGCCAGTTTTCAAGACGCATACCCAAAGACAGACCACGAGAAGCCAATACGTCTTTGATTTCGGTTAGCGACTTTTTACCTAAATTAGGCGTTTTTAACAGCTCAACTTCTGTACGCTGAATCAAATCACCAATGTAGTGAATGTTTTCAGTTTTCAGACAGTTTGCGGAACGCACCGTCAACTCCAGATCGTCAACCGGACGCAACAGAATCGGATCGATTTCTGGCTCACGGCTTTCTGGCTCTGACTCTTTCTCATCTTTCAGATCAACGAAGGCTGCCAGTTGCTCTTGCAGAATGGTAGCGCTTCGACGAATCGCTTCTTCTGGATCAATTGTTCCGTTAGTTTCGATTTCTAAAACCAACTTATCCAGATTGGTGCGTTGCTCAACACGTGCAGACTCAACAACATAAGACACACGTCGTACGGGGCTGAATGATGCATCGACTTGTAAACGGCCGATTGGCGCATCTTCTTCACCATTGTTTCGAGCTGTCGCTGCTTCGTAACCACGACCTTTAGCTACTTTAATATTCATAGCTAAAGAACCGTTTTTAGTCAGCGTTGCAATTTTATGCTCTGGGTTAACGATTTCAACGCCAGGAACAACAGCAATGTCAGCGGCAGTTACATCACCTTCACCACTTTTCTGAAGCGTTAAAATTGCTTCTTCTTTTTCGTCCAGACGAACCGCTAACCCTTTAAGGTTGAGCAGGATTTCAATCACATCTTCCTGTACACCTTCAATGGTCGTGTATTCGTGCAAAACGCCGTCAATTTCAACTTCAACCACGGCAGCACCGGGCATTGAAGAAAGCAGAATTCGACGCAGTGAGTTGCCCAAAGTATGTCCGAAACCACGCTCGAAAGGCTCTAAAATCACCTTCGCTCGATTGTCGTCAATTTGTTCAACTTTAATTTGTCGCGGTGTCAAAAATTCGTTGACATTGCCCATACAAGTCCTGTCCTCTTAAAGAATTAGGCTTTACTTGGAGTACAGCTCCACAATCAGGTTTTCGTTGATTTCGGCAGGTAAATCACTGCGCTCAGGAACGCTTTTGAAAACACCTTCCATTTTCTTCTCATCAACTTCAACCCAGGTCGGTTTTTCACGCTGAGCCGCTAATTCCAGTGCTGCTTTGATACGCGCTTGGCCTTTTGACTTTTCACGAATAGTGATAACGTCTTCTGGCTTCACTTGGTATGAAGGAATATTAACGACAACGCCATTAACCAATAATGCTTTATGGCTAACTAACTGGCGCGCTTCTGCACGAGTTGCTCCAAATCCCATACGATAAACAACATTATCCAAACGAGATTCTAATAGCTGAAGCAAGTTTTCACCAGTAGCACCTGTGCGACGGGCTGCTTCTTTGTAGTAATTACGGAATTGCTTCTCTAGTACACCGTATATACGACGAACTTTTTGCTTTTCACGTAACTGAACACCATAGTCGGACAAGCGAGGACGCTTAGAACCGTGCTGACCTGGTGTTTGATCAATTTTACATTTGCTCTCAATTGCGCGCACACCGCTTTTCAGCATCAAATCTGTGCCTTCACGACGTGCCAGCTTTAACTTGGGACCACGATATCTTGCCATGTTTCGTCTCCGTTATGTTACACGCGTCGCTTTTTAGGCGGGCGACAACCATTGTGTGGGATAGGGGTAACATCTGTGATGTTAGTAATCTTGAATCCTGCTGCCCCAAACGCTCGAACGGCCGATTCTCGACCTGGTCCAGGACCTTTTACAAAGACTTCAAGATTTTTCATACCCATATCTTTAACCATGCTTGCCACACGGTCAGCCGCTACCTGAGCAGCAAATGGTGTACTTTTACGTGAGCCACGGAAACCAGAACCACCTGCAGTCGCCCATGCTAGAGCGTTGCCTTGTCGGTCGGTTACAGTAACAATGGTGTTATTAAATGAGGCATGGATGTGAGCCATGCCATCAACAACATGCTTTTTAACCTTTTTACGGGTTTTTGTTGGTGTTTTAGCCATAATTCAAATCCTAGCGTTAGTTCTTAATGGGCTTACGAGGGCCTTTACGAGTACGCGCGTTAGTTTTGGTACGCTGTCCTCGAACCGGCAAGCCACGACGATGACGGATACCACGGAAACAACCTAAGTCCATCAACCGCTTAATGTTCATACTCACTTCACGACGCAGATCACCTTCAACGGTAAACTTAGCCACTTGAGTACGTAATTGTTCGATCTGACCTTCATCAAGATCTTTAATTTTAACGCTAGGCTCGATACCCGCTGCTTCACAAATTTTCAAAGCGCGAGGGCGGCCAATCCCATAAATCGCGGTTAACGCGACGTCTGCATGTTTATGTACAGGAATGTTAATGCCAGCTATACGGGCCATTTAATCAAACTCCACTATTGTCATTTGGCTACCCTAGCCAAAAAGGCGCAACAGGATAGCCGCTAAACGGGTAAATTTCAACCTGTTTAAGTTAGTCTACCAATTAACCCTGACGCTGCTTGTGTCGTGGGTCTTCGCAAATCACTCGAACACTGCCATGGCGACGAATGATTTTGCAGTTACGGCAAATCTTTTTTACCGAAGCACGAACTTTCATAACCTACTCCAAAAGTCTCTCGCTTACCTTACTCCGACTCGACTCCCCGAAGGTTATCGAATCTGACCGGCAGCGCCATAATTCTTAAAATTCGCCTTTTTCAATACCGACTCGTAATTGCGTGACATCATATGACTTTGAACTTGAGCCATAAAGTCCATCACAACCACTACGATAATCAGTAGTGAAGTTCCACCGAAGTAGAAAGGCACTTGAGTGAACAAGATTAAAAATTCTGGTAACAGACACACTATAGTCATGTAGAGTGCGCCCGCCAGAGTTAGCCGCGTCATAACCTTGTCAATGTATTTAGAGGTTTGCTCGCCAGGACGAATACCTGGGATAAACGCTCCAGACTTCTTCAAGTTATCTGCTGTCTCACGAGGATTCATGGTCAAGGCAGTGTAGAAGAAGCAGAAAAAGATAATGCCAATTGCGTAGAGAAGAATGTACAGGGGATTACCCGGTTGCAACTGTACGGTGATGTCGCGCAACCACCCCAAGTCTTCATTTCCTTGTCCCATCCATTGCATGATAGAACCTGGAAACATGATGATTGCAGTAGCAAAGATAGCTGGAATAACTCCTGCCATGTTCACCTTTAATGGCAAGTGGCTACTTTGTGCTGCAAATACTTTACGACCCTGCTGGCGCTTAGCATAGTTCACCACAATTCGACGTTGGCCTCGTTCAACCCACACCACGAAAAAGGTGACCACTACTACTAAAGCGGCAATTCCCATTAGCGCTAATACGTGCAGTTCACCAGTACGAGCCTGTTCGACCGTACTACCAATTGCGCTGGGCAAACCAGCCACAATTCCTGCAAAAATCAGCATGGAAATACCATTACCTATGCCGCGTTCGGTAATTTGCTCACCTAACCACATCAAGAACATGGTTCCGGTAACCAAAGAAACGACCGCGCCGAAATAAAATGCGAATCCGGGATTCGGCACTATGCCGGGCAACATGGCCGGCAAGTTCATAGAAATTCCAATGGCCTGAACGGTTGCCAGTACTAACGTCAAATAACGCGTGTACTGATTCAACTTACGGCGACCCGCCTCACCTTCTTTCTTGAGCTGTTTCAATCGCTCATCAACAAACCCCATGATTTGAATAATGATCGACGCAGAAATGTAAGGCATGATCCCCAGTGCAAAAACACTGGCGCGCTCTAACGCTCCACCTGAAAACATGTTAAACATCAATAACAAGTTTCCAGATTGTTGCTCCAACATTTGTTGAAGCACCGATGCATTAATTCCTGGAACAGGAACAAATGACCCGATACGGAACACGATCAATGCACCAAGCAGAAACAGCAACCGCTGTTTCAGCTCGGACATACCGCTCAGTGAAGATGACGCTGGACCTGTTGCCATTAGTCTTCTACCTTTCCACCAGCAGCTTCAATGGCAGCTTTCGCGCCTTTAGAAACACGAATGCCTGAAGACACCGTTACTGCTTTAGATATTTCACCGGAAAGCATGACTTTTACGTTTTCAATACTGTTATTGATAACGCCAGCCGCTTTCAAGGTAATTAAATCAACAACCTCGCCTTCTACTTTATTCAGCTCGCCTAAACGAACTTCAGCAGAAACCAGAGATTTACGTGAAGTAAAACCAAACTTTGGCAAACGCTGTTTCAAGGGCATTTGACCGCCTTCGAAACCGGCTTTAACTTTTCCGCCAGAGCGAGATTTTAAACCTTTATGACCACGACCTGCGGTTTTACCTAGGGTACTACCGATACCGCGACCAACACGTTTACGGGCTTTCTTCGACCCTTCTGCAGGGCTCAGAGTATTTAATCGCATTGTTAGTCCTCCACGCGCACCATGTAGTAGACTTTATTAGCCATACCACGATTTTCTGGTGTATCCAGAACTTCAACGGTTTGACCAATCTTGCGCAGTCCTAGTCCGGCCAGACAGGCTTTATGAGCCTTTAAACGACCAATGCTTGAACGCGTTTGAGTCACTTTAAATGTTTTCGCCGCCATGACAATTACTCCAGAATTTCTTCTACGGTCTTGCCACGCTTGGCAGCCATTGACTCAGGAGTCGCCATGTTCGCCAAACCTTTAATCGTTGCACGAACGATATTGATAGGATTGGTTGAACCGTTACTCTTTGCCAATACATTTTGAACACCAAGTACTTCAAACACAGCGCGCATTGCACCACCGGCAATAATACCGGTACCTTCAGATGCAGGCTGCATGAAAACCTTAGAGGCGCCATGCTCAGCATTAATTGCATGCTGCAGCGTGTGACCGTCCTTCAGTTCTACTTGAACCATATTGCGACGAGCTTGCTCCATCGCTTTTTGAATTGCTGCTGGAACTTCGCGGGCTTTACCGCGACCAAAGCCAACTTTACCTTTACCATCGCCGACTACTGTTAAAGCGGTGAAAGAAAAAATACGACCACCTTTAACCACTTTGGCGACTCGGTTTACGTTGACTAATTTTTCCACCAGACCTTCGGTGTTGTTCACTTCTTGTCTAGCCATCATTCAACCCTTAAAACTGTAAACCTTTTTCTCGAGCCGCATCAGCCAATGCTTTAACTCGACCATGGTATTTAAAACCTGAGCGATCGAACGCAACGTTCAAAACGCCAGCCTCTAATGCACGCTCGGCAACCAATGCACCAACTTTCGTTGCGGCTTCAATGTTACCGGTGCTATTCAGTTCGGTTTTCACTGCTTTCTCTACGGAAGAGGCAGCAGCCAAAACACGACCATCTTCTGCTGAAATCACCTGAGCATAAATGTGGCGAGGTGTGCGATTCACAACCAGGCGATTTACACCCAATTCTTTCATGTGATAGCGCCCAGCAGCGGCGCGACGCATTCTAGCTTGCTTCTTATTCATGACGACGCCCTACTTTTTCTTCGCTTCTTTACGACGAATATGCTCGTCGGCATAACGAACACCTTTACCTTTATAAGGCTCTGGTGGACGATAAGCGCGAATATTCGCTGCAACTTGACCGACCAACTGCTTGTCGGCACCCTTAACTACTACGTCGGTGTTTGAAGGCGTCTCAATGGTAATGCCTTCTGGCACTTCATAGTTGACCGGGTGAGAGAAACCTAACGTTAAGTTCAAGGTTTTGCCTTGAGCTTGCGCACGATAACCAACACCGACCAATTGCAACTTCTTTTCAAAGCCGTCACTGACACCCAAAACCATATTGTTCACTAATGAACGCATGGTTCCGGCAAACGCGTTGCCGTTGGCTACGCCTTCACGCGCTGCAAAAGTCAGGACATTCTCTTCCTGCTTTACTTCAACTGCGTCGTGAACTACACGCTTTAATTCGCCTTTACTACCTTTGACAGTAATCTCTTGCCCATTAATGGTGACAGTTACACCTGATGGGATACTTACTGGATTCTTTGCTACTCGTGACATGATTCAACTCCTTAACTTACGGTGCAAATCACTTCACCGCCTTGACCGGCAGCACGTGCAGCTCTATCGGTCATTACGCCTTTAGAAGTTGATACGATAGCAATACCTAAACCACCCAATACTTTTGGCAGTTCATCAACTTTCTTATAGATACGTAGACCAGGACGACTTACGCGTTTGATCGAATCAATAACAGGACGACCTTGAAAGTATTTCAATACAATCGATAAAGTCTTCTTGTTAGCACCTTCTTCACTTACGCTGAAGTCACTAATGTAACCTTCTTCTTTAAGCACGTTGCAAACGTTTACTTTCTGCTTAGAAGAAGGCATGGAAATGGATTTCTTGCCTGCTGATTGACCGTTACGAATTCGGGTCAATAAGTCGGCAATCGGATCTTGCATACTCATGACGATTCTCCCAAGAATTACCAGCTAGCTTTAACTAGACCTGGAACGTCACCTTTCATAGCGTACTCACGTAATTTGTTACGGCATAAACCGAACTTACGTAAATAACCATGGGGACGACCGGTCACACGGCAACGGTTATGTTGACGAACAGGACTCGCGTTACGAGGCAGTTTTTGTAACTTCAACTGCGCTTCCCATTTTTCATCATCGCCAGCGTTGGGATCTCGGATAATCGCTTTCAATTCTGCGCGCTTTTTAGCGTACTTCGCGACAGTGCGAGAGCGTTTTTTCTCACGCTCAATCATTGATACTTTAGCCATAGCCTCGTTCCTTAACTCTTAAGTGGGAAGTTAAAGGCGTCTAATAACGCTCGAGCTTCTTCGTTATCTTCCGCGGTGGTTGTGATAGTGATATCCAAACCACGCACCTTATCGACTTTGTCGTAGTCGATCTCTGGGAATACGATTTGCTCTTTAATTCCTAAAGAGTAGTTACCACGTCCGTCAAACGACTTGGGATTTAACCCACGGAAGTCACGGATACGAGGAATAGCAATAGAAATCAATCGCTCGAAGAATTCCCACATTTTTTCGCCACGCAAGGTTACTTTACATCCAATGGGATATCCTTCACGGATTTTAAAACCAGCTACAGACTTACGAGCACGGGTTACTACCGGCTTTTGGCCTGAGATTGCGGTCATATCGTTCATTGCATGTTCGATAACTTTCTTGTCGCCAACCGCTTCACCCAGACCCATATTCAATGTGATCTTTGTAATGCGTGGGACTTGCATGACAGATTTGTAGCCAAACTTCTCTTGGAGTTGCTTGACTACAGTGTCTTTATAAAAGTCGTGCAGTTTCGCCATCTTAAATTCACCAAATTAGTTTAAATATCAATCTGTTCACCGGAAGACTTGAAAATTCGTACTTTTTTCCCGTCTTCTAGTGTCTTGATACCAACACGATCAGCTTTACCAGTTGCTGGATTGAAAATCGCTACATTAGAGATATGAAGCGGAGCTTCTTTCTCAATGATGCCACCTTCAACACCCATTTGAGGGTTAGCACGCTGGTGCTTTTTCACTAAGTTTGCACCTTCAACGATAACTTTATCTTTGTCGATCAAAACTTTAGTGATCTTGCCACGCTGACCTTTACTCTTACCGGCGATGACCATTACTTCATCACCTTTTCGGATCTTACGCATGCCTTAAGCTTCCTTATAGTACTTCGGGAGCCAGTGATACGATTTTCATGAACTTATCACCACGTAATTCACGGGTTACAGGTCCAAAAATACGCGTACCAATCGGCTGCAAGTTGTTGTTAAGAAGAACCGCCGCGTTACCATCAAAACGAATAATGGAACCGTCGGGACGACGTACACCCTTACGAGTGCGAACAACTACTGCATTCAGTACGTCACCTTTTTTGACTTTTCCGCGTGGAATCGCTTCTTTCACGCTCACCTTAATTACGTCACCAATGTGAGCGTAACGACGGTGCGATCCTCCCAGAACCTTTATACACATTACTCGACGAGCGCCGCTGTTATCGGCCACATCAAGCATCGATTGCATCTGGATCATCGGTTATCTCCGCATTCAACCCGCATCATTTACCGATAGTCCGGCAAAAGGACGCGGGAGTATACATTAAAATCATCCATAAGTCACAGCCTTCTAACTGTGACTCAGTCTTTAGTTCGCTTTTTCGACAATCTCAACAAGTTGCCATGTTTTGGACTTGGATAGAGGGCGGCTTTCCACCACTCGAACCACATCGCCAATACGGCATTCGTTGTTTTCATCGTGAGCATGTACTTTAGTAGAACGCTTAATAAACTTTCCGTACAACGGATGCTTTACCTGGCGCTCGATTCGCACAGTGATGGTTTTATCCATCTTGTCACTCACTACCTTGCCAAGTAGCGTGCGCTTTACAGTTGCTTGCTCGCTCATTATGAATCTGCCTTCTGGTTCAATACAGTTTTCACGCGCGCAATATTACGGCGTACCTGCTTCAGCTGATGAGTCTGGTTCAACTGACCAGTTGCATGCTGCATACGCAGATTGAACTGCTCTTTGGATAGCTCGATCAGCTCTGCATTAAGCTCATCAACGCTTTTTTCACGTAATTCACTTGCTTTCATTACATCACCGTCCGAGTTACAAAGGTGGTTCTTACTGGCAATTTAGCAGCCGCTAATTGGAATGCTTCTCGAGCCAGCGCCTCTGGTACCCCTTCAACCTCGTATAACACACGACCTGGCTGAATTTGGGCTACCCAGTATTCCACGCTACCTTTACCTTTACCCATACGAACCTCTAGAGGCTTCTGAGTAATTGGCTTGTCGGGAAATACACGAATGTATACTTTACCAGCACGTTTCATATGACGAGTCATAGCTCGACGTGCGGATTCAATTTGACGCGAAGTTAAGCGACCGCGAGTTGTGGCTTTTAAGCCGAACTCACCGAAGCTCACTTTACCGCCAGCAATCGCAACACCGCGGTTACGACCTTTCTGAACCTTACGGAACTTCGTTCTTTTTGGTAATAACATGGTCGGTACCCCTACTTCTTCTTAGCTCGGGTGCCTTTCTTTTTAGGAGCGGGAGCTTCAGCTTCGACTTGTTGCTCTTCACCACCTAAAACTTCACCCTTGAAGATCCATACTTTCACACCAATTACACCGTAAGTGGTGTGGGCTTCAGATGTTGCATAATCGATATCAGCTCGCAAAGTATGCAAAGGTACGCGACCTTCACGATACCATTCTGAACGAGCAATCTCGGCACCACCTAAACGACCAGAAACTTGAATTTTGATACCGCCAGCGCCTAACCGCATTGCATTTTGTACCGCACGCTTCATAGCACGACGGAACATAACACGACGTTCAAGCTGCTGAGCAACACTGTCTGCAACCAATTGTGCATCGAGTTCTGGTTTACGTACTTGCTCAATGTTTACCTGAGTGGGTAATCCGGTTTTGTTGGAAAGCTTTTTACGCAGCTTTTCAATGTCTTCACCTTTCTTACCAATCACAATACCAGGACGAGCAGTATGAATAGTTACTCGCAGAGCTTTCGCTGGACGCTCAATTTCGATTCGAGAGACTGAGGCAGAAGCCAGCTCTTTGTTCAACCATTGACGGATCGCAATATCGCTTTCCAAATTGTCGGCATAATCTCCACGCTCGGCATACCAGGTTGCATTGTGTTGTTTAACAATACCTAAACGGATACCGGTTGGATGTACTTTTTGACCCATTACCTATCTCCTACTTTTCCGCGACTTTGACGGTGATGTGGCAGGAACGCTTGAAAATACGATCCGCTCTACCCTTGGCGCGTGGTTTGATACGCTTCAATGTTGGGCCTTCGTCAACGAAAACGGTTGAAACGGTTAATTCGTCAATATCAGCACCGTCATTATGCTCGGCATTGGCAATCGCAGACTCTAGAACTTTCTTCATTAAGCCTGCAGCCTTTTTGGGGCTGAATTGCAAAATTTGTAACGCTTTTTCTACTGGCAATCCGCGGATTTGATCAGCGACCAAGCGTGCCTTTTGAGCAGAGATGCGCGCATGTTTTAAAACTGCTTGAGTTTCCATGTTCTTCCCTCCGCCTTATCGCTTGGATTTCTTATCAGCAACGTGGCCTTTGTAAGTACGAGTTGGTGCAAACTCACCCAACTTGTGACCTACCATGTCTTCGGTAACGAAAACAGGCACATGTTGCTTACCGTTGTGAACCGCAATGGTCAGTCCAACCATCTCCGGAGAGATCATGGAGCGGCGTGACCAGGTTTTAATCGGCTTCTTACTGTTTGCTTCAAGGGCCGCTTCGACTTTCTTCATCAAGTGAAGGTCGATAAATGGGCCTTTCTTCAATGAACGTGGCACAGTTCTACCCTCTGTTATTTCTTATTACGACGACGAACGATTAGTTTGTCGGTACGTTTGTTACTACGAGTCTTCTTGCCCTTAGTTGGCACACCCCATGGAGTTACAGGATGACGGCCACCTGAGGTACGTCCCTCACCACCACCGTGTGGATGGTCGACTGGGTTCATAGCAACGCCTCGAACAGTAGGACGAACTCCACGCCAACGTGATGCACCGGCTTTACCCAGTGAACGTAGCATATGTTCGGCGTTACCAACTTCGCCAACGGTTGCACGACAATCCGCTAAAACTTTACGCATTTCGCCAGAGCGAAGACGTAAAGTTACGTAAGCACCATCACGAGCAACGATTTGCACATAAGTTCCGGCAGAACGTGCTATCTGAGCGCCTTTACCAGGCTTCATTTCAACACAGTGTACCGTGGTACCTACAGGGATATTGCGCATTGGCAAAGAGTTACCTGCTTTAATTGCTGCGTGATCACCAGATTCAATTTGGTCACCCGCTTGCAGGCCTTTTGGTGCAATGATGTAACGACGCTCACCGTCTGCGTACAGAACCAGAGCGATGTTAGCACTGCGATTAGGATCGTATTCCAGACGCTCTACTTTGCCAGGAATACCATCTTTATTACGTTTGAAATCAACAATACGGTAGTGTTGACGATGTCCGCCACCAATGTGACGTACGGTAATACGACCGTTATTGTTACGACCACCTTTTTTGCTCTTCTTATCCAACAGAGCGGCATGTGGCTTACCTTTGTGCAGATCAGGGTTAACCACTTTAACGACAAAGCGACGCCCTGCAGAAGTTGGTTTAGCTTTTACAATAGCCATCTTAATTCACCTCTTCGCTTACTCGGCGCCTACAAAGTCGATGTCCTGACCTTCTTTCAGAGACACGTAGGCTTTTTTCCAATCTTTACGACGGCCGGACATCGCACCAACGCGTTTGGTTTTACCCTTAACGTTTAAAGTGCGAACGGATTCCACCTCTACTTCAAACATGGCTTCAACCGCTTTTTTGATTTCCAGCTTGTTCGCGTTCTTTGCAACTTTGAAAACGAACTGGCCGTTTTCAGCATTAATCGTTGCTTTTTCAGAAATGTGAGGTGCCAACAATACTTTTGCTAAACGTTCTTGGTTCATCCCAGCATCTCCTCAAATTTCTTAACTGCCGCGACAGTCATTAATACTTTGTCGTAGGCAATCAGGCTAACAGGATCTACACCTTGAGGATCACGAACGTCTACTTTGTATAAGTTGCGTGAAGCCAGGTATAAGTTCTCTTCAACGTTTTCGGTAACGATAAGAACATCTTTCAAACCGAATTCTTTCAGCTTGCCTACCAGCTCTTTAGTTTTTGGTGCAGAAACGGTGAAGTCTTCAACTACAACCAAACGCTCTTGACGAACCAGCTCAGACAAAATCGCCTGCATCGCACCGCGATACATCTTTTTGTTAACTTTTTGCGTGTAGTCTTGAGGTTTCGCTGCGAAGGTCACACCACCACTACGCCAGATTGGGCTACGAATGGTACCCGCACGAGCACGGCCTGTGCCTTTTTGACGCCATGGCTTCTTACCACCACCGCTAACTTCACTACGAGTCTTTTGAGCACGAGTACCCGAGCGAGCTGCCGCCATATAGGCTACAACAACTTGATGTACTAATGCTTCGTTGAACTCACGGCCAAACGCGGATTCGGAAACTTTCAAAGCTCCACTAGCGTTGTTACCGGGAACAGATAAATTAATTTCCATTCGTCTTCCCCTTAGCCTACCTTAACAGCAGGACGAACAATTACGTCACCGCCAGTGGCACCAGGTACGGCACCTTTGATTAAAATAATGTTGCGATCGGCATCTACACGTACTACTTCTAAAGTTTGAGTAGTTACACGCTCTGCACCCATGTGTCCTGACATCTTTTTACCTTTAAAAACACGTCCAGGAGTTTGGTTCTGACCGATAGAACCAGGTACACGGTGAGAGATTGAGTTACCGTGAGTCGCATCTTGTCCGCGGAAATTCCAGCGTTTGATGGTTCCAGCGTAACCCTTACCTTTTGACGTTCCAGTGACATCAACTTTTTGGCCGGCTTCGAAGATATCAACTTTGATTTCTCCGCCTAATTCCATACCATCAGTTGAGTCAACACGGAATTCCCACAGGCCACGACCGGCTTCAACGCCAGCTTTTTTAAAGTGCCCTGCAGCAGCTTTGGTCACACGAGAAGCTTTTTTACTACCCGTAGTCACCTGAACAGCTGTATAACCGTCTGTTTCTTGTGTTTTAACCTGAGTAATGCGATTGGGTTCAACTTCAATCACGGTTACAGGAATGGAGTCTCCAGCCTCTGTAAATACTCGGGTCATTCCGCATTTGCGGCCTACGATTCCGATTGTCATGTTACGGCCCTCTAAATGACGCTGCCTCTGCAACGTCTCTAGTCTATTTCTTACAGTTATAACGTTTCAGTTATATCCGCTTTCGATTATGACAAGCTGATTTGAACGTCAACACCAGCAGCCAAATCTAGCTTCATCAGGGCGTCAACGGTTTTATCAGTTGGTTCAACAATGTCTACCAAACGTTTATGAGTACGGATCTCATACTGGTCACGCGCGTCTTTATTAACGTGCGGAGAGATCAGTACGGTATAGCGCTCTTTACGAGTTGGTAATGGGATAGGCCCACACACCTGAGCACCAGTTCGTTTCGCAGTGTTCACGATTTCTGCAGTAGACTGGTCAATCAACTTGTGGTCGAAAGCTTTTAGTCGAATTCGAATACGCTGCTTTGCCATCGCAAAGACACTCCAGTTAGTCAATTTACAAATGTCAAAAACCGCCCTCCCATTATTATCTATATGGGAAACGGCAGTTTACCGGTTCGAACCCCATATCAGGTTCGATTTTCCATCGACAGGCGCGGTTTCTGGCCTGTACACCGATTAATTGTTCAACTCACTTGGAGCCGCGGTCATCGGTGGTTCATCCTTGGTCCCCTACTAGGAGGGCGCGCTATTATATGGAAAGACCAGCCCAGAGGCAACACCCAATACGCTTTAATTTTGAACAATTAATGAATTCGTCGAGATTTGGCAGAAAACCATCTAAGACTACCCCATGAGAATCTACCCTATCTTATTGTAAACAAAAGCATTTATTAGTTAACTGCGCTAATCATCTAAATCAAATCACGGCAGCACTTTGTTGTCTTTTATCAACTACCTCGAATGGACTGAGTTATTTTTGAATCTTTGCGTGATTTTTATTCAATAAGCTATAACTCTTCTGTTTTAACTAGTGTATAATGCGCGCCTTTCGCGAATAGCGCCCCGAATTTAGGTTAATTTTAACGTTAAGAGTAGAAAAATGGCTGATTTATCCAAATACAGAAATATAGGCATTTTCGCTCACGTAGACGCGGGTAAAACCACGACTACTGAGCGTATTTTGAAGCTGACCGGCAAAATTCACAAAACCGGTGAGGTTCACGACGGCGAATCAACCACTGACTTTATGGAGCAGGAAGCGGAGCGTGGAATCACCATCCAGTCAGCTGCTACCACTTGTTTCTGGAAAGATCACCGTTTAAATATCATCGACACTCCCGGACACGTAGACTTCACAGTCGAAGTATATCGTTCTTTAAAAGTACTTGATGGTGGCGTGGGTGTATTCTGTGGCTCCGGTGGTGTTGAACCGCAATCAGAAACCAACTGGCGCTACGCAAACGAATCTGAAGTTGCCCGTATTATTTTCGTAAACAAACTTGACCGTATGGGCGCTGATTTTTACCGCGTCGTCAAGCAGGTAAAAGATGTACTGGGCGCAAACCCGCTGGTTATGACTTTACCTATCGGCATCGAAGACGACTTCGTTGGCGTTGTAGATGTATTAGAGCAAAAAGCCTATGTATGGGACGATTCAGGCCTTCCTGAAAACTATGAAGTTAAAGAAATCCCTGCTGACCTAGTCGACAAAGCGGCCGAGTACCGTGAAATGTTGATTGAAACTGCGGTAGAGCAAGATGACGAGCTGATGGAAAAATACCTTGAAGGTGAAGAGCCATCTATCGAAGACATTAAGCGCTGTATTCGTAAAGGTACTCGTGACCTGACATTCTTCCCTACCTTCTGTGGTTCTGCATTTAAGAACAAAGGTGTTCAGCTTGTTCTTGACGCAGTAGTCGATTATCTACCTTCTCCAACAGAAGTTGATCCTCAACCTCTGACTGACGAAGAAGGTAATGAAACAGGTGATGTAGCAACCGTTTCTGTTGATGAGCCACTGCGCGCTTTGGCCTTCAAAATTATGGACGACCGCTTCGGAGCATTAACCTTTATCCGTATTTACTCGGGCAAAATGACCAAAGGTATGACGGTATTGAACTCCGCTACCGGTAAAACCGAGCGTATCGGTCGAATGGTTGAAATGCATGCTAACGAACGTACTGAGTTAAATAGTGCACAAGCGGGTGACATTCTTGCGGTAATTGGAATGAAAAATGTTCAAACCGGTCATACCCTGTGTGATGTAAACCATCCTTGCACATTGGAGCCTATGGTATTCCCAGATCCCGTTATCTCGATAGCCGTCGCCCCCAAAGATAAAGGCGCATCTGAGAAACTGGGTGTTGCTCTTTCGAAAATGGTTGCTGAAGATCCTTCATTCCAGGTTGAAACCGATCAAGACTCGGGTGAGACCATCCTTAAAGGTATGGGTGAATTACACCTGGATATCAAAGTAGACATCTTGAAGCGTACTCACGGTGTTGAACTAGACGTAGGTAAGCCACAAGTAGCCTACCGCGAAACCATTACTCAACGTGTTGAAGACAGCTATACACATAAGAAGCAATCAGGTGGTTCTGGTCAGTTTGGTAAAATCGACTATGTGGTCGAGCCTGCAGAGCAAGGTACTGGCTTCCAGTTTGAGTCTACTGTTGTGGGTGGTAACGTACCGAAAGAATTCTGGCCTGCTATCGAAAAAGGCTTTAAAGGCATGATGGAAGAAGGGGTTCTTGCAGGTTACCCAGTACTAGATGTTAAAGTTACTTTAACCGACGGTGCTTACCACGCAGTTGACTCGTCTGCGATTGCTTTCGAAATCGCTGCCAAAGGCGCTTTCCGACAGTCAATTCCAAAAGCGGGTGCACAACTACTTGAACCTATCATGAAAGTTGATGTGTTCACGCCTGAAGATCACGTTGGTGATGTTATCGGTGACTTGAACCGTCGTCGTGGCATGATCTCTGGTCAAGAATCAGGCCCAACTGGCGTTCGCATTAAAGGTGAAGTACCTCTGTCAGAAATGTTCGGTTATATCGGACATCTACGTACTATGACTTCTGGCCGTGGTCAATTCTCGATGGAATTCTCTCACTATGCACCTTGCCCTGCGAATGTTGCTGAGCAAGTTATTGCAGAAGCTAAAGAGCGTAATGCGAAAAAATAAGCGTTAAGCGAACTTAAAATAACCCCGACGGGCTCTCGCCTCTCGGGGTTATTTTTTATCTGGAGAATGCTAAGCTCGCAATATGACAACTATTATTAGCGCCATATTTCCATTACTGTTTTTAATTGCACTTGGCTACTTAAGCGGTCGTTTTGAACTTCTGTCAAAACAACAATTCGGCGGCCTTTCGAAGCTCACCTTTACTGCGTTTATTCCTTCTTTATTGTTTTTAAGCATTTATCAAAGCGAGCAACTGGAAACATTTTCGCCTGAATTACTCGCAGCTTTTTATCTGCCTGTCATCGTACTATTTATTTTGAGCTTCATTATTTTTCGACATTTTTTCAGGCAATCCTTTCCGAAAACCGAGCTACTATGTCTGGCATCGACTTTTTCAAATAATGTATTAATCGGAGTTCCGGTATTACTGGCGTTAATTGGCGAGAGTATTTTACTACCTGCCTTTATCATTATTGCATTCCACAGCTTGCTGTTATTTACCCTGACTTCTTTTGCAGCAGGCTTTACTCAAACACAGCCCACAAGTTGGTACCGCTCTATTGCTACCAGCCTATGGCTCACTTCTCGTAGCCCCATTGTTCTGAGTCTTTTGTTGGGACTGGGGTGCCGATTGCTGCAACTGGATTTACCGGAGCTACTGGTGACCTCCATAAACTATCTTAAACAGGCCGCATTACCCTGCGCACTTATCGTTTTGGGTGCAACGCTTGGTCAATACCGGGTACGTGGTAATCATTGGCTTACCTTTTTAGTAAGTACTCATAAATTAGTTGTTTTACCATTACTGATCTGGCTCTGCTCTGTTTTTCTTTTTGAGCTAACGGCCCAACAAACAGCTATAGCGGTTACGCTTTCAGCCTCACCGGTAGGCATTAATGTATTTATGTTCGCCGTGCAGGATCCGGAAAGTTCACCCTACCTGGCGTCCACCATTTTGGTATCTACCCTATTATCGATCATTACCATCCCATTGTGGTTATTGTGGCTGGGACTGGCTTAACCCTTGCGATGCATTTTTGTTCAATTATAATACGCCCTCATTTTTATCTTTAAACATTCACTGAGCACCGAATTTACGCTTCGGCAAGCAGGAGAATTACATGAGTCACGACACTAAGCCGTACGTCGTTTGCGCGCTATATAAATTCGTTAAACTGAACAACTACCCAGAAATCCGAGAGCCACTACTCCAAATAATGAACAACAATGGTATTGTCGGAACTCTTTTGCTCGCCCACGAGGGCATTAATGGCACTGTGGCGGGTTCGCGAGAAAGCATCGATACTCTCTTGACCTGGCTGAATCAGGATCAACGTTTTAATCCTATAGAGTTTAAAGAATCCCAGACTGATATTTGTCCGTTCAAACGAACCAAGGTCAAACTTAAAAAAGAAATTGTAACTATGGGAGTGGAAGATATCGATCCCACTCAAGTAGTAGGAACCTATGTAGAGCCCAAACAATGGAATGATTTAATCAGTGACCCTGAAGTACTGTTAATTGATACTCGCAACGAATATGAAGTTGAGGTTGGAACCTTTAAAAACGCTGTTAATCCTCACACCGAAACTTTCCGCGAATTTCCTCAATATGTGAAAGAACACCTCAGTCCTCAAAAACACAAGAAAGTAGCCATGTTCTGTACCGGCGGGATCCGCTGCGAAAAATCTACCGCTTATTTAAAAGAGCAAGGCTTTGAAGAGGTATACCATCTAAAAGGTGGAATCCTGAAATATCTGGAAGATGTACCGAAAGAACAGAGCTTGTGGCAAGGCGAATGCTTTGTATTTGATGATAGGGTAACGGTAAACCACGATTTAGAACGCGGTGGATATGATCAATGCCATGCCTGCCGTTTACCCATCACAGAAGAAGACAAGCAAAGCGAGCTCTACGAACAAGGCGTCAGTTGTCCAAACTGTTTCGACAAAACAACTCCCGAACAGAAAGAGCGCTACGCGCAACGGGAAATGCAGATACAACTGGCCAAACAACGCGGTGAAGCTCATATTGGTAGTGAAGCCGCACTAGTGCTGGCTGAAAAGAAAAAGCTAAAGCGTGATGCTATAGCTCGTCAGCGTGAAAAAATGCGTCGAGAACAAAGCGCAGATGCGTAATCTAAGAAGTCGCTGAAAAGTTCAGGCGAGTTGTTATAGCAACCTCTCGCCTTGTTGATTTACTGTAATCTGCCAACTTGAAAAGGCCCATCAGGCAATTGAGTAAGCTCTGGTTCATTGCGAATAAGCTGTACCAACTCAGCACTTCCTTCCACATCTTCACACTCACCTTGAGCATTTAATCTTGAAAAATGATTTTTCCTTTCTGGTTTAATATCTTTCGGCGTATACCAAAGTTGATTTAACTCATCAGAATAGATCATTCCCGGTGTGGACTCGACCCAGCGAGTGCCAAAACAATCTTGCGCCAAAAAGTAAGTTTCCTGAGGGACTGTTTCTATCTCCATATTGTACAATGTAAACAAATAGCCCGCTGAGGATCGAGCCTGCATAGATGAGTAACTGTCATCATACGATACTAGCTCCGCCACTACCTGCCCTTGATCATCGAGTAAAACCTGCTTAATCGACTGATTCAGTCTTTTCGATTCAGCTAACTCATTAGAAATCGCGGTCATTGAATCCGTTAAGTTATGCTGTAAATTTTGCAACGCAGTAACCTGCTTTGCTAACTCGAATTGTGATTTGCGATCATTCACTAAAAAGTAGCCCGCAGCTATAACAAACACCAGAACAATGCCGCCCAAAATTGCGCTCAGGCGGCGGAAAAACCGTAGTTGATTCCACTCATAAGCAGCAATTAGCGAATCACGTTCAGCTTCAATTTGTTTCACCAGTCGTTTTTGCTGCTGCATATGAAACTGCAAACTGGTTCGGTGTAACTTATCGCCATTCTGCAGAATTTCTTCGCGTAGCTCGCGGGTACTTTTATCGAGCCGAAATGCCAAAGCAGGAGTAATTTTATTTTCAATAAACGACTCCAGCCAAACCTGAAACTTTTGCTCCTGAGTCGGTTCGGCCTCAGTACTTTTTCGTTTACTTAACTCTTTAGGGTCTTTGAGCGTCCGTAAAAGATCAATTTTACTCAAGGCGCTTTTGATCACATCCTGTTCGAGTGATTTTGGAATAATCCCCATGGCTCCCGAATTTTCAACCTGCTCAAGAAATGTTGCATCGGCGCGGGCAGTAAACATAAATATAGGGATCGAAGTCCATAGTTTATGGCGCTGGATCAGCTCGACCGCCTCCAGACCATCCATATCGGGCATTGAGTGATCCATGAAAATTACAGAGGGGGTATTGGCTTCCAGATATTCAAATGCATCCGCTGCGCAATTGACACTGTCACTGTCGAGCCCAAATGACTTTAATAGCCGCGACAGTACCGCACAGGCAGCTCGCGAGTCATCAACAATAAGGGCTTTGTGGTTGGTCATCATGGGAAAATCCTTTTTGTAGCTCCGATTATCCCTTTAACCTCTAAGCTGTAATGAGAACCCGTTGGCAGTTTGATTGTGAATATTATTCAATCAATCTGGCGCATTGAACTTTTACAAAGCGTCGATGAGTGAGTACTTTATTAATAATTAATCAATATTTGTTTGTTAACGCCATTTTTTTTACACTGATAGAAACTATAAGGAATAGGCGGATAAGTAGGTACTTACCAGCCATTAATATTTCGATGTCCAGTCGTTCTGTAACCGTGCTACTCTTATCGGCACAAGAACAAACACAACAAGACCATTTGCTCTACACCAGCATATAACCATCAAATCAACAAGAAAAGAGCTATACGATGAGTCAACTACTGTCACACGATGATCTACGGGAGCGCGTACGAATGCTGGGCGATATGCTCGGCGAGACCATTCTTTCCGATCTGGGAGAAGAGTGGCTTAATACCATTGAGGAAATCCGGCAACTAGGAAAAAGCGCAATAACAGGCGAACAAGCTCAAGTGTTAAATAAGCTAGAGTCCATGTTCGCTGATATGTCCGTTGAGCAACTCAACCGGGTCGTTGCGGCATTCTCTCAATTTTTAAATTTGGCTAATATTGCCGAAGAACAATACACCGTAGCCCATCATCAGGATAACCCAGTTGCCGATTATTTTAAGCGACTGAAAGAGCAAGGTATTGATAAACACGAGCTGGAAAATAAAATCAACCACCTAAGCATAGAGCTGGTGTTAACCGCGCATCCAACTGAGGTTACTCGTCGAACACTGATCAATAAGTACCGCGAAATTGCCGATCAACTCGAGCAACTCGATATTAACCATGCACTGGAAAAAGACACTCGAAAGGTTGAGCGACGCATCGCTGAATTGATCTCTCAGGCATGGCATACCCATAAAATTCGTGAGCAAAGACCAACGCCCATTGATGAAGCCCGTTGGGGATTTGCCGTCATCGAGCATAGCTTGTGGGATGCGGTTCCACAGTTTGTTCGAGAGCTCGAAGACACACTGAAAAACGACTTTGATATTCAACTGCCTCTAGCTGCACGGCCAGTAAAAATTGCCTCCTGGATGGGAGGTGATCGTGATGGCAACCCCAGAGTCACCTCTCAGGTCACTGCAGAAGTGTTACTGCTGTCTCGTTGGCGTGCCGCGGATCTGTTTATTCAAGATATTGAAAAGCTAAGTGCAGAACTTTCCGTTGCCGCAGCAACCGAAGAACTTATTGAGCTGGCAGGTGGAAATCACACCGAACCCTATCGAATAGTATTACGCCAGTTGCGCAATCAACTCATGGAATTGCGCAGTCGCATTAGTGACAAACTGGCGGGTGATAATGTTCACCCTGCAAAACTTCACTTTAGTAACCAGCAGTTACTGCATCCCCTACTCGCCTGCTACGAAAGTCTGCAACAACGTGGCTTGACACTCATAGCCAATGGCGCGTTAAAAGACACCTTGATCCGAGCCTATTGCTTTGGCACTAATTTGATTAAGCTGGATATTCGGCAGGACAGTGAGCGTCATGAAGATGTGTTAAGTGAAGTGACACGCTACCTGGGTCTAGGAGATTACGCTCAATGGAGCGAAGCAGATAAAATCAACTTCCTGCAAAAAGAACTCAATGAAAAACGCCCCTTGTTTCCGCGTCACTGGCAACCCAGCGATGAAGTTAAAGAAGTACTCGACACTCTAACAGTCATCTCTGAGAACGACCGTGACAGCTTTGGTATTTATATTATTTCCATGGCTCGTAGTGCATCCGACGTCTTGGCGGTACAGTTATTATTGAAAGAAAGTGGCGTTAACTGGCCAATGTCGGTCGCACCGCTATTTGAAACGCTCGATGACTTGAATAACGCAAAAGCAGCCACCGAGCAGCTGTTATCCATCGACTGGTATCGAAACTACATCGAAGGTCACCAGTACATTATGATCGGCTACTCTGACAGCGCCAAAGACGCTGGTGTGCTGTCAGCGGCTTGGGCGCAATATCGCGCTCAGGAATCTTTGGTAGCACTCGCTGAAAAATACGATATTACACTGACCTTGTTCCATGGTCGTGGTGGCACCATCGGTCGAGGTGGCGGCCCGGCTCGCGATGCAATTCTGTCGCAACCTCCTGGAAGCGTAAAAGGAGGATTGCGAGTAACCGAGCAAGGTGAAACCATTCGTTATAAATTTGGTATGCCAGCGTTGGCAGTTCGCAGTCTGAACCTTTACGCCAGCGCGGTACTGGAAGCATTACTTACGCCACCACCGCAACCCAAAAATGAATGGCGTGAGCTGATGAATCAGCTTACCGAGCAAGCTACCGAAATTTACCGTGGCGTGGTACGCCATAATCCCGAGTTTGTCCCCTACTTCCGTCAGGCCACTCCAGAACAGGAGCTTGGCAACTTACCTTTGGGCAGTCGACCAGCAAAACGAAAGCCAGGCGGTGGAGTGGAGAGTTTACGGGCAATTCCCTGGATATTTGCCTGGTCACAAAATCGTTTAGTGTTACCCTCCTGGCTTGGAGCCATGCAATCCATCGCCAGCGCGATGCCAGCACATCGCAAAACATTGGATCAAATGCGCAGCCAATGGCCGTTTTTCCGCAGTCGCCTTGCCATGCTAGAAATGGTGTTTAGCAAATCCGATCCTTTGTTATCTGAAGCTTACGATAAAAGCTTGGTAGACAAAGATAAGCAAGGGTTTGGTAAAGGGTTGCGTGAGCAACTGGCAAAAGATATGACGACTCTTCTTGAGATAAGTAACATCGAAGAGTTAATGCAACACGATGAGTGGAACCGAGACAGTATTAAAATGCGCACTCCTTATCTAATGCCATTACACATGGTTCAAATTGAATTATTAAAAAGAAGCCGGGCGAATCCTGACGATGACAAACTGCAACTGTGCCTTATGATGTCCATCGCAGGTATTGCAGCGGGGTTACGCAATACCGGCTAGACTTTCAATCATCACTATGCGGTATTTGAAACAAGCTCAATTACCGCACGCTTCCTTTACTATAGACTTAGCATCAAACACTAAATCTAACAGGAAATCGTCGACTTACTCTTGTTTTAATTTTCGTAAACTCTGTCATTTGCATCTATACTAACAGCCATCAATATAACAAGGCGATGCCAATCGCCATATATACCTTTCGAATGATTACTTTTTGGGGATGTGTTAACTTCATTCTATGAGCAGCTACGACAAATTACTTAAATCTTATCTATTGCTGTTTAAACAGGTCACTCATGCTTCGCAATTAGAGTTTCAGGTGTTTCAAAGTATGACTCCTCTGAACTTTGCATACTCAGCGGCGATAGACCAACATGGAAAATTCAGCTATACAAAAAAATCATCAGGCAGTTCCCCTAACATGCTTACTGGTGAGCAGTCTCAAGTTAATGATCGAATATTTGTTATTGCTCAAAATAAGCCTTTAACAATTTGGTTACGTATTCTGGCCAATACTGGTGATAGCCATAAAAAGATGAATCGTGAGCGACGACTCTCTGAAGTTGAAAATCTACAAAAAAGCGCCACCAATATTTTTACTCAATTACACTTTTCTTCTGAGTCCGATTTAACAAAATTTCAAAATAGTTTAAATACTAGCGAGTCTGATGACCAACTTTCTTCGCAACTCACTCAATTGCTCCTGTTTACCGCTGACTTACTCAGCTATGCTCATTACACTTCGGCAATACTTGAAGACCCCATCACACAATTACCATTGCGAAATGAACTACAGCATGTACTTTCTGAACTGCTTGTCGCAAAGCGATCCTTTGCTCTTTTATTGCTGAATCCTGATGAATTTGATGCCGTTAACGAGCAGCTTGGCTATTCCGAGGGCGATAGAATTTTACGAGAGCTTGCAATCACTCTTTCTGACTCTGTTAGAGATACGGATATTGTCTGTCGTTATGGCGGTGCAGTATTTGCGCTGGTACTCACTTTTGACGATATAAGTATCGCACACCCTCGTGTGATACGTTTGCACGAACAGCTTACCAAAAAGATTTGGGGAGGCAATGGTCGTCGACTTAATTTTTCCATTGGTATGACCGAGTTTTCAGGAAATGACTCTCAGGATGTTACTCTGGTATTGCATCAAGCGAATTTAGCTTTAAACGAAGCAAAAATATCGGGAGGAGACTGTGTAGAGGTATGGATGCCAGAAAAACAATTTCAGCAAACCATCAGTGCCGATAGATTAAGCGGTATATTTACCGCCAAAGCATCTAAAGACTATCGTAATATTCTATTGCTTTGGGATATGATGAGTAGCATTACTCTGGCAGAAAACTTTGAAGAACTCGTCCATTCATCACTGAACAGAATTTCATCTACATTTTTTGTTAATGAAGTAGCTCTATTTACCCGTAATCAAAATCAAGATTGGCAATTATTACTCGGACTGACTCGAAGAGAGCAAAAACTACATCAACTTTCAGAAAACTGGCTAGACTCATTACCTTCCGATTACTGGCAGCACCTGAATACCTCTGAAGCCAATGGAGTAAGTCAATTGGTTCAGGGGCCTTCAACAACTGTAAAAGATTTGGAACAGCTTAATCACTATTATGTGCCGTTAATTAACCAGAATGTATGCGTTGGCATCTTGTATATGGGTGGAGATAACACTCGACTAGCTCTGGATGCAGATGATCTGCTATTTTTACAGCGACTTGGTGGGCAATTGGCCACTGCCATTGCCCACAGACAGCTCGAAGAAACGTTGGTAAAAAAACAAAAATTAGAAACCGAAAAATTACGTAAAGAAATATCCCAGCTAAAACAATCAACTTCAACGCCAAGACTACTGTTTCAGTCTTCTATCATGCAGCAGTTTTTAGATCAAACAAGACAAATTGCTCAGTCAGACGCAACGGTCTTGATTATTGGTGAAAGTGGGACAGGAAAAGAAGCGTTAGCGCAAACTATTCATGAAAATAGTGCTCGCAAAGATAAGCCTTTAGTGTTTGTCGATTGTGCAACGATACCAGAGTCGTTAATGGAACGTGAGCTTTTTGGACACGTTAAAGGAGCCTATACTGGAGCATTTGAAGCCGCTCAAGGTCGAGTTAGTGAAGCAGAAGGCGGCAGTTTGGTACTCGATGAAATTGGTGAAATTCCACTTAATGTTCAATCTAAACTACTGCGGTTTGTGCAAGAAAAGCAGTATTCACCGGTTGGTAGTGCTAAAGTGCTAACCGTTGATGTACGAATCATAGCGGCAACCAATAGAAATTTATCAGAAGAAATTGAAGCTGGTCGATTCAGAGAAGACCTTTATCATCGACTCAATGTTATCACGTTGACCCCGCCTCCACTGCGTGAAAGAGCAGGAGATAAGTCGTTTTTGGCGCAGTCGTTTTTAACTCAATTTGCACAACAATACCAAAAGACGGTTACCCATTTTTCAGAACAAGCGCTACTAGCAATAGAGTCTTATGATTGGCCAGGTAATATTCGTGAGTTAAAAAACACAGTAATGCGCGCGGTAATTTTAAGTCAGGGCAGAACTCTGGAAGTATCCGATCTGCAAATACCCGAAGCGAAGTTGATACCCTCATCTGCGTCCTCCCCTCCCTCTTCGGTTAGGTCAATCGAGAAAGGTCCGAGCCATCACGTTTCTCCAGATATTGAACAAGCTATACAAACTGTACTTGAATGGGCATTGCGCCAAACCTCGCCCCCGGCCATCGGAAAATGGTTGATCGATGACACTATCAAACTCTCATTCCTGATATGCAATGAAAGCCAACGAGCAGCTGCCACATATATTGACTGCTCGGCAACCACCTTTAGACGACATTTGCACAGGATTACTCATCGAACCTCCGAACAACGCCCCCCGGACTGGCCTGACTGGAGCAACACATTGGAACAGTGGCTGCGCTTGGACAAAAGTACGCAAAACAAACTGGAATATTTACGGCGTAACGTTACTCAACAAACTTGGGAGCTAAGCCTCAATAATAAAGCTTTAAGTGCAAAAATTATTGGAGTATCGGCTCCTACCATCAGTCAGTGGCTCGATAAATACCTGAGTACCTAAAATTTCGAACCACAAATGCAATTTTCGGCGCGCCAAAAACCACATTATCGCACCACTTTCTAATACCCCTCGCCATTATTTTAATTTGACACATTTCCCATCAAGTGTGACACAGGTCACATTTCTTGAATTTTTCGATAAAACAATCACTTAACTTAACGACCATATTTTTGGCATGGATAATGCTTGTCATCTCATAATAAAATAAATCCAAGTTGGGATTACTTATGAGCAAGTTTAAACAACACTTAATCTACTTTTAC
>JBFHVL010000005.1:0-34109 GCA_041589565.1 Kangiellaceae bacterium | reverse complement strand
GCTTTCCGGTAAATTGAGCGTTTGCGATAACACGCTTGAGGGCACCTTCGAGCTCTCGCACATTGGATCGAATACGTTTGGCAATGAAAAAAGCCACTTCATTAGGAAGCTTAATACCGGAAGCTTCCGCTTTAGAAATTAAAATAGCCACTCGAGTTTCAAGTTCTGGCGGCTCAATCGCTACCGTTAGACCCCAGCCAAATCTTGATTTTAGACGCTCCTCAACCCCGTCTATTTCTTTAGGATAACGATCACAGGTCAGTATTACTTGCTGATTACCTTCCAGGAGAGCGTTGAACGTATGGAAGAACTCTTCTTGAGAACGTTCTTTGTTGGCAAAAAACTGAATATCATCAATCAATAAAGCATCGACGGAACGGTAGTAACGTTTAAATTCATCAATCGTATTAGTTTGTAATGCTTTTACCATATCAGCTACAAAACGTTCCGAATGCAGATAAATAACCTTACCATTGGGTTTTTTATCCAAAATCAGATTACCTACGGCGTGCATTAAGTGGGTTTTACCTAAACCAACGCCGCCATAAATAAACAAAGGATTATAGGCTTTACCTGGATTCTCGGAGACCTGTTTTGCTGCTGCGGTCGCAAGTTGATTAGACTTCCCCTCGACAAACTTTTCAAAACTGAACTCAGGGTTCAAATTTGAGCGGTGTTCGATGTCAATTTTCTTATTATTCGTTTGTTCGACTTTTACTGTTTTCTGAGTGTGATTAGTTCTCTTAAGTTGAGGAAATCCAGCAGACTCTTTACTGTTAGCGATGATAAGTTTGACTCGTTTAGGGGATGCTTGATCGAGTTGCACTAATAATCTATTGATTTTATTTAAGTAATTTTCTGTTACCCAATCGAGTACAAATCGATTAGGGGCAGATACTACAATTTCAGAATCGTCTTCTCTAACCTTTAGTGGGCGGATCCAGGTATTAAACTGCGTTGGCGCAAGCTCGTCCTTAAGTTTGTCAGCACAAAATTGCCAGTGCTTAGAATCCACTATGATTAACTCCCAAATCGGTTCTTATGATTATTTTTCGAAAGGATTGAAAGTGTAGATCGATTTAATTTACAGATCTATCACTTTTCCACAATTTTTTATGACTAGGTTGTTTTGGTGATCTCATAACCACTTGTTTACTTTATATTCAAGATTCGCCTTATCAACCAAAAAACAGCAATAACTAGCAGTAATGAGTGTCACTTTCTTGTGTATAAAACACTAATTTTAAAATACTTAATATTTATCCAAGTTTTATACCTGAGTTATAACTTGGTTATTTAGGTTATATTTACATACTTATACTTTATCTAATCAATTGTTTTTATTCCTTTATTTTATGTTATCCACAACAAACATCGATCCTAATAATAGATCTTAATTAGATCTTTTTTTATTATTATTAAATATATATAAAATATGGGCTGTGAATTCTTTTGGGATAAGCTTTGTATTAACTTTTAATTTACCGGAGTGGTTTTAATTCGATTTTGTTTAAAAAAATCTATTTTTTATCTAAAACACTAAAAATTATTTTCCACAGGCTGTATCTGAAAACACAAGATATAGTACTTTAAAAGATAAATTATTGAATATTTAGTAGATCGCAGAACTAGTAAACGGGTTGTATTAGCCTCTAGCCCGCTTTTCAAGCGATTTAGCGATTGATCTCTGCTTTGGCTTCGGATAGAATTTCGCCCCCTTCCCTGGATGGGTAACTATTTTCAACTAACCTTGGGTTATTGACCATGAAACGTACTTTTCAACCAAGTAACTTAAAGCGTAAGCGTACTCACGGTTTTCGTGCACGCATGGCAACTAAGAATGGACGTGCTGTTTTGGCTCGTCGTCGCGCCAAAGGCCGTAAAGTTCTTTGCGCCTAAGCGAAAGCGACTTATTCGAATCAACGTAGGCTCTTGCTGAAACATGAAGGATTGCGCTCAGGCGTCCTTATCGTTTCCGCGAGAGCTTCGTTTATTAAAGCCCGGTGATTTTTCAGCTGTTTTTGAAAAGCCCATCCGCATTGGTAATCGAGCCTTTACTGTTCTTGCTAGAGCCAATCAACACTCGATGCCCCGTCTGGGACTCGCTGTTGCTAAAAAGCAAGTTAAGCGAGCCGTTGATAGAAACCTGATTAAACGTAAAGTACGTGAATCATTTCGGTTAATTCAGCACCAACTCCCTGATTTTGACTTTGTTGTCATGGTTCGACGTGATATTACTCGTATGGATCGCAAAGAAATTGACTCTGCAGTAAACCATGTGTGGCGTAAGGCAATCAAAGTATGCAAAAATTGCTGATTTTATTGATCGGGCTCTACCAGACAACATTGAGCCGAATTTTAGGGGATCGATGTCGTTTCTTTCCCAGTTGCTCCAGCTACGCAATTGAAGCTATTGAGCGACATGGGGCGACTAAAGGAAGCTGGCTCTCAATTCGACGCATTGGACGATGCCACCCATTGAACGAAGGGGGGATAGATCCGGTGCCTGAGACCTTCCATTGGTGTAACGACTCTAACCATAAAACATCACAGTAGAGAATAAAGGTTATGGAATCAGCACGCGGTTTTTTGCTTCTCGCACTAGCGTTTATTACTTTTCTCCTGTACCAACAATGGCAACAGGACCATGCACCAGAGCCAAAGCAGACACAGAGTGCCCAGGTTAGCGAACTTTCTAACGCCTCTGGTGATATACCTCAGGACACTCCACCGGTAGCTGCAGATATCCCGCAAGATTCAGCGCCTCAACAAACTGCTAATTTGGCTTCGGCTCAACTGGTTACTTTGGCCAATGATGTGCTTGAGTTACAAATTGATACGCGTGGCGGCGATGCTGTAAGCGCGACCTTAAAAAAGTTTAATCAAAAATTAAATCAGCCCGAAGACAAAGTACAGTTACTTACTCGCAGTTCTGAACGAACCTTTGTAGCAAAAAGCGGTTTAGTCGGCACCGGCTCTCCAGATACGGCAGAAGAGGGTCGAGCAGTTTATCAAGTCGTTTCATCAGAACAATCCGATGACCAACATAAGCTGGTGTTGCGCTGGCAAAACGACCAGGGTGTCGTCTTTGATAAGATCTTTACCCTTAGCAATGGTCGCTATGACGTGCATGTAGGTTACCGTATTAAAAATACTGGCGGCGAGATGGTTAGCTATCGTATGTTCAGTCAGTTCAATCGTGACCGCTTTGTCTCTCAGGACACTAACACCGGCTTAGGTCTACAAGCCTATACTGGAGCTGCCTTTTCCTCGGAAGAAACGCGCTACGAAAAATACGATTTTGACGATATGGACGAAGCCAACCTAAATATTAAAACCAAAGCAGGTTGGGTGGCTTATCTGCAGCATTATTTTGTATCTGCCTGGATACCCAGTCAGGAAACGATTAACGAAATTAATACTCAGGTGCTTGAGCGCAGTGGTGTCTCTATCGTTCGAGTGAAACAACCGTGGGTGAATGTAGCACCTTCGGCAGAACAAACAACCGGAGCTATATTGTATTTAGGGCCAAAAGATCAGGAAGTTTTGGCCGAACTTGCCAACGGTCTGGATTTAACCGTTGATTACAGTATTTTCTGGTGGATTGGTCAGCCATTGTTCTGGCTACTGACTTTCTTCCAGGGAATTGTGAGTAACTGGGGTCTGGCTATCATTCTGGTTACCGTCACCGTTAAATTACTATTGTATCCGCTAGCTAATGCACAGTACCGGTCGTTCGCAAAGATGCGTCTGTTACAACCGAAGTTGCAGCAACTGAAAGAGCGTTATGGTGAAGATCGGCAAAAAATGTCGATGGCCATGATGGAGTTATACAAAAAAGAAAAAGTTAACCCCATGGGCGGGTGTTTACCCTTGATCATCCAGATGCCTGTGTTCTTTGCCCTTTACTGGGTGTTACTGGAAAGTTACGAAATTCGGCATGCGCCTTTCGCATTATGGATTAATGACTTATCGGCACCCGATCCCTATTTTATTTTTCCAGTACTGATGGGTGTGTCCATGTGGGCGATGCAGAAGCTGCAACCCACGGCTGCAACTATGGATCCGATGCAACAAAAGATCATGCAGTTTTTACCGGTAATGATGACGGTATTTTTTGTCTTCTTCCCTTCGGGTTTGGTTCTTTACTGGTTGGTCAATAACCTGCTGTCGATCGCACAACAGTTGTACATTACTAATAAAATCGAAAAAGAGTATAACGCTAAAAAAGCCTGATGCGATGACCGATCAAGATACCATTGTTGCATTAGCCACACCTCCCGGTCGCGGAGGTGTGGGAATACTGCGAATATCCGGCAAGCACGCACTCACTATTTCTCAACAACTGGTCAAGCAAACACTTTCTCCGCGTCACGCTAGCTATCTCGATTTTTACCTTGATGATGACACTGTTATTGATCAAGGGATTGTCATTTATTTTAAAGCACCCCACTCGTTCACCGGAGAAGATGTTGTCGAGCTTCAAGGTCATGGTGGTCCGGTTGTATTGGATATGTTGATAAAACGTATCATTGCACTGGGTGCACGAATGGCTCGTCCAGGTGAATTTTCTGAACGAGCATTTCTAAATGATAAACTCGATTTGGCACAAGCTGAGGCTATTGCCGATTTGATTAATGCCAGTTCTGAACAAGCGGTCAAAAGTGCCGTTAAAAGTTTACAGGGAGAATTTTCCAGTCGGGTTCATGCGCTTGTTGAACAACTGATCCAATTAAGACTTTATGTTGAAGCGGCGATAGATTTTCCAGAAGAAGAAATTGATTTTCTTTCTGACGGTAAAGTTAAAAGTGATCTTGAAGCATTGCTTAACGCAATCGAGCAGTTAGAGTCTGAAGCGCAACAAGGTGCCATTTTACGAGATGGAATGCAGGTGGTTCTGGCCGGTAAACCCAATGCTGGAAAATCAAGTTTATTGAACCAGCTGGCAGGAAAAGAAAGTGCCATTGTTACTGATATTCCCGGTACCACTCGTGATGTACTGCGGGAGCAGGTCCATATTGATGGAATGCCTTTGCACATTATTGATACCGCCGGATTACGAGAGGCGAGTGATCAGGTAGAACGTATCGGAATTGAACGTGCTTGGAAAGAAATAGAGCAGGCCGATCGCTTATTGTTAGTAGTTGATGTGTCCGATCCGGAATATCAGAAGACCATCAAAGAAACATTAAGCACGTTACAACAAAATATATCTAAATTACCCCCGGCGACCGTTTTGCTGAATAAGGCAGATCTTATTGAACGTAAGCCTGAGTTGTTTGAGGACGACAACTTGACTTCGATCTATCTGAGTGCAAAGCATCAACAGGGAATTAACCTTTTAAAGCAACATTTAAAAGAGTGCATTGGTTTTCACTCGGTGGGCGATGGTGTGTTTATGGCTCGGCGGCGTCACCTTGAGGCTATCGCCACTGCCCTGTTGCATACAACAGGTGCTTTAACTCAATTAATCGAATTTAATGCGGGTGAACTGGTTGCTGAAGAATTACGGCAGGCACAAAATGCATTAAATGAAATCACCGGCGCGTTTACCGCCGATGATTTACTAGGTCGTATCTTTTCCAGTTTCTGTATTGGAAAGTAATGTTAATCATTTACTCCAGATCGGTAATTGACTTGATCTGAGTAGGTTTAAAACGGACCGTTGCATAGCCGCCTGAAACTCGAATTTCCAGTTTTACCAGTGTGTCGGTAACCGAAATTATCCGCCCTTCATAGGACTTATTATTTTCATCCACCAAAAGCACTCGCTTATCCACCCGATACCTTAGCTGTTGCACGCTGGGTGTGCGAATAATAGGAATTACCGGTTCGTTGATTTGCTGTTCTTGCATTTGTTTTTTGGGTTTTTCGGTGCTGGGGCGTTCAAGGATTTTATCAACCGCTCGACCATTTATAATTAAACTCATACCTAGTTGTTCAACCATATCTGCGTATTCGATGCTGGCAAGGTTATGGGTTCGAATACCGGTTTTCGGTGATAAGGTAACAGAAATGTTCTCCGGTCCCTGAGTAAATTGCTGGTATTTGCTTTGAAACTCGTCAGATAAGATCAGTCCTTGTTGTTCCAAAAATTGAAACAGCGTATCAGTATGTTGTTGAGCAAACTCATTATGGTTTTGTTGATTCAAGGACGCGCAGTAACGATTGCGGTGCGTTACTAGCACAGGATCAAATAACACCCATTGTGCAAATACCAGGTACGGGGATTGAGTGGTTCCCGGTGCAAAATCATTCAGCTCCAGCTGCCACTCGAGCCCTGCGAATTGTTGTAATCGCACACTGCTTTGAAATTTAATGTTATTGCCTAACGCGTTGTATTTATAATTAAGCTCGAAGTGACCTTGTAATTCTTTAATGTTGGCTGCCACCAGATCAGACAGTGAGAAACCTGCTTTATCTCCGCAACCATGGGCTAACAGAGAAACCACTTTTAAATCGCTGACTTGCTGATTAATTTTTGCCATAGCTTCGATTGGCATCGACAAGTTATGGATAACCCACTCCCCCTGCTCCGGTAACTCAGAAAGAATCAGTTTTTCACGTAATGACCAATAATCCAGCCAATGTGGTGGGGTATAGGTGATTTTCTCTGCGGTAAACACTGTTCCAAAATGGTCGTGGCTCAGGTGCGGTTCTGTCAGTGTAAGTTGACCCTGATGATCGACATAATGGTGCTTATAATTAAGGTAAGTGCCAGCAGGTAGTTTGGATTGAGCTAACTCCATTAGCTTACCGAGTTCATACCAGCCATAAAAGCCGGCAGTCGCAATCAATAACAATAGAAGGAATAGTATACGGAATAGCTTCCTGACCATGAATTCGACCCTGATGTATGACGGTTAATTAAAGTTATTTATAACGATAAATCAATAAGTTACTCTATTTTATATCAGAGTTACAGAAATAATGTTTTGACGGCGTTCAAAATTTAGGCAAAGTCGGGTAAGATCGCTGCCCATTTTCTTGTGAGACAGTTGGTTATGCGTTTCGCTGAACAGTTTGACGTTATTGTGATTGGTGGTGGTCATGCGGGTACCGAAGCGGCACTTGCGGCAGCCCGTATGGGGGTTAATACTCTACTGCTGACCCACAATATCGAAACCTTAGGCCAAATGAGCTGCAACCCGGCTATTGGCGGGATCGACAAAGGGCATCTTGTTAAAGAGGTAGACGCTCTAGGTGGCATTATGGCTCGTGCCATTGATAAAGGCGGTATTCAGTTTAGAACACTGAATGCATCCAAAGGCCCAGCTGTTCGAGCGACTCGAGCGCAGGCCGATCGCGCACTCTATAAGTCCGCCGTTCGTGAAGCACTGGAAAACCAACCAAACCTTAAAATTTTCCAGCAGGCAGCCGACGATCTGATCATTGAGCAGGATCGGGTTGTCGGAGTACGCACCCAGATGGGACTGGACTTTAAGGCCAAAACCGTCGTACTCACTACCGGCACTTTTCTTGGTGGAGTAATTCATATCGGGCTGCAGAACCACAGTGGTGGTCGTGCGGGTGATCCTCCTTCGATTGCTTTGGCCCAACGATTGCGCGAACTGCCCTTTCGAGTAGACCGTTTGAAGACCGGTACACCACCTCGAATTGATGCCAAGAGTATTAATTTTGATGGACTCGAAGCGCAGCCGGGTGATACACCAACGCCCGTCTTTTCCTTTATGGGTTGTCGTAAAGAACATCCGCAACAGATTAATTGCTGGATTACTCATACCAATGAACAGACGCATGATCTAATTCGCGGTGGCCTCGATCGCTCACCCATGTACTCTGGCATCATTGAAGGGGTTGGCCCACGTTATTGTCCTTCTATTGAAGACAAAATCATGCGCTTTTCCGACAAATCGTCACATCAGATTTTTATTGAGCCAGAAGGTTTAAACACCCATGAAGTGTACCCTAATGGCATTTCAACCAGTCTGCCGTTTGATGTTCAGCTGGATTTTGTCCGTTCCATTAAAGGTTTTGAAAATGCCTTTATTACGCGACCTGGTTATGCCATCGAATATGACTTTTTCGATCCACGCGATCTGAAAAACTCATTAGAGACCAAATTTATTAACGGTTTATTTTTTGCCGGTCAGATCAACGGTACTACCGGCTATGAAGAAGCGGCTGCGCAAGGACTGTTGGCCGGTTTAAATGCGGCTCTGCAAGCGCAGGATAAAGAATCTTGGTCGCCACGACGAGATCAGGCTTATATTGGAGTATTGGTTGATGATCTAATTACGACGGGCACCAAAGAGCCTTACCGAATGTTTACCTCGCGTGCGGAATATCGTTTGCTGCTCAGAGAAGATAATGCTGATATGCGATTGACAGAAAAAGGTCGCGAGTTGGGTCTGGTAGATGATCACCGCTGGCAACGTTTTTGCGAAAAAATGGACGCGGTGGAAAAAGAAACGGCACGTTTACAACGCACCTTTATTCAAGCATCAAGTGCACAAGCAGCAACCTTGGAGCAATTTATTGAAAAGCCTTTGGCTCGAGAAGCTCGCTTAATGGATTTACTCAAACGTCCAGAGTTGGATTACCGAAAACTAATGTCAGTGGATGGTATCGGTCCAGGTGTTTCCGATGAGCAAGTCGCGTTTCAGGTGGAAGTTCAAGCAAAATATGCTGGTTACATATCGCGTCAGCAAGATGAGATTGATCGAAATTTGCGTTACGAAAATGCTCCTATTCCGGAAGATTTGGACTTTTCGGAAGTCAAGGGACTGTCTTCTGAAGTGTCACAGAAACTTAGCACCAGTCGTCCACAAACTATTGGACAGGCCTCTCGTATCGCCGGAGTAACACCAGCAGCGATTTCTCTCATTCTGGTGTATCTGAAAAAACGTAACCTGCTTCGAAAATCAGCCTGATGGATATTAATGATCAGATTCAGCGCGGAATTGAGGCGCTTGGCCTTGCAGTAAGTGAACGTCAGTTACAGCAGTTTCAGGAAATCATCGCGCGACTAGAAAAATGGAATAAGGCTTATAACCTTACTGCCATCCGTGATCCTCGTCAGATGGTGACTTTGCACCTGCTGGATTCCCTTGCTATTGCTCGTTGGCTTAAACCGGGGCGGCTGCTCGATGTCGGCACTGGCCCTGGCTTCCCGGGAATACCTTTGGCCATACTGGAGCCCGATCGCGAATATTTTTTACTCGACAGTAACGGAAAAAAAACACGCTATCTCAAACAGTTAGTTTTTGAGATGGGTTTAAAGCAGGTGACAGTGCTAGACACTCGAGTCGAACAGTGGCAACCTGACAGGCCGTTTGATGTGATTGTCAGTCGGGCTTTTGCCAGCCTCGATAAAATGGTGCAGTTAACCCATCACCTGCTGGCGGAACAAGGGGTTTGGCAGGCAATGAAAGGCGACGCTGCTGTTGCTGAGCAGGAACAGTTACCTGCGGATGTAGAAATCGTGGAGATTCAGCCTTTAACCGTGCCGCAGCTTGATGCCGAGCGCCATTTAATTACATTACAAAAAAAGCTTCTCCGGTAAATGGGAAGACAGTTTCGTTGAGGTAAGTCGTGGGAAAAACTATAGCGATCACCAACCAAAAAGGTGGAGTGGGTAAAACGACCACCAGCATAAATATTTCGGCTTCTCTTGTCGCTACAAAACGTCGCGTATTATTGGTGGATTTGGATCCTCAGGGAAATGCCACCAGCGGCTGTGGTCTGGATAAAAATGAGCAGGAACAAAATGCATTGGATGTTTTACTGGGTGATTTAACCGCAGAGCAGGTGATCAAGCGTGCTGAGCACGGAGGATTTGATGTATTGCCGGCCAACGGTGATTTATCGGCGGCCGATGTGCATCTGATGGAGCTGGAAAACAAGGAATCCAGACTGAAAAACGCATTGGACTCAGTTCGACACAAATACGACTATATTTTCATCGACTGCCCTCCTTCATTAAATATGCTAACCGTTAATGCGTTGGTTGCGGCGGACTCGGTATTGATCCCGATGCAGTGTGAATACTACGCTTTGGAAGGGATATCTTCTTTGATGGATACCATTAACCAAATCGTCGAACACGTAAACCCACAACTTGAGATTGAGGGGATCCTACGAACCATGTACGATCCGCGCAACCGCTTGGCAACGGAAGTATCTAATCAGTTGCATGAATACTTTGGCGATAAGGTTTATCGCAGCGTTATTCCTCGTAATGTTCGACTGGCTGAAGCGCCCAGTTATGGAATGCCTGCTCTGCAATACGATCGTTTGTCAGCAGGAGCGAAATGCTATTTGGCGTTAGCCGGTGAAATTATTCGACGTGAAGAACATAAACAACAGGCTATGACCACCTCCTAATGGGTGAAGGATTGAAATAATAATGAGTAAACGACTGGGCCGTGGCTTAGATGCCTTTATCAGCAAAAAGATTGCCGAAAACAAGGGTTCCTCAGAAGCTGAGCAAGTAACTGAAAAAGCCAGTGAGGTTGCGGTAGAAAAAAGCGAACTGAGAAAGCTCCCTATCGAATTTTTGCAACCAGGCCAGTATCAGCCGCGTAAAATAATGACCGATGAAGCTTTGGAAGAGCTGGCGGAGTCGATTAAAGCACAGGGCGTGATTCAACCGATTGTCGTGCGAGCGGTCGGAACCAATAAATACGAAATTATTGCTGGTGAGCGCCGCTGGCGTGCATCGCAAATTGCACAACTTTCTGAAGTGCCGGTATTGGTGAAAGATGTTCCCGATGAAGCTGCCATTGCTATGGCACTTATCGAGAACATCCAAAGGGAAGATCTCAACGCCATTGAAGAAGCCACTGCTCTGCACCGATTGATGAATGAATTTGGCCTGACTCATCAACAAACCGCTGATGCTGTCGGTAAAAGTAGAACGACAGTTACTAACCTGCTGCGTTTATTACAACTCTCCGATCCATGTAAAACATTGCTCGAACGTGGTGATTTGGAAATGGGCCATGCCCGAGCCTTGCTCTCGCTCGACAAGCAACAGCAAACTGATGTTGCGCGACAGGTTGTGGCGAAAGGTCTTACCGTTCGCGAAACTGAAAAGCTGGTTCGTAAAACTATTAATCCAATAAAAGTTAATAATCCCGTCAAAGAAGAAGACCCACACATAAATAAGCTGGAGCAACAAATTTCCGACAAGTTTGGTGCTCAAGTACAGATCCAGCACTCACCGAAAGGAAAAGGGAAGTTGGTGATAAGCTACAATAACCTTGATGAGCTCGATGGGATCCTAAGTAATATGGGTGTTAAGGAAGAGTTTTAAGTCCATCCTTAACACACTTTGTTACCCTTTCTCCTTGCACCCAACGTTTAACCTCCGTTATAAACAAAAACTTTGTCGATAAAAACTACACCATAACGGAGGAAGGAATGTCAGTATCCAACCACCTCAAGGGAATGGCTTTTGGGATTATCACTGCACTTGCACTGAGTTCTCACGCCATCGCTGCGGAAAAAAAAGGTAAGGGAGACGCTAAGAAAAAAGCGAAAACCGTTGCTGAACTAATAAAAGATAAAACCGAATACGAAGGGTTTCTGGATTTTTATCAGGATCCCAAAACTGGATCGATGATGTTGCGTATTGAAGAGTCGCAACTAGGAAAACCATTTTTATATCATACTCATACCGTTAATGGTGTGTTAGATGCGGGTCATTTTAAAGGCGCCTTCCGTACACGGCGTTTACTGGAGTTTAAAAAGGTCTTTGATAAGATTGAAATTATCTCAACCACTCCGCGTTACGTTATCGATCCCGACAATGCAATTGCTCGCTCCGAAGGAACCAATATTAGTCCAGCGATTCTTGCGGCAGCGAAAATTGAAGCCCACGATAAAGATACTGGGCATTACATCATTCAGCTGGATCCCATCTTACTCAGTGAAACTCTGGAAAAGGTATCGCCTTGGCCTCGTCCGCCAATTCCCGGACAAACACCCAAACCTACATTTAAAGTAGGTAATTTAAGTAAATCCAAAACCAAATATCTGGGCGTTCGCAGCTACCCGATGAACAGTGATGTGGTGGTTGAATATGTGTTTGATAACAACGCACCAATGGTACGTGGTAGTGCTGCGGTTTCTGATCCAAGGACAGTTACCGTTCAGTTACAGCACTCGTTCATTGAGCTTCCAGAAAACGGTTATAAACCACGCCGCGACGATCCTCGTGTCGGTTACTTTCATCAGCAATTTGATGACTTATCTTCAAACTCATGGGCACCGTACCGTGACGTGATCAATCGTTGGCACTTGGTGAAAAAAGATCCCGAAGCGGAGCTTTCTGAACCAGTGGAGCCTATCGTTTGGTGGATTGAAAATACCACGCCGGTTGAGTGGCGTGATGTCATTAAAGAAGCGGGCGAAGCTTGGAATCTGGCGTTTGAAAAAGCCGGTTTTAAAAATGCTGTAGTAGTGAAAATACAACCCGATGATGCGGAATGGGAAGCCGGAGATATTCGCTATAACGTGTTGCGCTGGACAGCATCACCTCGCCCCCCTTTCGGTGGTTACGGACCTAGCGTACCCAATCCGTTAACCGGACAAATCGTTGCCGCGGATATCATGCTGGAATATTCCTATTTCCGTAATCGCTGGTTATATACTTCTTTATTTACCGATGGATCTACCTTAGAAGAAATGATGCCAGAAGCTCCGGTAGAGCTTTACTGCAGTGCTGGTCACCAATTACATGATTCCATGATGGCGGGATTGGTGATGGCCGACATCAATGGCTTTGATGTGGACATGAAACATAAGTTGGTAGAGCAGGCAATGCGCCGACTAATCTTGCACGAAATTGGTCATACGCTGGGCTTAAATCACAACATGAAAGCAAGTCAGCTATTTAATGCTACCGATGTACACGATGCCAGCAAAACCCAAGGTGTGGTTACAGGTTCAGTGATGGATTATCCATCAGCCAATATTGCCCCTCCGGGAATGACACAAGGTGACTACTACGATACCAAACCGGGTCCTTATGACCTGTGGGTGATTGAATACGGTTATTCGCCGGCATTGGATGATCCAGAAGCCGAAGAAGCGCGATTGCAAAAGATACTTGCTCGCTCTACCGAAAAAGCCTTGGCTTTTGGTAATGACGCTGAAGACATGCGCCGTCCCGGCACTCACATTGATCCTCGCGTTATGGTTGGTGATATGTCGAACGAAGCAGTGAAATACGCGACGGGTCGATTTCAGTTGGTAAACCAGGCATTTGCTGAGTTGAAAGACCGTGTTACTCAGGAAGGCGGTAATTACCATCAATTGATGATATCGGCAAATTATCTGGTCCGAGAGTGGGGGATGCAATCGGGTGTTATTTCTCGTTATGTTGGTGGTATCTATGTGGATCGCGGCTATGTGGGCCAAGAAGGGGCGACCCAACCTTATACACCGGTAGAAGAAGCGACACAGAAAAACGCGGTAGCGGCATTAAACCAATATCTATTCGCTCCTGATGTTTTAGAAGACGCCAAACCTTTGTTTGCTTTTCTACAGCCCCAACGCCGTGGTTTTAATGGTATGGGCCGAAACGAAGATCCTAAGTTGCATTCGGTGGTTCTTAATACTCAAAAACAGGTACTCGACCATTTGTTGCACAGAAATGTACTGCAACGATTAACCGACACCGCTTTGTACGGAAATGAATACGAGCTCAATGAGTTTTTGACCGATTTAACCGAAGGCATGTTCCGACAAGATCTTAATGGAGAGGTCAATAGTTACCGTCAAAACCTACAAGTGGAGTACGTTAATCGTTTGATTGCCATCAGTGGTACCAAAAGTCGGTCTGCGTATGACTACTTATCGCAAGCGGCTGCGACTCATCAGCTGAAGAAAATTGATCAAATGGTTAAATACAACAAGGGTACCGGTGCGACTCGAGTCCATCGTGAATATTTACACACATTAATTGAAAAAGCTTTTCATGGCGCATAATGTAGAAAAGCAATTTCTTATGAAAACATTAAAGGAGCCTGACGGCTCCTTTTTTTCAATTAAACCAATTAGTTAGTATTACATTCGACAGAAAACGTTTTTTGTCACAAAAACGACATTGGTAATTTTTCACAATTATTTAACGTATTTTCACCTATTGCATCATCTCATTGTGTTATGGCATGTTCGACTGACGCCTCGAAAACGAAGTCGAGCAATGTTGGGACTACCAAGCCTGATCAGGGACCATAAAAACAGGCAAAGTCGAAAATTAAAATTATTAGAGATGATTCCATGATGAAAACCAAATCACTGTTTCTTACGACAGTAATCGCAGGTTCGGTCTCTGCTGCGTTTGCTAAAGCGCCGACCCCACTGTTGAAAACACCGTCTATCGATAACGCAACACAACAAGCGGTTGCGCAATTAGAGCCTCGGTTTATTGTTAAATTTAAAGATGGCTCTGAAGCCACCAAAATGAATGCCCAAGGCAAAATGGAGCTGAATTCAAAAGCAGCTCAACGTATGTTGAAGTCGATGGGTGTTGAAGTTCGTAAAGAACTGCCTTTTGCACGCGCCGTATCGGTAGCGATGAACGATAAAGCAAAAGCTGCGCTAGAAAAAAATCCATTAGTAGAATATATCGAGCCTGATTTTCCACGCCGCTTGATGGCACAAACTCAGCCATACGGTATTGGAATGGTGCAAGCGGATCAGCTTAACGACTCTGTTGCATCAGCTGCGGCAGGTGGCAAGAAAATCTGTGTTATTGATTCTGGTTTGGACCTTCCTCATGAAGACATGGGTTCATTAAACGGAACTGTTACTGGAACCAACAATAGTGGTACCGGTAACTGGTATGAGCATGGTGGACCTCACGGAACTCACGTTGCAGGTACTATTGCTGCCTTAAATAATGGTTTGGGTGTGGTTGGTGTGATCGGAAGTGACCCAAGCATGCATATCGTTAAAGTGTTTAACGAAAGTGGTTGGGGTTATTCCTCATCTCTGGTTTCTGCTATTCAAACCTGTGCCAACGCAGGCGCAGATGTGGTGAATATGAGTTTGGGTGGTTCAGGCTCTTCGACTACAGAAGCTAATCAAATGCAATCATTGTACGACAATGGCGTTTTATTAATCGCCGCTGCCGGTAACGATGGTAATCCTGCAAACACTACGGATGCCAAATCTTATCCTGCTTCATATGACGCCGTTATGTCTGTCGCAGCGATTGATAGCAACAAAGCATTAGCTGACTTCTCTCAGAAAAACGATCAAGTAGAAATTGCCGCACCTGGCGTTGATGTTTACTCAGCTTATCCAGAAGGTACAGGGTCTGTGGTTGAATTGACTGTTGGCTCAACCGGCTACAGTGTAAACGCAATGGAAAATCAAGGTTCAGCAACTGGTGCTTTGTATAACTTTGGCCTGGGTACTGCTACTGACTCTGGTGCAAACGGAAAAGTATGTCTGATCCAACGCGGAAGCATTTCTTTCCATGACAAAGTGAAAAACTGTCAAGACAGCGGTGGTGTTGGTGCGGTTATTTACAACAACGCTGCAGGATCTTTTGGTGGCACTTTGGGGACTACAAACCAAACTAATATTCCTGCGGTTACTGCATCGGATACCGACGGCGCAGCCATGTTAAATCAGATCGGTCAAACATCGTCGATTAACATCGGTCCAGGCAACTACGGAAAAATGAGTGGTACTTCGATGGCATCACCTCACGTAGCGGGTGTTGCTGCATTGGTATGGTCACATCACCCAAGTTGTACGGCTCAGCAAATTCGAAATGTATTGAACACAACTGCAGAAGATTTAGGTTCTGCTGGTCGCGATGTTCAGTTCGGCTACGGTCTAGTTCAAGCAAAAGCAGCAGTAGACTACATTAGCAACAATGGTTGTGATGGATCAGGTGGCGGTACACCTCCTCCCCCTCCTCCAGGTGGAAACGAATTGCAAAATGGTGTTGCTCAAACTAACTTGTCTGCAGCAACTGGTGACTCCGTTCTCTACACAATGAATGTTCCAGCAGGTGCAACAAACCTAAGCTTTAACATCAGTGGTGGAACCGGTGACGCTGACCTTTATGTGAAATTTGGTTCTCAACCAACCACTAGCAGTTACGATTGTCGTCCTTACTTAAATGGTAATAACGAAACGTGCTCTATCTCTAACGTTCAAGCTGGAACTTACCATGTTATGGTTCGTGCTTACTCTTCCTTCTCAGGCGTTAGCTTAACTGGAAGCTTCACTGAGCCATCAAGTGGTGGTGGTGCTGAAGGTGGAAGTGCATCGGCAACCAATCTTTCTGGTGCACGTCGTGCCTGGGATCACTACACTGTCGAAATTCCAGCAGGCATGTCGACCTTGACGGTTACTATGTCAGGTGGAACAGGTGACGCTGATTTGTATGTTCGCTATGGCGCGCAACCAACCACCAGCAGCTACAACTGTCGTCCATATAAAAGTGGAAACAATGAAACCTGTAGTTTCAATAATCCACAAGCAGGAACCTGGTACATCAGCTTGCGCGGTTACTCTGCTTATTCAGGTGTTAACTTAAACGTGGAGTGGAAACCTTAAATTTAAGTTTCCCAAACGTTAAAAAAGCCGATCATTTTTGATCGGCTTTTTTTTTTGATGGCCTGTCTAATCTATACAACTTCCTCGACGAAAAAATATTCTTAAGGGATTTCCTTTATTTAATTTTAGAAAAACACCTACGTAAAATTTTAATTGAGATACACAAAAAAAATTTGAGTCATAGTTCATTGTTTTTTAGAAAATTGTGAATATTTACACTGTTGTAATAATGTCATGTATGGCATGTTGAGTGCTGGTCAATCACTGACCAGATAGGACTACCAGGGGTACTTGCTCAAAGTATCTCTAACCATTCAAATCAATAACTAACTTATAAACAGAGGCATATTATGAATAACAAATCAGCCAAGCTGTTTATGACGACTTTGATTGCTGGAAGTATTACAGCAGTGTTGGCTCAGTCGCCATACGATCTTAACAAGCCTGGGACAAAATCATCATCGTTTACTTCTGATGAACTGATTGCGAAAACGCAAGGTGAAAAGCGTTACATCATTAAATTTAAAGATTCTTCTTCGTTCACCACTCAAGGCGCAAATGGACAAATGAAGTTTGCCGCCAAAGCTCATCAGTTAATGAGCAAAGTTGGAGCGCGAGTGAAGTTGGAGCTTCCACAGTCGAAAGCCATTGCAGCAATGTTAAGTGCCAAGGCATTACAGGCGTTGCAAGCAAATAATGAAATTGAGTATGTCGAAGAAGATCCAAAGCGTTTTTTACAGGCCGAATCAACCCCTTATGGAATTACCATGGTTCAGGCGAACCAGGTGAGCGATTCACTGACTGGAAACCGCAAGGTGTGTATTGTTGATACGGGTTACGATATCAATCATGAAGATTTAATCTCGACCGGTGTGACTGGTAATGACAATGACGGTAATGGTAATGATACTGGCAACTGGTATAACGATGGTCACGGTCATGGGACGCACGTTGCAGGAACCATTTCTGCGATTGGAAACAACGGTAAAGGTGTTGTCGGAGTTAACCCAAGTGGAAATCTTGGATTGCATATCGTTAAAGTATTTAACGACTCGGGCAGCTGGGCTTACGGCTCAAACCTAGTTGCAGCTGTAAATCAGTGTGTGAGTGCTGGATCTAATGTGATCAGTATGAGTTTGGGCGGTTCGGGGTCGAGCACCACCGAGCGTAACGCTTTTATCAGTGCGTTAAATAATAATGTTCTTTCCATTGCTGCAGCCGGTAATGGTGGCAACAGCAGCTTCTCTTATCCTGCTTCTTATAATGAAGTGGTTTCGGTTGCTGCAGTAGACTCTAATGGCAATAAGGCTTCGTTTTCACAATATAACTCTCAAGTGGAAATTGCAGCTCCAGGTGTAGCTGTAAATTCCACACTTCCAGGAAACCAATACGCTTCGTGGAATGGTACCTCGATGGCTACACCTCATGTTTCCGGTGTAGCGGCCTTGGTATGGAGTCACTATACTCAGTGCTCTGCTACTCAAATTCGAAATGCGTTAAACGCGACAGCTGAAGATCGTGGTTCGGCTGGTCGTGATAACCAATATGGCTGGGGTATAGTCAAAGCGAAAGCGGCCTATGATTATCTAGCGAGTGGTTGTGACGGTGGTGGTACGCCTCCTCCCCCTCCTCCAGGTGACACTGAGTTGACTAATGGTGTAACCGAGACCGGCTTATCAGGTGCGCAGGGTGATCAGGACTTCTTCTTCCTTGATGTGCCAGCAGGGTCAACCAACTTGAGTTTCGTTCTCTCGGGTGGTTCCGGCGATGCTGATATGTACGTGAAGTTTGGTTCCAAGCCGACTACGTCGTCCTACGATTGCCGACCTTATCGTAGCGGAAACAATGAAACCTGTAATATCTCGAATGTACAGGGTGGCACCTATTGGGTAATGTTACGTGGTTACACGTCTTACTCGAATACCACGCTAAAGGGATCCTTTACTGAGCCAGGTAGTGGCGGTACGGGTGGTACGTTTAATCAGTCAAATTTATCGGGTAGTACTGGTTCTTGGAGACATTATCCGGTAGAGATTCCTGCTGGCATGTCGACCTTTACGGTTAATATGAGTGGTGGAAGTGGCGATGCTGACCTTTACGTACGTCGCGGAGCGCAACCGACCACAAGCAGCTACGACTGTCGTCCTTATCGTTGGGGTAACACAGAGAGCTGTAACTTTAACAGTCCTCAGTCGGGTACTTGGTACATCAGCGTTCGAGCTTACTCCACTTACTCAGGTGTTAATATTAACGCCGAGTGGAAGCCGTAAACCATTACTCTGCACCAAAAAGCTGGCCTCAGGGCCAGCTTTTTTTGTTTCGGGACAAAAATGAAAGCAAAGCTATTAAATCCATATCTAGCGTAATCTTGCCTACTAGCTACTAGATATAGAAATATGCGTGGACCTTTTACCTTTTTACTTTGAGAATTACGCAGTTGCTTTGCACGGCGCGCGCCAACGCGTGCGAACAAACGGCAATTTCGGTTGAATCGCCGCCATATACCACCTATAATTTGCCCGAATTTTTATAAGCAATTGAGAATAATTCTTAGTTGCATTCGCTGGAAGTTGTTGTCGAATATGTCATCAGTTTTGTCCGCACAATTAAAAAGTCAGGCGTACAAAATCTGGTACCTGCAGCTTCTCGGCGTTTTGGCAGTATCTGCATTGAGTTTTATTTGGGGATGGCAGTCGGCCTACTCGGTATTAGTTGGCGGTTTTGTTCAATTACTACCGGCTTGGGTTTTGATTCAGTTTGGCTTCAAGCATGCTGGAGCTCGAGCTGCGAAAAAAATAGTGCAAAACTTTTTTTTCGGCGAATTTCTCAAAATTTTCCTCACGATAATACTGTTTGTAATTGTTTTTAAGTATATACCGGTATCAATTGGCTTTTTGTTTATCGGCTTTGGTGCATCTTTGCTTATGTTTTGGATTGCGCCGGTGATAGTTAAACGAAAACCACTTAACGATTAGGGCTTGCTATGGCTGATGCGAATGGCGGATTAACGAGCGCAGGTTACATCCAGCACCACTTAAAAAACTTGACCGTTTGCCAGACCGAACAAGGTTGGCAATGGAGTAGTGCTGACAATGGCTACATTTGTGATGGTAACTTTATGGCCATCCATGTCGACAGTATTGGTTGGTCGGTATTCCTAGGTATTTTATTTTTATGGTTATTCCGCAGCGTTGCGAAGAAAGCAACGATGGAAAACCCCGGTAAACTGCAGTCATTTGTTGAAATGATTGTTGAGTTTGTCGATAAGAGTGTGAAAGACACCTTCCATGGTCGCAGCCCGGTGATCGCGCCTTTGGCGCTGACCATTTTCGTCTGGGTATTCCTAATGAACTTTATGGATTTAATCCCGGTAGATCTCCTACCTTGGCTGTTTGCTACTGGTGGCGTTGATTATATGAAGGTCGTTCCGACCACCGACGCCAACATTACCTTTGGTATGTCGATCGGCGTGTTCTTATTGATCATTTTCTACAGCATCAAAATTAAAGGTCCAATGGGCTTCTTGAAAGAACTGACTTTACATCCGTTCAGTAGTCCGAATCCTTTAGTGCAACTTTTATTTATTCCTGTGAATTTCATTCTGGAAGGTGTGGGATTATTGGCCAAGCCAGTATCATTAGCACTGCGTTTATTCGGTAACCTTTACGCCGGTGAGTTAATTTTCATGCTGATTGCACTCTTGTTCACGGCAGGTATTGGTGGTTTTGTTGGCGGCGCTCTTTCACATGTGATTTGGGCAATCTTCCACATATTAGTAATTGTACTTCAAGCTTTTATCTTCATGATGCTGACCATTGTTTATTTAAGCATGGCGCATGAAGATCACTAGGTTTTAACGTTTCAACATTATTTATATTTAAGTTTCTTTAACCGGAGGAAAACAATGGAAACTATCTTAGCGATGACGGCCTTAGGCGTAACTTTGATTTTGGGTCTGGGTGCGTTAGGTACTGCGATTGGCTTTGGTATCTTAGGTGGTAAGTTCATCGAAGCTTCTGCTCGTCAGCCAGAACTGGCTCCGCAACTACAAGTTAAAATGTTCCTTGTTGCAGGTCTTCTCGACGCCGTAACCATGATCGGTATTGGTATCGGCATGTGGTTTACGTTTGCAAGCCCTTACCTAGCTGCTTTGCAAGGCTAAGTGACGAACCGCAAACTAAACCCACTTAGGAGAGAACCGACGTGAATATTAATTTAACTCTGTTATTCCAAATGGTGGCTTTTGCCATCTTCGTCGCGTTCTGCATGAAATATGTTTGGCCTCCCTTGCTGAAAGCCATTCAAGATCGTCAAGCTAAAATTGCCGAAGGTCTTGCTGCCTCTGAAAAAGCGCAGCACGACCTTGAGCTTGCTAAAGAAGGTGCCGCAAAAGCACTGAAAGAAGCAAAAGCAGAAGCTGCGACCTTGATTGACCAAGCAAAGAAGCGTCATAGTGAAATTGTAGAGTCTGCTAAAGAAGACGCTCGTGCAGAAGCCGAGAAGATTCTAGCCGGTGCTCGCGCCGAAATTGATCAGGAAGTTAATCGAGCACGTGAACAACTGCGTGCACAGTTAGCTTCATTGGTTGTTGCTGGCGCAGAAAAAATCATCGAGCGAAACATTGATGCAGACAAGCAGAACGACATTGTCGAAAAACTGGTCGCGGAACTATAAAAGGGTAGACCATGGCTGAATATTCCACAGTAGCGAGACCTTATGCCAAAGCGGCATTTGAGCATGCTATGGCGGCAAACGCGTTAGCGGAATGGTCAGATATGTTGAACTTTGCAGCAGCGGTTGTTTCCGATGCACAAATGCAAGGTTTACTGTCGAGCCCTCACTTAACGCATGAGCAACAACAAGACGCCATGCTGAAAGTTTGCGAAGGTAAACTTGACGCTCAAGGACAAAACTTTATCAAGTTATTGTCACACAATCGTCGCTTATTGGCGTTGCCAACTATTGCAGAAATCTTTGTGCATCTAAAAGCCGAATTTGAAAAAACGGTTGATGCAGAGGTCACTTCTGCAGCTGAACTGACAGCTGAGCAACAAGATAAGTTAAAACAGAAGCTGGCTTCAAAATTAGGGCGACAGGTCAATATCAATGTAAAAGTTGATAAATCTTTACTGGGCGGCCTGGTCATTGAAGCTGAAGATATGGTCATTGATGGTTCGGTACGCGGAAGGCTTGCCAAACTGTCAGAGACGCTGAAAGTATAAAAGGAATCCAGAGCATGAGCATGCAACTGAATCCATCTGAAATCAGCGAGTTAATTAAACAACGTATTCAAGATTTTAAAGTTGTTTCTGAAGCTCGTAATGAAGGCACTATCGTCAGCGTTTCTGACGGTATTTTACGTATTCACGGTCTGGCCGATGTTATGCAAGGTGAGATGATCGAGCTTCCTGGTGGTCGCTACGGTCTGGCTCTTAACCTTGAGCGTGACTCGGTTGGTGCGGTAGTGCTAGGTGATTACTCCGGTATTGTTGAAGGTCAAAAAGCCAAATGTACCGGTCGTATTCTTGAAGTACCCACTGGCGAATGTATGTTGGGCCGCGTTGTCGACGCATTGGGTAATCCAATCGACGGTAAAGGTCCAATTGAAGGGGCTACCTACTCTGCAGTAGAAAAAGTAGCGCCTGGCGTTATCGCACGTCAGTCGGTATCACAACCTGTACAAACAGGTATCAAAGCGATTGACTCCATGATCCCAGTTGGTCGTGGTCAGCGTGAGTTAATCATCGGTGACCGTCAAACGGGTAAGACGGCCATCGCTATCGACGCCATCATTAATCAGAAAGGTACTGGCGTTAAATGTATTTACGTTGCGGTAGGTCAGAAAGCATCGACCATCGCAAATATTGTACGTAAGTTAGAAGAGCACGGCGCAATGGATCACACCATCGTTGTGGCAGCCTCTGCTTCTGACTCTGCGGCTTTACAATACATTGCACCTTTTGCTGGTTGTTCCATGGGTGAATACTTCCGTGATCGCGGCGAAGATGCATTAATTGTTTATGATGACTTGACCAAGCAAGCTTGGGCCTATCGTCAAATTTCTCTATTGTTACGTCGTCCTCCGGGTCGAGAAGCTTATCCCGGTGACGTTTTCTACTTGCACTCACGTCTGTTAGAGCGTGCTGCTCGAATCAACGCAGAATATGTAGAAAAACTCACTAACGGTGAAGTGAAAGGTAAAACTGGTTCTTTAACTGCTTTACCTATCATTGAAACTCAAGCGGGTGACGTTTCTGCTTTCGTACCGACTAACGTAATCTCGATTACCGACGGTCAGATCTTCCTTGAAACCAACCTGTTTAACTCAGGTATTCGTCCAGCGGTAAACGCAGGTCTATCGGTTTCTCGTGTAGGTGGTGCGGCTCAAACCAAAATCATTAAGAAACTGGGTGGTGGTATTCGTTTGGCATTGGCTCAGTATCGAGAGCTAGCAGCCTTCGCTCAGTTTGCTTCGGATCTAGACGAAGCGACTCGTGCACAGTTAGAGCACGGTCAGCGTGTAACTGAGTTGATGAAACAATCTCAATATGCACCTATGTCAGTTGCGGAAATGAGTGTATCTCTGTACGCCGCTGAAAAAGGTCACTTGAAAGATATTGAGTTGGATAAAATTGGTGATTTTGAATCTGCGCTAATCGATTACATGAAGAGTAACGAAAAAGCGTTGATGGAAAAAATCAACGAGTCGGGTGATTTCAGCGACGAGATTGCAGGTGCGTTGGAAGAAGCCGTTACCAAGTTCAAATCAACTCAAACCTGGTAATGAGAAGGCGGGAAGTTTTAGCTTCCCGATTCTGTCACCAAGAGTAACAGGAAAAGCATATGGCCGGCGCTAAAGAGATTAGAACCAAAATTGGGAGTATTAAAAACACCCAAAAGATCACCAGTGCCATGGAGATGGTTGCAGCCAGTAAAATGCGTAAAGCACAAGATCGTATGGCTGCGACGCGTCCCTACGCCAAGCGTATTCGCAGTGTTATCGGGCACATTGCCCACGGTAATACCGAATACCAGCATGCGTTTATGAAAGAACGTGAAGTAAAGCGTGTTGGCTTTATTATCATTTCGACTGACCGCGGATTATGTGGTGGTTTGAACATTAACTTGTTCAAAAAAGCGTTAAGCGAAATGAAAGCCTGGAGCGATCAAGGCGCAGAAATTGATTTGTGTCTGATTGGCTCTAAAGCGCAAGCATTCTTTAAACGCTTTGGCGGTAATGTGGTTGCTCAGGCAACTCACCTGGGAGACACTCCACAAGTTTCCGATTTGATTGGTGCGGTTAAGGTAATGCTGGATGCTTATAACGAAAGTCGAATTGATCGACTGTTTATGGCTTCGAATGATTTCGTAAACACCATGACACAGCAACCTACCGTCGACCAATTATTACCGATCGTGCCAAGTGATGATGATGAACTAAAACATCACTGGGACTACATCTACGAACCTGACGCGAAGGCGCTATTGGAAGTTTTATTTACTCGATACATTGAGTCTCAGGTTTATCAGGGTGTGGTTGACAATATTGCCTGTGAACAGGCAGCACGAATGGTCGCCATGAAGGCAGCATCGGATAATGCTGGTGAACTGATCAACGAATTACAACTGGTATACAACAAAGCACGTCAGGCAGCGATCACTCAGGAACTTTCTGAAATCGTAGCTGGTGCTGCGGCTGTATAACCCAGAATAAGATTTAAATTTGTAAAGAGGACTGTGATATGAGCAGTGGTAACATTGTAGAAATTATCGGTGCGGTAATTGACGTGGAATTCCCACGTGACAATGTACCCAAAGTATACGACGCGTTGAACGTAGACGGCAGTGAGATTGTGCTTGAAGTTCAACAACAACTCGGTGATGGAGTTGTACGTTGTATCGCGATGGGTTCATCGGATGGTATGAAGCGTGGCATGTCTGTACAAAACACAGGTGCTCCGATTCAAGTACCAGTAGGTAAAGAAACGCTTGGTCGAATTATGGACGTATTGGGTAATCCAATTGACGAAAAAGGTCCTATCGGCGAGCAAGAGCGCATGGCGATTCACCGTAAAGCGCCTTCATACGAAGAGCAAGCGGCGACTAACGAATTGTTAGAAACGGGTATCAAGGTTATTGACCTGGTATGTCCATTCGCTAAAGGTGGTAAAGTTGGTCTGTTCGGTGGTGCCGGTGTAGGTAAAACCGTAAACATGATGGAGCTTATCCGTAACATCGCTATCGAGCACTCAGGTTACTCGGTATTTGCTGGTGTAGGTGAGCGTACTCGTGAAGGAAACGACTTCTACCACGAGATGACAGATTCTAACGTTATCGACAAAGTATCACTGGTTTACGGTCAGATGAATGAACCTCCTGGTAACCGTCTGCGTGTAGCATTGACCGGTTTGACCATGGCGGAAAAATTCCGTGACGAAGGCCGTGACGTACTGTTGTTTATCGATAACATCTATCGTTACACTCTGGCAGGAACCGAAGTATCGGCTCTGTTAGGTCGTATGCCATCGGCGGTTGGTTATCAGCCGACTCTGGCAGAAGAAATGGGTGTACTTCAGGAGCGTATCACGTCAACCAAAACAGGTTCGATTACCTCGATTCAAGCGGTATACGTACCTGCAGATGACTTGACTGACCCTTCACCTGCAACCACCTTCGCTCACTTGGATGCGACTGTTGTATTGTCACGTCAAATTGCAGAGCTGGGTATCTACCCTGCGGTAGATCCTCTGGATTCAACTTCTCGTCAGCTGGATCCTCTGGTTATCGGTCAGGAGCATTATGACGTTGCTCGTGGTGTACAGTCGGTACTGCAACGTTATAAAGAACTGAAAGACATCATCGCGATTCTAGGTATGGACGAGCTGTCTGAAGAAGACAAGCAAATCGTTGCTCGTGCTCGTAAGATTCAGCGATTCCTGTCTCAGCCTTTCTTCGTAGCGGAAGTATTCACCGGCGCGCCTGGAAAATACGTTCCATTGAAAGAGACCATTGCTGGGTTTAAAGGCATCCTGAATGGCGAATACGATCATCTGCCAGAACAAGCTTTCTACATGGTTGGAAGCATTGAAGAAGCAGTTGAGAAAGCGAAAAGTCTTTAAGACTAACTGAAAGGGATGAATAAAATGCCATATACGTTTCATCTCGATATCGTCAGTGCCGAAGAAGAAATCTTCTCCGGCACCGTTGACATGCTGGTAGCTACCGGTGAGTTGGGTGAGTTGGGTATCGCACCAGGCCACGCTCCTCTACTGACAACCCTGAAGCCAGGTCCGGTAAAAGTAACCAAGCATGGTGGCGAAGAAGAGTTTTATTATGTTTCCGGTGGCATGCTGGAAGTGCAACCTCACGTTGTGACCATTTTGGCCGATACGGCTGTTCGGGCTAACGACGTGGACGAAGCAGCAGCGCTAGAAGCGCAAAAAGCAGCCGAAAATGCACTGAAAGATCAAAATGCCGAGATCGAGTACTCCAAAGCGGCAGCCGAATTGGCTGAAGCGGTTGCTCAGTTACGTACCCTGCAAGCGATCCGTCGTAAAGCTGGTAAGTAACCGGAACACATCACAGTCCAATTTTAAGGGAGGCTTGCCTCCCTTTTTTGCATTTAGCTATGGTCTACTATTCCAATTGTAGCGGTGTTAGGGCAAGATCGGACGTCTTGATTACATCCATCGATATGACGAGTCAGAGCAAGGAATCACTATGAGTTTAAGCGTTATCATACTGGCCGCTGGACAAGGAACTCGGATGCGTTCGTCGTTACCGAAAGTTTTGCATCCCATTGCAGGCAAGCCCATGCTTCAGCATGTGGTCGATACCTGCAGAAGCCTAAGAGCTGATAATATTTTTGTAGTTTATGGTCACGGTGGTGATCAGGTTAAAACTGCCATTGAAGGTACTGAAATCACCTGGGTTGAACAAGCCGAACAACTGGGCACCGGACATGCGGTCGATCAGGCCAGCCCCCATATTAAAGACGACGATGATGTCTTGATTCTGTACGGTGATGTGCCTTTGATCCATCACGACACTCTGTATGAGCTGCTAAAAATTCGTGAACCCGATGGCGTTTCATTATTGACCGTTGACCTTCCCGATCCAACAGGTTACGGCCGAATCATTCGTGATAACGAGCAATCTGTCATTGGAATTGTTGAGCAGAAAGATGCAACACCAGAACAACTTGAAGTTTGCGAGGTCAATACCGGTATTCTTTCTGCACGTGGCGGTGATCTAAAGCGATGGTTATCGCAGTTAACAAACAATAACGCTCAGGGTGAATATTACTTAACCGATATTATTGGACTGGCGGCCGCAGATAAACGACAAATCGTTACGGCAACACCAAATGATGCTACCGAAGTTGAAGGTGTGAACAATCGACTTCAGTTGGCTGCGCTTGAGCGAGCCTATCAACTTACTCGTGCTCGTGAATTACTGGAAGGCGGCGTAACATTAATTGATCCACACCGCTTTGATTTGCGTGGCAAGCTAATTATTGATCCCGATGTGACGATCGATGTGAATGTGATCATTGAAGGTAATGTCACTATTCGCACAGGTGCAGTTATCAGTGCAAACTGCATACTGAAAGATTGCGAAATTGGTGCTGGCAGCGTGATTAAACCCAACTCAATTATTGAAGAAGCAGTGGTGGGAGCCCAGTGTACGGTAGGGCCTTTTGCACGATTAAGACCAGGTACGCAATTAAAAGATGATGCTCATATTGGCAACTTTGTTGAAGTTAAAAAATCTGTAATTGGTAATGGCAGCAAGGCTAATCATTTGGCTTATGTGGGCGATGCGGAAGTAGGCAATGGTGTCAATATTGGCGCCGGTACCATTACCTGCAATTATGATGGTGCTAATAAACATAAAACCATTATTAAAGATGGAGCATTTATTGGTTCCGATACCCAATTGGTAGCGCCCGTGACTGTGGGCGAGAATGCTACGGTTGGCGCCGGAAGTACCATTACCCGAGATGTATCTGATGACGCCTTATGCATTACTCGCGTTAAACAGAAAGAAATTGATGGCTGGCAACGTCCAGTTAAAAAGTCCAAATAATTTTTATTCAATGCTCAGGAGATTGCTAGCATGTGTGGCATAGTTGGTGCGGTAGCACAAAGGGATGTGGCAGAAATATTATTAGAAGGCCTGCGCCGTTTAGAGTATCGAGGATACGACTCGGCGGGTGTAGCCATTTTGAATAACAACGAAATTCAGCGGGTGCGCCGACTCGGTAAAGTGAAGGAGTTATCCGACGCCGTCGAAGTCTCACCCCTTTCAGGTGGACTAGGCATCGCACATACCCGTTGGGCTACTCATGGCGAGCCTAGCGAAATTAATGCTCACCCCCATATTTCCGGCGATGATTTTGCTGTGGTTCATAACGGCATTATTGAGAACCACGAAGAGCTGCGAGAAATATTAACCAATAAAGGATATCAGTTCGTATCAGCTACCGATACCGAGGTCATTGCGCATTTGGTAGCTGAAGAATTTAAACAAACTCAAGATACCTTATTAGCCGTGCAACGAGCAGTAAAATTACTTGAAGGTGCCTATGGCGCAGTAATAATGAATCGCCAACAGCCCGAAGAACTCATCGTCGCTCGTTCCGGCAGCCCATTAGTGGTTGGCAAAGGGATTGGAGAGATGTTTGTAGCCTCTGATCAACTTGCGCTGCTGCCAGTGACACGTCAATTCTTATATTTAGAAGAAGGCGAAGTCGCTCGAGTGACGCGCACATCGTTAGAAATCTTCGATAGTAATGATCAAGCCGTTGAACGTGATTTTCAGGAGTCTTCTATTCAGCATGATGCTGGCGATAAAGGCCCTTACCGCCATTACATGCTTAAAGAAATTCACGAACAGCCTGATGCCATCGCAAATACTTTAGAAGGTCGCGTTGTTAACGGCCATATCTCCGATGAAATATTTGGTGTAAATGCGAAAGACATTTTTGAAAAGATTGAAGCCATCCAGATTGTCGCCTGTGGAACCTCTTTTCATGCAGGTATGGTAGCGAAGTATTGGTGTGAAGAGTTAGCAAACATTCCTTGTAATGTCGAAATTGCGTCTGAATATCGTTATCGCAAAACCTTTGTGCCGAAAAATGCGCTCTTTATTACGATTTCACAATCTGGAGAGACTGCCGATACCTTAGCAGCGTTACGCAAAGCTAAAGAACAAGGCTTTATGTCTTCTTTGACAATTTGTAATGTACCTGGCTCATCATTGGTCCGAGAATCGGATCTGGCCTTTATGACTCGTGCTGGTGCAGAAATTGGCGTTGCCAGTACCAAAGCTTTTACCACTCAGTTGGCAGGACTATTGATGTTGGTGGCCTGTATCGCTCGCCATAAAGGCATGTCAGAAGCCGATTTAAGTAAACTGGTAACAGCAATAGAAGCAATCCCAGGAGAAATTAAAAAGTCTCTTCAACAAGACAAGTTGATTGAACATCTGGCGGAAGATTTCACTGAAAAGCATCACAGCTTGTTTTTGGGTCGTGGCGACCAATACCCTATTGCAATGGAAGGTGCGCTTAAACTGAAGGAGATCTCCTACATTCACGCTGAAGCTTATGCTGCTGGTGAGTTAAAACACGGTCCATTAGCTCTGATTGATCATGAGATGCCGATTGTGGTGGTTGCCCCTCAAAATGAACTTCTGGAAAAACTGAAATCTAATATGGAAGAAGTTCGTGCTCGTGGCGGTCAACTGTATGTTTTTGCGGACACTAAAGCACCGTTTAAAGCCGAAGATGGATTAAAGCTGGTGAATATTGAGTCTGAGCATTCAATTACCGCCCCGATCATTTATACCGTTCCTTTACAACTGCTGAGTTATCATGTGGCCGTGATCAAGGGAACTGATGTGGATCAACCAAGAAACTTAGCTAAATCAGTTACTGTGGAGTAATGCATGCAGTTATTCAAACGATTAATTCTGGTACTTAGTACGACCTTAGCCTTATCCGTTGCAGCGATCGAACTGGAAGAAGGTGTTCATTACGATATCGTATCGGCCAAAAGTAGTGAGCAGAAAAAAATCTCTGAGTACTTTAATTATGGCTGTCCCGGCTGTTTTAAATCTGAGCCATTAACCGCTGCTATTAAAGCTGCTTTGCCTGAAGGCACCGAGTTTGAGTATGTACCATACGAGAATAACCCTACCTGGCGCATTTACGTTGAAGCTTACTTTATTGCAGAGATGCTAGGCCTGGAAAAAGCGCACGATGCGATTTATCACCAGGTGCACGTTGAGAAAAAGCCAATTGCCAATAAAGCGCAATTAAAAGAACTATTCGTAAAATTAGGTGCCGATGCGAAAAAGTTTGATCAGGCAGCCGGATCTTTCCAGTTAAGCTCGAAACTACGTTTGGCGCGCAAAAAAGCGATCGGACATAAGATTCTATCGACACCTAGTTTTGTCGTTAATGATCGTTACCGTATTAATGCCCGAGCATTTAATACCACTCAGGATATGATCGATGCGATTACAACGTTGATTAATCGATAACACCGCATATTTGACCAAGGCCGCATTAGCGGCCTTTTTTACACTCTGTTACATCTCCTCTTCAGTTAATCCAAACTATTTCCCAAGCTTCTTCGACCAATTCAGAGTCCATTATTTATTAGGAGGGTTGGGGACATGATAAATCGAATTGTAGCGGTTACCTTGGTTATAGGTATTTCAACCACAGGAATGGCCAAACAGGAAGAGTGCCAACTTGATCTTCCCTATCAGCTATCAATTGATAATAAAACAGTGATTGTTAAAGACAATGATGAAGAGCTGCTACGCATTGATGAGAACAATCGGCTCAGTCTGTATGGTAACTCGCAACACCTAAACCCGTCGCAACAAAAGTTGGTGGTGCAAATGGCCTCCGGCTATCGCGATTTGATACCGGAAATTGCCACCATAGCCGGCGAAGCCGCAGAAATGGCGGTAAAAGCAGTAACAGCTACCGTCACTACTTTATTCAGTGATAACCCGGATACCTCCGCTAAACTGATGACTAAACTCGATGGGCTCAGTGATCGGATTAGACGTGAAGTGGAGCAGAAGCAGCTGAATGGCGGTATCGTCAGTTCTGACGGTTTATCCGATGACTTTGATGCAGAACTCGACGCCATTGTTGATGAGGTTGTTGAAAATGCCAGCGGTAAAACTGTGCTTAAGATCGTGTCGCAGGCGTTAAGTGGTGATGAAGAAGAGCTTAAGGATCTGGAGTTTCGCATGGAAATGTTCGGTAAGGACTTGGAAGCGCAAATGGAGTTTGAAGCTGAAAAGCTGGCCAACACGGCTAAAAAGCTTTGCGACCAATTTGATCAACTGGATGGAATAGAATCGCAACTTCAGTTGGAATTACCCGCTTATGCGAAGCTGGACCTAATCCGACCATCGCGATAATCGTTACTGAAATTTATTGCGAGTTAGAATTACCTGCTTAAATCTCGTAAAATCTGGGCTGGTTCAAACGAGTATCGGCCCAGATGACCGAAAGTCTAAAGAATACCTTAAAAACACGCGTCTTATATGGCGTATTCCTGGTAATGGCTAGAATCCCATTCTCTTTACTGCGTGGCTTCGGCTGGATCGCGGGCTCTCTCGCCTATTACGTCAATGGTCGCAGTGTAAAAGTCTCACGTCGTAACCTGGAGCTGTGTTTTCCTGAATACTCCGCCAGTCGTATCGAAAAGCTAACGCGCCAAAGCTGTATCCATTCGGCGCAATGCGCCGTCGAGTCAATATGGGTATGGTTTAATCCTTCTGAAAAAGTGACTCGACGATTTGTTGCGGTTGAAGGTTTAAAATATATCCAACAAGCTAAGGCCAAAGGACAGCCGATAGTCCTTACTGGCGCTCATCTGGGGAACTGGGAGGCTCTATTAAACTGGGTGGCGCGAACCACCCCTTGTGCAATTGCCTATAAGCAACCGAAAAACCCAGAGATGGATCCGGTGATTCGAAAAGCGAGGGAAAAAGCCGGAGTCGAGATGGTGCCGGGGACTCGCGAAGGCGTTAAAACCATGTTCAATGTTCTGGAGCGTGGCGACACGTTTATAATTTTGTCGGATCAAAAGCCCGGTAAAAAGAGCGGGGTGTTTGCACCGTTTTTCCATCGTCCTGCTTACACTATGACCATCATTCAAAAACTTGTTCAAAAGTCTAACGCACAGCTTATGTATTTTTACGCAAAACGGGTTAAAGAAGGTTTTCTGGTGCATATTGAACCTGCCCAGTTTGATTTGAGTGAAAAGGATCCTGTTGCCTTTGCAACTTCTTTAAACCGTGGGATTGAGTCTCAAATTCGTCAATCTCCTGAGCAATTTGAGTGGTCCTATCGGCGTTATCGTCCACAGCCCGACGATGAACCTCCGGTTTATGAGAATCTATGAAGTCGGCACTGGTTTATTTTTGCGCTTCAATCTTAGGCTGCTTACCTTTATCGATTAATCGCTGGTTCGGACGACAACTTGGGCGTGCTATTTACTTCACTCGCCGTCGACATTGCCGAACTTCGTTTCGAAATTTAACACATTGCTTTCCAGACATGTCGGAACAGGAGCGTAAACGATTGGTTTATCGAAGTTCACTGCATTCTGGAATGGTGATGACCGAGTCTTTCTGGATTTGGAAACAGCCAGAACGCGCAATAAGTTCGAAAATAGAAGCAGTCTATGGAAAAGACTTAATCAATGACGTGTTAGATCAAAATCGTGGTGTTTTATTAACAGGACCCCATTGTGGTAGTTGGGAGTTAATAACCTTCTGGTGCGGTCTGCACTTTAATTCCGCAGCCATGTACCGTAAAGCTAAGATAGCTGCATTAAATAACATCATTATTAAAGGACGTGAAAAAACTGGCGCTAAAATGATCTCAGGTGAACGAAAGCATGCACGCCGAATCCTGAATCATTTAAAACAAGGCAATGTTTTTATTTTGCTAACCGATCAAGAGCCGGAAAAAGGCAGTGGAATCTATGTAAACTTTTTTGGTAAACCAGCCTATACCATGACCTTACCCAAAAAACTGGTGGAGAAAACCCAGGCTGAGTTGTTGCTGTTTTTTATTGAACGAACCCGTCGAGGTTTTATTGTTCATATTAAGCAGCCGGATGAACTAGATGCAACGCTACCGTTAGCCGACTACTTGCAAAGAATGAATCAAAATATTGAAACAATTGTCTTATCCAACAGGCCGCAATTCGAATGGGGCTATAAGCGATTTAAAACCCCTCCCGATGGCGACTATGATTTTTATCCAGAATAATATTTGTTAATAACTTAAAACATGGTGTTGCCGTTAGCGCTTTTTGCAGGAATTTTTTGAACCACATCCCAGTGTTCGACAATCTTATCTTCGGATACTCTAAAAATATCCATGACCGCACTGCCGTTATCGTTTTCCGATAGTTGCCAATGACTGTGAACCACTACCAAATCCTTATCCACTAATATGCGTTTGATCTGCACCTTTAATCCCGAGTTGTTTTTTAAATACCCAGAAAAAAAATCCACCAGTGGCTTTTTACCGTTGGCTAAATAAGGGTTGTGCTGAATATAGTCTTCATCGATATAGCGCTCTGCTGCGTCAACAATATTGTGTTCAACAAAGGCGGAGGTATAAAAGTTTTCAACCAGCTCTTGAGCTTCTTGTTTACTGGCCAACACTGAAAAACTTGCAAGCAATAAAGTGCTTAACATGATTACTCGATGACATAATGGCATGTGCGTAATATCCTTTAAAAAGTCAGTTTAAACCACTGCGCACACTAAACCATTGCCGCATTTATATCACAAGCTGAAAATGGTCATTCAATATTTTTTCATGATCGAAAAACTTAAATTCAATTTAACTCCCATAAACCATGCTCGACACCACCCATTTGATAAATCGCAATAGTGCCATGCCCCGGGATCTCCATACGATCAAGTAATACTTCGGCATCGGACTGAGCCAGTTGTCTAACATGATCGGCAATTGAATCTACCCTCAGGTAAATTCTTACTTTAGGACTTTCGGCAGGACTCATCGGTGCTCTAATGCCGCAACGCGAACCATCATTGAGACTCGCGACCAGTGCATTGCCGAGTTCGGCAATCGGCTCGCCAAAGTGCCATCCAAACTGTGAACGGTAAATATCTGCTGTTTGATTAACTTCGGGCGTGACTATTTCCAGATAATGTAAAGATGCAATTGAAGTCATTGAAATATCCTTAGGTTTGGTTTGCTTTGTAAGAGTATAAATGAGGGCTGACAGTAATTGTTGAATAGCTCAATTTATGTGCTTTGCAACATATAAATACTTTCGCCAGGATATTAAACCAGAAGTATAACTTGTTGTTTTAGTTGTATTTATTGTTCCCTGGTTAGAATACGGGGCTTTAGACTTAAACGAATACATTGCCAACCTTAACTTGTCTGCTTATTGTGAAAGCGCTTTCATGGGTGTTCCTTTCTCCGCCCTTTTTAAAAACAAAGCTTTAATAATGTCCAGAGTCATTTTTTAAAACATAGG
>JBFHVL010000004.1:0-35774 GCA_041589565.1 Kangiellaceae bacterium | reverse complement strand
CACTTCGTCCTGTGTGGCCTGCGCCAGATGTTCCAAGCTGGGAAAGCGCTCCATACAGCGCTGATAGTAGGGGATTACGGTGGCGACCTGAGTTTGCTGCAGCATCACTTCCGACACCCATACCCGATAGTGGGTTTTCTTCTGTTGCCAGGGTAGGTCTTTTCGTCCGCGTTTATCGTAAAACTTGAGTACCGCTTTTTGAAAGGCCGTGACTTCCAAGAATACCTCTCGTAAATCTCTGACTGGAAAACACGCAGTGTAATGAAATGCGTCTTAGGTGAACAGGGCTAACTCTACAAGCGAAGCCTTGCGATCAAAAGAGTCAGCCCTGAGCCCGACTAGCCCGGTAGTAGCGGATGAAGAATCGGTAATACAAACGATAGAACCAGCCACATCAGAAGCACTAGCGGACCACCAATGCGTAGAAAGTCGGAGAAGCGATAGCCACCGGCGTTCATTACCAATAAGTTGGTTTTGTAGGCGACCGGCGTGGCGTAACTCATATTGGCACCAAACAGAACCGCAATGACGAAAGGTTCGGGTGACAGCTGCAGCTGCTGAGCAACCGATATGGCAATAGGAGTGCCGATAACCGCTGCGGCGTTATTGGAAACTACGTTGGTCAGTATGGCCAGCAATAGCATTAAACCCGACAGAATAAAGACGGGTGGTGCACCCGACATAATGGCGACGAAGGATTCCGCCAGATAATCAGCGCCTCCGGTTGCCAGCAGCGCCTCACCAAGTGCCAGCGAGGCTACGACTATCAGTACGACTTGCGTGCTAAGTGCTAATGAAGCATCGCGCCAGCTCATGCAGCCGGTCAGTAACATGGTGATAACGCCACATAAAGCACTGACGGCAATTGGCAGAATATCAAATGCGGCCAGAGCAATAATGCTCGCCATGATAAGCAAAGCAACCGGGGCTTTACTGGAGTGAGGCAGGTCAGTCGTGGCGTCAAGGACCAGCAAATCGCCCTGCTGCTTCATTTTGGCGATATTTTCACGCGGGCCCTGCACCAGCAAAATGTCTCCGACATGCAAAGACACATTGCCCAGCTTTCGGTACAAATCGATCGCCTTTCCGCCACGGTGCAGAGCAATGGCAACCAGCTTAAAGTGATCGATAAAGCGCACGTTTTTTAATGTAGAACCGGCGAGCGGCGAGCCTGGCACGACTACAACCTCGGCCAGTTGTTGATCCTGGGCTTCCAATGGATGTTCGTCATCAACTGCCTGCTTGCCCATATAGAGACGGGCGCCAATAGCCTGTTCGTACTCTTTTAAATTTTCCGGCGTATCCGATACCCGCAGCCGATCACCCGCCTTAAGTATTACGTCAGGCATCGGCAGGATTCGAGAGTCGTTTTCTTCACCGCGCTGAATGCGTTCAACTCTTAAGTTACCGCCGGCATGTTCGATGACTTCTGCCAGAGTTTTGCCTACAGCATAGCCTTCTTCTTTAACGGTCAAATGCGCGGTAAATAATCTTGGTGAACTGTCTGACATGGACGCTTTACGTTCGGGCATAATTCGAGGCGCGATCAGCCAGAGATAAACAATCGCAACTGCGCCAGCGATCGCAGCGGCAGGAAGAAAGTCAAACATTTCCATGCGGCGCATGCCCATATCTGCAGCAACTGAGACAACCAGCAGGTTGGTGGAGGTACCGATGGTGGTGGACATGCCGCCCACCAGAGTAGCGAGGCCCATTGGCATGAGCACCGAAGATGCTGAAGTATTGGTTCGTAGCGACACGCTGATCAAAATGGGCAGCAGTAATACAACAATGGGAGTGTTGTTCATAAAAGCGCTGAGTACTGCACCAACGATAAGGGTTAAAAGCAAAGAAATGATGGGCGAGTTTTTCCACAGCTTGGCCAGCAATCGTCCGATAGGCTCAAGTGCTCCGGTGCGCACCAACCCCTGACCGGCCATCATCAGTGCACAAACGGATACCAAAGCTTCATGACCAAATCCTGAGAAAAAGCGAGTCGCTCTAAGGGCTTCACCGTTTTCCATGGTGAAAGGAAATACTTCAAAGCCGACGATGACGGCAATCAATACCGCCATACAGCTGGTTTCCAGCGGAATATCGTCACGCCGGAACAAGTACAGCGCAAATACCGTTAACAAGAGGACGGCAAGAGCATGATTATTGGGTATTGAAGGAAGATCAAACATGAGAATGTTTTAGATTTTATTGGTCCCTGAGGAAGCAGTCTCTCTGATTAGTCAAAACAGCTTCGCGTATTTGAAGAGCAGGGTCAACTGCTACGTCAGTTAATGGTAGCTGTTAGTTTGGTGATTTATAAAGGTATTTTTAAATATTTCTCTAAAATAAGTTCATTTAAAATCAATTTTTAAGCGTTTAGGTAGTGATTTTTGATAAAATCGCGACTTTAAGCAATCTTCGGGTCTGGTACCCGTCATCAACCGAAATTGAATATGACCGATCAGGATTCTCCTAAGTTTATGCGGCAAATCCGCAGTTTTGTTTTGCGCGAAGGCCGCATGACCAAGGGCCAGCAACGAGCAATGGATGAATTGTTTCCTCAAATGGGTATTGAGTTTACGCCTCAACCACTGAGCTTCAGTGAAGTTTTTGGCAATGACCAGCCGGTAATTCTGGAAATTGGTTTTGGCATGGGAAAATCCTTAGCTGAACAAGCACGTAATTACTCTGAGCGTAATTATTTAGGTATTGAAGTTCATCGTCCTGGAGTTGGCGCGTGCTTATTGTTAGCTGAAGAGTTTGAATTAAGTAACTTACGTGTGATGAATCATGACGCAGTAGAAATTATTCAACAAATGATTGGTGATGAATCGCTATCCGGTGTGCAAATTTTCTTTCCTGATCCCTGGCATAAAAAACGTCATCATAAACGTCGTATCGTGCAGCCTCATTTTGTCGAGCAATTAAAACAAAAGTTAAAACCGGGTGGCTTTTTACATTTAGCGACCGATTGGGAAAACTACGCCGAACACATGCTGGAAGTAATGCAGCAAGCTGAGGGCTGGAAAAATCTCTCCCAAACGGGCGACTATATTCCAAGGCCCGATGACCGCCCACTTACCAAGTTTGAAAATCGCGGTCAAAAACTAGGACATGGCGTTTGGGATTTGATGTTTGAAAAGCAATGACCGCAAAACGTTGTGACTTGTAAAAATATGAATGTGCGACTGCAGACCAAACGGCTAATTCTTCGAGATGTAGAGCTAGCTGATGCCCCCTTTGTTTTAAAACTGGTTAACGAGCCCGAGTGGTTAAAGTTTATTGGTGATAAAGAAGCCTATGATATCGCCGGCGCAGAGCGATACATTCGAGAAAATTTACAGGGGAGCTACAACCAACATGGGTATGGTCTTTATTTAATTGAAGATAAATTTTCTAAACAACCCATGGGGCTTTGCGGGTTAGTCAATCGACCAGTGCTTAATGAAATTGATCTTGGTTATGCAGTTTACTCGTCATTTAGAGGCAAGGGAATCGGTAAAGAGGCCGCGTTGGGTGTCATTCAATATGCCCGCGAAGAGTTAAACATAAATGTTCTTCTTGCATTAACAACACCTGATAATCTTGCTTCGATTAAGTTGCTAGAGTCGCTAGGCTTTACGTTTGAAAGTTGTGAATGTATTGGCGAAAGTACTGAGCCTTCTAACATTTATCGATTGGCAAATCTCAAAACTAATCCACCTGTTTAATCTGAATTTTATTCGGTAAGTTAATCTTGTCTTCTGAAAAATAATCGAGCAAATCGTTCAAAAACCGATGTCCCAAAGGAGTCGCTTTGAGCCAACCTTTAGAGCGGTCAATTAGTTCTCGCTCTTCTGCCACTTTGATCTGTGGTTCAATGACCTGAAGTGCAAGCCCTGTACGTTCGAAAAAGTAATTTTCGGGTATGCCATCAACGAGTCGCAGGGCGTTCATCATAAATTCCAGGGGCAGCTCGTTATAGGCTATATCGCGGCGCGTTTGTTCAAATGGTTTGGTGGTATCCAGATAATCTTTGGGGCTACGATACTTGCTAAAGCGAATGATTTTGTTGTCAGCCGGTAAGGTTAATTTTCCATGTGCTCCGGCACCAATGGCCAGATAATCACCGAACATCCAGTAATTCAAATTATGACGACTTTGGACTTTAGACGACTTCGCAAAGGCTGACACTTCATACTGACTAAAGCCTGCCTGCTGTAAAACGTCATCGCCCATGTCCTGAATATCGATAAGTATTTCATCTTCCGGTAGCTTAGGCGGACGTTGATAAAACAGCGTATTGGGCTCTAAAGTGAGTTGATACCAGGACAAATGGGAAACGCCGGTATTGATTGCCTTAACCAGATCCGTTTGTGCATCAGTAACATTCTGTTGAGGTAAGCCATGCATCAGATCGATATTTATTTTCTCGAACCCGGCCTGCTGTGCCATTGCAATTGCATTGAACGCTTCCTGAGCGGAGTGAATGCGTCCTAGTTGCTTTAATTGATTATCGTTAAAGCTTTGTACGCCAATTGATAATCGGTTGATACCTGCCTCACGAAAGCCTTTAAATTTATTGGCTTCGGCAGTTCCCGGATTCGCTTCCAGAGTGATTTCAATATCAAACTCAAATGGGATCAAGGCGCGTAACTGACTGAGTAGCCGATCCATACTTTGTGCCGAAAACAAACTCGGCGTGCCACCACCGATAAAAATACTTTGCAGTCGTCGTCCCCAAACCAGAGGTAGCTGTTCGGTTAAGTCCCTTATCAGTGCATTGATATATTCATCTTCAGGCAGATCTTCTTTTTGCGCATGTGAGTTAAAGTCACAATAGGGGCACTTTCGGACACACCAGGGGATATGAATGTAAAGAGAAAGCGGCGGCAGACTAGAGAGGCTGATCATAGTGACTCAAAATAGGCTTTGAGTTGAGCTAATGCTTTGCCGCGATGACTGATAGCATGTTTTTGTTCTGCAGTAAGCTCAGCTGCACTGCACTGGTATTCCGGGCACCAAAAAAGAGGATCGTATCCAAAGCCTCCTGCTCCTTGCGGAGCTTTCAAAATTTTTCCTTCCCAGCTACCGTGACAGATTACGGGGGTAGGATCGAGATGATGGCGCATATAAACGATCACACATTGATATCGAGCAGTGCGCTTAAACTCATCTACACCACTCAATTGTTCTAGCAGCTTTTTATTGTTTGCTTCGTCATTGGCCGATTCGCCGGAATATCGCGCGGAGTAAATGCCAGGCTCTCCATTTAACGCATCCACTTCAATGCCGGAGTCATCAGAAATTGCCGGCAAGCCCGATTCTTTTGCAGCATGACGCGCTTTTTTTATCGCATTTTCGACAAAACTGAGACCATCTTCTATTGCATCGGAAATGTCGAGCTCACCTTGCGGAATGATTTCGCAATCGAATGCATCGAGAATTTGTTGCAGTTCATTAATTTTTTTCTTGTTGCCGCTGGCTAGAACGATTTTGGACATATTAATTTATGAAGTGTTATGAGCTGGATTGAAGAGGGTTATTGTAATTCAATCCAGCCGATAGGGTACAGCGGAAGGCTTACATTTTAACTATTCGGAAGTATAAACAGTTTGTTTAAACTCAAGGTTATAGGGTTGGTCTTGACCCGTGGGGCGAACAGATAGTTTAAAAGTGAGCCGTTCTTCATTGGAAAAACGGAGGTTGGCAATGTAATAGACAGCGTTTTCTTCTCGGATCTCTTTAAAGGCTAAGTCTTTATTTTGCCCTGCCAGATTATAGGCATTACCGGTAATATTAGCGGTAACCGCTTTACCAGCACTGTTGTCCATGACCGTGATATTGACCAAGGCAATGGACTTGGAGCGCTTGAGCCCATACTGCCGCGCTGTTTCTGGCTGCAAAAAATCGCTGTTAAAAACACTGTAATGGATGGTGTAATTGTCGAAGTCAGCGCTGTTATTTTCGGCAGCATTTGCCACACCGAAACAAAGCAACAGGCCAAGGAGAGAGTAAAGTCGACGCTTCATTGGTTTCTCCCAGTTGAAATGTGGCAGGGCAATACTGATGCCCTGATTTTATGAGTATTGTTAAGTATAGATCGGCAATTAGTTTTTAGCGACGAGCCCGCGCCAAACTGACTACATTGCTGGAATAATTCTTGGGTTCTGACTTAGTCAATCGTTCTAAGGAGCGGTTGGCATTATGAACTTCGGTTTCCAATTCAAACACGAGCGCTTTTAATGCTTTTAGTCGGCCTTCAACCGTCGCCTCATTCTTTTGCAATGCTAATAACTCCTGGTGGTTGGAGTCTAAAACTTCGCGCAGTGAATTGACCTGTTGAACCAATGGCAGGATTACTTCGCGTGACCAAGTTCGGGTTTCTCCGCGTAGGTATTTAAAGAACCGTGAGACACTGCTTACGGTAGTCGAGAAGAAACGTTTTACCGCCACACTTTGCTCGGTTAACGCAAGCATCAGGTTGCGATTCAGTTGACTCGACTCATCAATAATGGTTTGCAGTTCTCGCCGATAAATTTTGGCTTTTAAGAAGCGAGGTTCTAACAAGTCGATATCGAAGTCGCGCGAAAACTTAGTGTACATGGACTCGGCCATCTTGTTACTGAGTTCAGCTTCACGGCAGTATTCATTCATCAAGTTTTCAATGGCTTGAAAGAAGCGCTTGGTAATTCGCATCATGCCAACACTGGTGCGACTTTCGACCATTTCATGCAGTGTTCTTTGAATAACTTCTTCGAGTGATTCTCGACTAATTCCGTGCATTAGAACTTCGGTTTGGCGTTCCAGCAAGCGTTGGCTTGGCTTTAATGCAATATGCCGCTTTTTAAATTCAGCCTGTGCGTTTTTACTGTTTTCAATCAGACGATGCAACTCCGTCTCGGTATCGCCGCGCATGTTTTGTAATTCTTCAGCCTGCTTTTCCAAGTGTTCCTGACGCGATTGCAGAACTTGCTTTGAGTCTTCTATCAGGTGGCTAGACTGCTGGATAATGTTATCCCACATCATGGACTCTTTATTGCCCAGAATGGTATCGGATAACACGTTTTCCAAATCATTGATCTGGCTTTTTAGTATCAGAGCTTTGTCATCTTTTACCCGACCTAACAGCGCTTTTTGTGCAGATACTGGCAAAATGTCGCTTTCAGGAATTTTCAGGTGACGTGCTGTTTGTCGAATTACCCGATTTATGGCTTTTTCAGTTTTCTTGCGCCCGCTTAACTCATCCCAAAGCACATCAATTTTGTTTAATACCGCGTACAAGCCAAGGTTAGGGCGATTTTTCAACTGCTCAATATGCTCTTCCCAGATCTGCATATCTGAAGCGGTTACGCCGGCATCGGCTGCTAAAACAAAGACTACGGCTTGAGCCTGTGGCAACAGGTGGTAGGTTAATTCGGGCTCGCTACCCAGTGCATTGAGTCCGGGAGTATCGACGATGCGTAATCCCTGTTGCAGTAAAGGATGAGCAAAACTCACCATGGCATGTCGCCAGGCTGGAATTTCTACTTTTTCGGGGTTTTCATCATCTTCTTCAAGCATGGTGGCATCAAAGCCAAGCTCTAATGCTTCGACCCGTGATACGGATTTAGTCTGAGTAATTGAGTGCATCGCCTGAGCCATTTCTTCTGGCTCGTCGGTCACTAATGGCAATTCAACCCAGCACTCGGGTTTTTCGCGATATTCAGACAGTGGAGTCTCTTTGAGTCGAGTTTCGATGGGCAGTAAACGCAGATACGACTTGTTGACTTTGAAATCGTAAAACAGCTCGGTGGGACACATGGTGGTACGACCGGCCTGTGAGGGCAAGATGCGTTGCTTGTAATCGGAAAAGAAGATGGCATTAATCAGTTCGGTTTTGCCGCGCGAAAACTCGCCAGCAAAGGCAATGGTAAGGTATTCACTGTTAAGCGCATCGAGCATCTGTTTGATGCGTTGATCGCTTTCTTCGTCGTTGAGATTATTTCGGCGCAGCCATAAGCGAAAGCCTTTCAGCTCTTTTGCAATGGACGATTTCCACTGCTCAAATTCGCTAACTGAATTGACGAATTGACTCGACCCCATACCCTACCGCCGTTAATTATTGTACTGCTGAACAAATTGTGAACAATTATTCTAGCAGAAAAAACCTGTAAAAACGTGACCTTGCATACATTTTGTCAGAAATCCTCTTAACAAAAAACGTAAAAAATGACCAAGTCAGTAGAACAGGGGGGATAAATCTCATTTCTGAGTTGGTTTGGTTTAAGCCGATTTAGTCAGGAGGAAGAAATCAGTAAATTAAGATCAGCCCGCCGGACTGATCTCGAATCAAAAGCTTATCTAAATCAGAAAAAACATCGGATTTATCAGTTTTGCGGTATATATCAGACCCTCTTTGGTCAGCATAATCAGGAAAAACACCACAATTGGTGAAAAGTCGAGTACTCCTACCGGGGGAATAACTCGCTGAAATGGCGCCATAATAGGCTCGGTCACCTGTATTATGATGTCGGCGAAAGGATTGCGGGAGAAGCCCTGCCCCATCATTACAAAGCTAAGGATTATGCGCAGAATGATGAGAAAGAAGAACAGATTAACCGCCGAATAGGCTAGCTGTAGCAGAAACAGTAGTAAAATGGGAAAGAGTGTATTTATGGAAGCGCTGGCCCAAAATCCAAATACTAACGACAACACCACACCACCGAGAATATAAGCCAGTAGCAGGCTGGCAAAGTCGTAGCCGCCATAGCCAGGAATAACTTTGCGTAGCGGCAACAACAGTGGGTTAGTGAGTTTAACTACCGACTGGGAAACCGGGTTGTAAAAATCGACACGAAAATATTGCATAAAAAAGCGCAGCAATATGAACATGGAATAAAAGTTAATAATGTAGATGGCTGCCTTGATAAGTATGGTCATATTTGATCCAGTTCAGTTCTTGTTTTTGATGATTGGATATAAACGCATTATATGGGCATTTTGTGCGGTCTAAAGGGTTTTATTCGTTTGCCAGTTGTTTTCCTCGATTAACCGCTGCTTCAACGGCCGAGTTGATCAATGCCATCAAGTCACCCTGTTCAAACGCTTCCAGTGCCGCAGCAGTCGTGCCTCCCGGAGAGGTGACCTGTTCGCGTCGTGTGGCAATAGCTGTTTCTGGATGGTTGGCAATCAATGATGCTGCTCCTAACGCACTGTGAACCACCAAATGACGTGCGGTTTGTTCTGGCATTCCCTGTTTTCTGGCTGCTTCAATTAGACCTTCCATAAAACGGAAAAAATAGGCTGGGGAGCTACCTGCTATGGCGGTAACGGTATCCATTAACTGTTCATCGTCAATCCATTGGTAAGTGCCTACTGCACCGAAAACATACTCAGCAAGGCTGCCACATTCCAATTTTGCCTCAGGTTCGGCAAACAAACCTGTGGCACCACAGAGCTCAATTGCCGGGGTATTGGGCATGGCGCGAATAACTTTTCGCTGGCCTGTGAGCTGTCTGAGTTTTTCGGTATTAATCCCGGCCGCCACCGAGACGATGCATTGGTCGCTTTTAAACTCTAATGCGCTGATTGCTTCGGTCATTTTTTGCGGCTTGACCGCTAAAATGACTAGGTTGCTACGATCACATATCTGCTGATTTTCGGAGGTTATTGCAACTCCGAGCTCTGCTTGCAGGGCGTTCAGCTTAGCCTTACTCGGGTTCGACAGCATCAGGCTTTCTGCCGGGTGTCCTTGCTTGACCAGCCCTCGTGCAATGGCGGCAGCCATATTACCGGCGCCAATAAAGCCAATGGTGAGCTGTTGGTTGGAGTTTAGTGTCATAAAATATTCTCTGAGATTTTAAACTTGCTGATTTTGTAGCTGCTGTTTCCAGTTGGCAGGTCGCTCACCAAATAACGCGGTGCCGATGCGAACCATGGTGCTGCCTGCACTAATGGCGCTTTGCATATCGCCCGACATACCCATAGATAGAGTGTCCATTTGTGGATATTGGGCCCGATAAAAATCGAAGATTTCTTTTACCTTATTAAATTGTTCACTCTGGAACTCAGGTTTGGTTTGCCTGGGAGGAATGCACATTAACCCACGCAATTCCAGTTTAGGTTGCTCTGCGATAAACGCGAGCAACTCCGATAATTCATTCGTATTGGCGCCTTGTTTGGTGGCTTCGTTAAACAGGTTGAGCTGTACTGTAACGTTTAATCGAGGAAGCTCGTCGGGACGTTGGTCATTGAGTCTGCGCGCAATCTTTTCTCGATCCACACTTTGTACCCACTGGAAATGTTCAGCAATATCGCGAGTTTTGTTGCTTTGAATTGGGCCGATAAAGTGCCATTGAATGGGAAGCTGTTTTAATGCATCTATTTTGGGCAGGGCTTCGGACAGGTAGTTTTCGCCGAACAGTTTTTGACCTGCATTAAATGCCTCTTCTATGTGATTGATTTTCTGGGCTTTACTCACTGCTAACAATGTGACAGAGTTAGCAGCTCGTTGAGCTTTAAGCGTGGCATCGTTAATTTGCTGAGTAATTTTGTGTAGATTGTTCGTTATCGACATAAATGAATCCAGCATGGTATCGCCAGGTACAGCGATGGTTAAGTGCGAGGCACTTCAAATAAACACGCATCGGGGAGGTAGATTTCGACTCCAGCGTCTAAACTAGTAAGTGCTGGGATATCTGCCCGCTTTCGTGTCTCAATGGCAAACTGAATTATACTGATGAATAATGCGACGGCCTAATTAAAGGCTAACCGGTCGTTATTTTGCGTAATCTTGGGGTCAACTCTGATGGACATAACAGAACTATTGGCATTTAGTGTTAAAAATAAAGCATCGGATCTTCACTTGTCGGCGGGCTTACCGCCCATGATTCGGGTTGATGGCGATGTGCGTCGAATCAACGTTCCTCCGCTGGATCATAAAACCGTACACTCACTGGTGTACGACATCATGAATGACAAACAGCGCAAAGATTACGAAGAATTTCTTGAAACCGACTTCTCTTTTGAGCTACCAGGTATTGCCCGATTCCGTGTTAACGCGTTTAACCATAATCGTGGTGCTGGTGCAGTATTTCGTACCATTCCTTCTCAGGTATTAACTTTGGAAGAGCTGGGCGCACCCTCTGTATTTAAAGATATCTGTATGCATCCGCGAGGCCTGGTATTGGTAACGGGACCAACGGGTTCCGGTAAAAGTACCACGCTGGCGGCAATGATCGACTACATCAACGATAACGATTATGGCCACATCCTTACCGTAGAAGATCCGATCGAGTTTGTGCATGAAAGCAAGCGCTGCTTGATCAATCAGCGGGAGGTTCATCGTGACACACTCGGATTTAATGAAGCTTTGCGTTCGGCGCTGCGGGAAGACCCCGATATTATTCTGGTAGGTGAGATGCGTGACCTTGAAACGATTCGACTGGCGCTGACGGCCGCTGAAACCGGACACTTGGTATTTGGTACACTGCATACCTCATCTGCTGCGAAAACAATCGACCGTATTGTGGATGTATTCCCTGCGGCAGAAAAGGATATGACTCGCTCGATGCTGTCAGAATCTTTAATGGCGGTAATTTCGCAAACCCTGCTGAAAAAAGTCGGTGGCGGACGAGTCGCCGCTCATGAGATTATGGTGGGTACGCCGGCGATTCGAAACCTGATCCGTGAAGATAAGATTGCCCAGATGTATTCGGCGATTCAAACTGGCGCTCAACATGGCATGCAAACGCTGGATCAGTGCTTGAAGGACTTATTGGCCAAGGGCTTAATCACTCGCCAAGATGCGCGAGAGAAAGCGAAGAGTAAAGAAGAGTTTTAACCACCTTTTAAGCGGCCAAGCTGCTTACTGCGTTTAACAGGAATGCCCTGATGGATTTTGAAGCGTTACTTAAACTGATGGTTCAGAAAAAGGCATCGGACTTATTTATTACGGCCGGTGTTCCACCTTCAATTAAGATTAATGGCAAGATCATGCCCGTCACGCAACGCTCATTGAATGGCGAAAAAGCGCGGGAAGTGGTGCTGTCAGTAATGAACGAAGAGCAGCGGCGTGAGTTTGCTCGAGCCCATGAATGTAACTTTGCGATTAGTGCTTCTGGCATCGGGCGTTTCCGTGTTAGTGCGTTTCAGCAGCGTAACGAAGTGGGTATGGTATTGCGTCGTATCGAAACAACTATACCGACATTGGATGAATTGCGTCTGCCTGCAATTTTGAAAAAATTATCATTAACTAAACGTGGTTTGATTATTTTTGTTGGTGCAACCGGTACTGGTAAATCGACTTCTTTAGCCGCAATGATTGGTTATCGCAATCAAACCACCACCGGCCATATCATAACCATTGAAGATCCCATCGAATTTGTTCATCAGCATAACAAGTGTATTATCACTCAGCGCGAAGTGGGGCTTGATACCGAGTCGTTTGAAACGGCACTCAAAAATACTCTGCGTCAGGCACCCGACGTTATTTTGATTGGTGAGGTAAGAACCTCAGAGACGATGAACTATGCGGTGGCCTTTGCTGAGACGGGTCACCTGTGTATGTGTACCTTGCATGCTAACAATGCGAACCAGGCGCTGGATCGGATTATACATTTTTTCCCGGAAGAAAAGCGTCATCAGTTGCTGCTCGACTTATCGTTAAACTTACGGGCAATCGTCGCTCAGCAATTGATCCCAACGCCAGACGGTAAAGGTCGCCGTGCTGCTATCGAAGTTTTGATTAATACACCCTTGGTGGCGGATCATATTCGTAAAGGCGAAATGCATTTGATTAAAGACTTGATGGCGAAATCGACCGAACATGGCATGCAAACATTCGATCAGGCATTGTTCAAGTTGTACAAAGCGGGTGAGGTAACATATGAAGACGCACTTCATCATGCTGATTCTCCAAATGATCTGCGTCTGATGATTAAACTCGACAGCACCGAGCAGGACCCCAACTTGCAAATAGGCGCCGGTGCGGGTGGTATGTCGTTGGAAGAGACAGAAGACAATCCTTTCTAGCTTCGAATACTTTTAATTTTTGCAAAGAAAAGCCAGATTTCTTGATCTGGCTTTTTTATGGCTGCTGAGAGAACCAGGATTCCAAAATCAGCACCGCCGATTCGCTATCAATGGCGTCCTTTTGCAACGCCCGATAGCCGCCCTCTTCAAACAGACGGGCTTTAGCCTCAACAGTTGTCAGACGTTCATCGACCATTTCCACCGGAATTGCAAAACGCCCATGCAAACGCCGGGCAAACTTTCGTGCTCGTAGCGTAAGTTCTTGTTCAGTACCGTCCATATTCAATGGACAACCGACGATTAATGCATCGGGACGCCACTCTTTGATTAAACGCTCCACATGTTGCCAGTCGGGTTGTCCGTGTTGTGCTTTTAGTGCCTGAAGAGGACGCGCCGAACCTGTGATCGATTGGCCGTAGGCGACCCCAATGGATTTGTCGCCAAAGTCGAAGCTGAGTAGTTGGCGATAGGTTGAGTCTGTCATGAAATGCGCGGCGCTTCCTGTTGGGTCATGCGTGACCGGTAAAAGACGTAATTTGTGCGATATCGATGCCCAGCAAGTTAGCGGCTTTGTGCCAACGTTCACTAACCTGAGTATCGAACAGAATTTCGGCCGAGGCGGGCACACTTAGCCAGGCATTATCGGCCATTTCCGACTCCAGTTGACCTGGGCCCCAGCCGGCATATCCAAGTGCGATAAAGGCATCTTTTAACTGATGGTCGGTGGGCAGGGCTCGCAAAATGTCCTGAGATGTAGTGATGGAAATTTGATCGCTAACCGTAAGACTCGATTGCCAGTGGCTTTGCCCGCGATGTATCACAAAACCACGATCGGTCTGTACCGGGCCGCCGGCCAACACAGGGCGCTCAATGAAAGTACTGTCCACCTGGATTTCGAGATGTTTGAGCAGCTCCGAGGTAGTCACTTCGGTGGGATGATTGATCACGATACCCATTGCCCCTTCTTCATTGTGTTCGCAAAGTAAGGTCACACTGCGAAAAAAATTGGGATCCTGCAATGAGGGCATTGCGATCAGAAAGTGATTTTTTAAGCTAACGAATTGGTTCATACCCTTAATTTTGGGTTGTTACAGTAAAAATACAAGGTTTAGTCTGCATTATCGTGTCGACACCACATCACCAGGTTGAAATTGCCAAAGGCGGATAATTTCCAGCACGTCGGTGTCTTTACGCAATTCTTCATCAAAGGGGGCAAAGGGCGCTGCCAGCCGAACAATTTGAATGGCCGCATCATCAAGGATCTTATGCCCCGAGCTTTGAGTAACTTGCAGATCGCGAATGGTGCCGTCTTTATTGACCGCGACTTTCAGGATCAAATCGCCATAGAGCTTGTTTTGTTTGGCGGCAAGCGGGTAGTTGCGGTTGCCCACTTCTTCTATGCGTCGACGCCAAGTATCCAGATAGAGAGCATCACTGGAGCGGTGAATTGCAGCCGAAACCTGCCGCTTTCTCAAATTGCGCGAAGCCAGTTGATGGCGGTCATCAAGTTGTGCATTGAGTCCCGAAAGCTCATAGCTTTTTTGTAGCAGGGTAGCTGTATCCATTAGTGGTTGCTCTTGCTCTTCGGGGGCGTCGAGCTGGTCTTCAAGAAATACCCGGTTTTTACTACTTCCAGTCAAAATATCCGGTTTTGGCTGACGTTGTTGCGCAACCGCTGCCTGCATGGATGAAATGGAAGCTTGTTTCGATGGATCGGGAATTTGTGCCAGTTCGGTGGTGGTTGGTGTTTGTAACAGATCTTTCTCACCGCCACCTTGCTGGTTATCCTGACCGATAAAGTCGGCTTTCTCCGGCTTTTCCAAGGCGTGATATTGCGCCAGCACCACTTGCATCACCGGTGAAGAGGGGTGAGATTTCTCTTCCGGTAAAGTGAAAGCTATGCCCATAAAAATCATGGCATGAAATGCCACCGCCAGAATGGTAGCAAAGGTAAGTCGATCCGACTCCCGGATCTTTGGCCCTTGCTCCAGATACATTCCGTCTTCAATCATTGGGTAATTATGATCCACTTAGTTGCTGTTCTAGTACATCCCACAAACGCGCTGCAATCTTGGTATCGTAAGCTGCGTCAATCTCTCGAATACAGGTTGGGCTGGTTACATTTATTTCAGTGAGGTAGCCGCCGATGATATCTAACCCGACAAAGTAAAGCCCTCGTTTCACCAGTTCCGGGCCAACCTTTTGCGCAATGGCCATTTCCTGCTCGGTCAGCGGCATCGCTACACCACGGCCCCCTGCGGCTAGATTACCACGTGTTTCGCCTTTGGCGGGAATTCGTGCCAATGAATAGGGGATCGCCTCACCATTAACCATCAGCACTCGCTTGTCACCGTCACTGATTTGTGGAATAAACTTTTGCGCCATCGCCAGCTGCTTGCCGTGGCTGGTGAGAGTTTCGATAATCACATTGATATTGGCATCATCGCGCTGAATGCGAAAAATAGAGGCGCCACCCATACCGTCGAGTGGTTTCAAAATGGCATCTCCCTGTTGTTCCACAAAGTCTTTTAGAAGGGCTTTGTTACTGCTGACCAAAGTCGGTGGGCAGCATTCGGGAAACCAGGCGGTAAATAACTTCTCATTACAATCTCGAAGGCTTTGAGGTCGGTTTACCACCAGAACGCCATCGCTTTCGGCGCGTTCAAGTACATAGGTGGCGTAAATGTAATCCATATCGAAAGGCGGATCTTTTCGCATCAGCAATATATCTAGATCGGCCAGGTCAATTTCTTCTTGCTCACCCAGTTCAAACCAGCGTTCTTGATCATCATAGACCTGCAGCGGCTGGCAAAGTGCGAAAGGTTTCCCATCTCGCAGCAATAAATTTTCTATTTCAATATAAAATATGGGATGATTACGTGCATTTGCCTCCAGAAGCATGGCAAAAGTGCTATCTTTTTTAATGTTGATTTTGGATATTGGATCCATGACAACGCCAACAGAGATAGGCATGATTAAACTCCGACACGGCAAGTGTTATTGTGAGTGAGTTTCACAGGGTGAAATGACCTGCAAAGCAAAACAGCGAGTATATCGTTCAGAAGGTTCATTCTCTAGCGGCTTTTTGTCAACCATTTCCATTGATTTTACTTTAGCTTTGTTAGCTAACTTATTCTATATTAAGTAAAATCAGAGTGGATCAATGGGTACACTTATGGTACAAACAAGCCATAGTGGGTGAAATGTTGGTTATATATCTCAATTAATGATATAAGTGGGTGCCGAATGACTGTACCCCATGAGGGTGTGTGAATGGATAATTCCTTCGAAGGCTTAAAAGCAATGGTGATCGACGACAGTAAAACCATTCGTCGTACTGCCGAAACCTTGCTGAAAAAAGTAGGGTGTGAAGTAGTTACGGCAACCGATGGTTTTGACGCGTTGGCCAAAATTGCCGATCACAAGCCTGACATCATATTCGTCGATATTATGATGCCTCGTCTCGACGGTTATCAAACCTGTGCCTTGATTAAAAACAACAAGGCGTTTCAATCTACGCCGGTAATTATGTTGTCCAGTAAAGATGGGCTATTTGATAAAGCCAAGGGGCGTATCGTTGGCTCAGATCAGTATTTGACTAAGCCTTTTAGCCGGGACGAACTGCTCAATGCAATTCGATCTCATGTTGGCAACACGAAACAAACTGCGTAAGTGTTGCATTAAATTTCAATCCTATTTCCTGATGTATGAGGGGGTTTTTACATGGCACGCGTATTGATCGTAGACGACTCGCCTACAGAAACGCATGTTTTGAGCAGTATTTTAGATAAGCATGGTCATGAAGTTCTCACTGCCGAGAACGGCGAAGCCGGTATTGAAGTGGCGAAGGCTGAAAAGCCTGATTTGGTTTTAATGGATGTTGTGATGCCCGGACTCAATGGTTTTCAGGCAACGCGTCATCTGAAGAAAGATCCGGAAACATCAAACATTCCAGTGATCATTGTGACGACCAAAGATCAGGAAACTGACAAAATTTGGGGTATGCGCCAAGGCGCCAAAGACTATCTGACAAAACCGGTTCAAGAAAGCAGCCTGATGAAGGTTATTAATTCGGTTTTAGAAGGTTAATTCAGTTTGCTATTAAAAATTAGCAACGGTCTAAAAACGCCAAGGTTAAAAGCATGACGGATACTGCATTTGAAATTCTTGCGGATATTGAACAGCGTAGCTTTAGCAGTGCTTCAGCTACGCCTCGCGCTGAGCAGTCAGGGCGTTTTTGGACCGGAATTGGTTTTCGCTTGAATGATCAGCGTTACGTAGCTCCATTAGCAGAGGTTGCAGAGATTTTGCAGCCTCCGCACATCACTAAAGTACCCGGCGCTCGAGCCTGGGTTAAAGGGATAGCGAATATTCGCGGTACCTTGTTACCGATCATGGATTTACATGGTTTTCTTGGTCGTAAGATCCCTTTATCGGTACGCCGTCAGCGTGTATTGGTGGTTAATCATAACGGGATAAACAGTGGCATCCTGGTGGATGAAGTCTTAGGACTTCAGCATTTTGAAGATGGCGAGCGCATTGACGATGTGCAAGACGACGAAGCGATTTTGCCGTATTTGGAAGGGCGTTTTTTACGTGGTGAAGATGAGTGGAAAGTCTTCAGCCCATTCAGTTTGGCCGAGCACCCCAATTTTATGAAGGTTGCTCTGTAAGTTTACCGTGTGGCCTTGCCGGACGGATGTGTCGAAATATTCAATAAGTACGTAGTTGGGAACTAAACTATGAATGCACCAGTAAAAGAGAAAAACATACAAGAAGGGGGGAGCTCAACACGCGTCGTTATCTGGCTCCTGGGTTTATTTCTTATTCTGACTACATTCAACCTCTACAACGGTTGGCGTGTAGGACGTAATGTTCAAAGTTGGACCGAAAAAGCGGAAGACTTGCGGGTAATATCTCAGCAGGTTTCAAAAAACGCTTCGGAGGCATCTCAAGGTACACAACCTGCGTTTGAAGAACTTAAGCAGGCGGTGGATCGATTCGAGTTTTTGATCAAAAAACTTTCTGAAGATGAAGGTAACAATTTCCTTACTAAAATTGATGCTACGCCTGCCTATATTTCTCAACGTGAATTCTCTGCTTTGCGAGCTACCTGGGCTGATGTTAACGCCGACGCAACCATCATCCTTGAAAGTGAAGAGACGGTAACCGGTCTGTATGACATCCAGGCGGAGTTATCGGCCACGATCCCTCAGGTACAGTTTCTGTACAACTCGGTAAACGATATTTTGCTGGACTCTGGTGCATCCGGCGAGCAAACGTTTTACGCGACACGTCAGTTACTGTTTGCTGAGCGTATCATTCGAAGTTTCCAAAAAGTATTGCAAGGCGGAGAAGACGCTGCTGCCGCTGCAGAAAACTTTGGTCAGGACGTTGAAACTTTTGGTGGCGTACTCGATGGCATGTTAAACGGCGATATGATGCTGGGTATTCAACGGGTGAACAATGCTGATGCGCGCGCTGCATTAGAAGAAATTTCGGTATTGTTCCAACAGGTAAAAGATCAAGTAGATTATGTAATTCGTAGCACAGATGCCTTATTCCGGGTACAACAAGCATCGGCGCGTATCTTCGACCGCTCGAACAAACTACAAACTCAAGCAGAATCTCTGGCCAATACTTATCGTTCTCATGGCGAGCGACTGGACATCTGGAGTGGCCATTACTGGTTCTCTATCGCCGGCGGTAGCATGGTACTGATCTTCTTGTTCCTGTTAGGTATTCAGGTACGACGTGCGGATAAAAAGCGGGAAGCGCAGGTACGGGTACAAGCCGAACGAGAGCGTGAACAGAATGAGAGAAACCAGCAGGCAATCATTCGACTGCTGGATGAAATGGAAGGACTCGCGGATGGGGACCTGACAGCGAACGCAACGGTAACCGAGGACTTTACAGGGGCCATCGCGGACGCGATGAACTACACCATCGACCAGCTGCGCTCGTTGGTATCAACCATCAACGACTCGGTTTCGCGTCTGTCAGAAGCGACTGAAGAAACGCAAGGTATCTCGAACGAGTTGGCACAAGCTTCTAAAAACCAGGCTCAGGAAATTACCGGAGCTTCGGCAGCGATTAACGAGATGGCTGTGTCCATCGAGCAGGTATCGGCTAACGCCGCCGAATCTTCTCAAGTAGCGGAAAAATCGGTAGAAATCGCGAAAAAAGGTGCAGAAGTTGTACGTAACACCATTCGCGGGATGGATACTATTCGTGAGCAAATACAAGAAACCTCTAAACGGATCAAACGTCTGGGTGAATCGTCTCAGGAAATCGGTGACATAGTATCGCTTATCAACGACATCTCGGATCAAACGAACATTCTGGCACTTAACGCGGCCATTCAGGCATCGATGGCGGGTGAAGCCGGTCGTGGTTTCGCGGTAGTAGCGGACGAGGTACAGCGACTTGCGGAACGTTCCGGTAACGCAACCAAGCAGATTGAGGCGTTGGTAAAAACGATTCAAACCGATACCAACGAAGCGGTAATTTCGATGGAGGCATCGACTGCGGAGGTGGTACGTGGAGCACGCCTGGCACAAGACGCGGGTGTTGCTCTGGAAGAAATCGAGCGCGTATCGTCCAGCTTGGCGGAATTGATCCAGAACATATCTAACGCTGCACGTCAGCAAGCGGCGTCCGCCGGTCATGTTTCCAATACGATGAATGTTATCCAGGAAATCACCAATCAGACGTTGCAAGGTACATTAAATACTGCCAGTAGCATCGGTAAGTTGGCTGAGCTAGCAGACGAGCTGAACAGCTCTGTTTCAGGCTTTAAGCTTCCCAACTACTAAGCAACGCGGATTAAGAGCGATAGGTGAAAATCTTGAAATCCGCGGCGTATGAACAACTGCCAGAAATGAACTCGGAAGAGTTCAAACGCTGGCAGACGCTGTTGGAAGAACGTACGGGTGTTTGGCTGTCGGAAAATCGTAAATCGTTTTTGATGACAAACTTGGCGCAGCGGATGCGCGAACGAGGATACGAAAGTTACTCAAGCTATTTTGAAAGTTTAAGTTCGGGTGTGAGCTCTGCGGTTGAGTGGACCTATCTGGTTGACTTGTTAACCGTACACGAAACGCGTTTTTTTAGAGATAACGCGTCAATGGACTTGGTTCGCAACCATGTACAAAAACTAATTCAAAAAGCGGCAAAAAAGTCCTCGAAAGAACCGCTAAATGCTCAAGTATGGAGTGTGGGTTGTTCAACCGGCGAAGAAGTTTACAGTTTAGCGATGTTATTGAATGAACTAGAGACTTCGCCGCTTGCACGACAAAATCGACACTTTTATTTTGGCTTAACGGGCGTTGATATTAGTTTTCCTGCGTTAGCACAAGCACGTGAAGGGGTATATCACCAACGAAAGTTAATAAACGTAGCCCCCCACTTGTTGGAAAAATATTTTGACCGTTTGCCTGATGATTATTTTCAAGTAAAGCCACAACTTCGGCATCGAACTTGTTTTGTTCAAGCCAATGTTCGAGAGTTGGAGTCGGCACCGAAACAGCTTTACGACGTAGTGTATTGTCAAAATGTGCTGATTTATTTTCAGCATCAAAGACGAGAGCAAATTGTAGAGCAGTTTGTACAACGACTGGCACCAGGTGGCTTACTGGTGTTAGGGCCGGGCGAGCTGAACCATATATCGCATCCGCTGATTGAGAAGGTTTCCACCAAACACTGCCAAGCTTATATACGTGCTGGTGGTTAGAGAAGAAGTTTTACGGAGTAGGCATGGCCGATACCAATGAACAATTAGCCCTCAGCTGGGTACGCAAAGAAATCAATAAGTCGCTGGATCAAGCTCGCCAGGGACTGGAAGCCTTTGCCGAAAACGACAGCGATGTGACTCAGATTCGCTTCTGTATCAGCTGTTTGCATCAGGTGCGCGGTACGCTGCACATGCTCGAGTTTTATGGTGCTGCTCTGTTTGCCGAAGAGATGGAGCATTTGGCACAGGCCATTGCCGAAGGCAAATTTGTCGCCAAAGATAAAGCGCTAGAAGTGTTGATGACCAGCATGCTGCAATTGCCGGCCTACCTGGATCGTGTGCAAGAAGGCCGTCGCGACCTACCTGTTATTTTATTACCCCTGTTAAATGAATTGCGCAATTCAAGAGGAGCTGCGCCGGTCTCTGAAAGCGCTATTTTTGCTCCACAACTGTCTGGAGTGGAGCCACCGAAACCTGAGTCGGGTGTACAACCGGTCGATCCGAAAGCTTTCTCCGAACTGGCAAAAAAATTCAGAACTCATTACCAAAAAGGATTACTGGGTGTGATGCGCAGTCAGAATGTCAAAGAAGGCATTCAGCGTATGCACAAAGTTTTGGAAAAACTGGAAGAAGTCACTTCTGGTTATCCTGTTGCTCATTTGTGGTGGATTGCCGATGGCTTCCTGTTCGCGATTATTGAGAATGGTCTTTATAAAGATCCCGCGATTCATGCCTTACTTGGAAAAATCGATCGTCAAATAAAGCGACTTGCGGATCTCGGTGCAGAAGCGTTAAACGATTCCATTCCTGAAGACTTGTTAAAAAATCTGCTGTACTACGTTGCCAAGTCTGAATCGACCAATGAGCGTGTGGTTCGATTAAAAGATAAATTTAACTTGGCTTCCAGCTTACCGTCGGATGTTGAAGTAGAAGCAGAGCGCCGACGTATGCAGGGACCAGATTCCGGTGCGATTGAAACCGTTGTCGCTGCGATTAACGATGATTTAATTAATGTTAAAGATACACTCGATTTATTTGTGCGTGGTGGAGATAAAAGCACTAAAAAAATCAAAGATCTTGTCCCTAACCTGCAAAAAATTACTGACACCCTGGGTATCCTTGGATTAGGAATTCCTCGAGATGTGATAAAACAACAGATCAATACACTGAAAAAAGTGGTTGAGTCTGGTGAAGATATTTCTGATGCAGTAGTTATGGATGTGGCAGGAGCACTTTTATTTGTCGAAGCCAACCTTGCCAATGTGAAACCGCAAGACGTGACGCAGCAGGATGAAACATCGCCAGAAGAACTCGCTGCTAAACAGGACCAAGTTGCTTCAGAAACACAATTCGATGAAGCGAAAAAGCAGCTACTTAAAGCAAGCCGTGGAAATCTGCAAAAAGCTAAAGAAAAAATTGTTGATTTCATTGCTTCGTCTTTCAATTTCGAATTAATTACCGAAGTTCCGGTGTTGTTGACTGAAATTCAAGGTGGTCTGCAAATTGTTGGTTTTGCTGATGCCTCAGAGCTTTTAAATAAAGCTCAAGACTTTGTTGAACGAAAACTATTGCGCTCAAAAGTTCAGCCTGACGAAGCTGTTATGGATGCCTTGGCCGATATAATTACATCGGTTGAGTATTGTCTGGAAAATTACGGTGAAATTGGGTCTACAGCGTTTGACTCTGTACTTAATGCCGCAAAAGATAGTCAAAACATTCTTGAGCAGGAGTTGGCAAAACCTGACCCAGTACTTAGCTCTCCTGAGCCTGAAATAAGTGCTCCAGTTGAGCCTGAAGCTGAGCAATCGGCAGTTGCTGAAAGTCACGATCATAAAGAGGTTGAGGTTGCTGCCCCCGTCGCTAGCGAAAGCGTTGAAAAACAGCCTGAAGCTCAACCCGCACCTGCTACTCCTGCACAGCCTCCTGCGGTAAAAGCTTATGATGAGTCATTGATTGATGATGAAGTGCTGGAAATCTTTCTGGAAGAAGCGGAAGAAGAGCTTGCCAGCATCAATGAGCTGTTCCCAAAACTCGCTGAAAATGCGGATGATGAAGAGTCGCTTACCACTGTACGACGTTCGTTCCATACGTTAAAAGGTAGTGGTCGACTGGTAGGTGCAAGCCTTGCCGGTGAGTTAGCTTGGTCAATCGAAAATATGCTGAATCGTGTAATAGACGGTTCAATCAAACTTGATTCCAAAGTATTGGGCGTAATGAAAGAAGCCATCGACTTTATGCCCAAGCTGATCGATGCGTTTTCTAAAAACGAAATTCCAAGCGAGTCTCCAGATGCCATCATGGCAAAAGCGCATGCTTTTGCCAAAGGTGAAGATTACGTTTCCCCTGCAGACTCCGTACAAGAGTCTGCTCCAGCGCAAACTGAAGCAGAGGCTGTACAACCCGAACCTGCAGCCGAAGAAGTCGCTCCTATTGAGGAAGTGACCGAGGAGCCAGTTGATGAGCTTCAGCTTGAAGTCGATGAATTGCCTGAAATGTCAGAGCAGTTAGAAGACTTAGAGACGGTCGAAGAAGCCGCTACAGATGATCTTGATTTAGGCGAGTTACAGCTTGATGAAGCGGACTTCGCAGACAGTGATGAGCAGCTCGAAACTATTGAATTGGAATTGCCCGAAGTTGATGATGAGCCTGAGCTAAGTGAAGACTTTGGTGAACTCACTTTAGAGGAGTCAGATGAAGTCTCTGAGCCTGTTGGTGTGGATGATGTTCTCGAAATCAGTGAAGAGTTGGACGATGAAGATATTCCGACTCTGGATATGACCGAAGAACCGGCAGAAGGAGAGTTGGAAGAATACGCCGTTGAACTTAGTGACGTTGAAGCGGAAACAGATGAACAAGAAGCATCTGTAAACGCCGACATTGATCCGGTCTTACTGGAAATTTTTGTCACAGAGGCCGAAACCCATATCGATGTAATGGAGCAATGTCTTGCTCAGTGGGATACGCGAGATTCCAACACGGCAAGTGACGACTTACTCAGAGCCATGCATACGCTTAAAGGCAGTGCCTATATGGCTGAGGTTCCAGAAGTGGCGGATCTTGCTGGACCGCTCGAGCTATTGGTTAAAGAGTTTAAGCAGCGTGACATTGAATTAACCTCCGACTTTAAACGTAGTTTGGAAGGCACTAAACATTATCTTAGTCAATGCATTGAAGCGCTGAAGCAGCAACAGCATTTCCAAAGCGCCAGAAAACAACAATTAGTTGATGAATTGACTCAACAGCGTGAACAGCTAATTCAGCAAGTGGGTGGAGAAGCAACTGCCTCTATCAGTAGTTCGGCTCGTGATCCCGAGCTGCTCGGCATTTTCCTTGCTGAAGGAATGGATATTATTGCGGAAGCGAAAAAACTTTTAGGGAACTGGCAGCAGAAAGGGTCGTTGGAAGCGCAACATAATCTTCAGGCTGAAATGCATACTTTAAAACGTGGTGCCAACATGGCGATGTTGCCTGAAGTTGAAAAGCTGGCGGCTGCGTTAGAGTCATTTGTATCGAAACCTGATCAGTCCACCAACGATGACAATTTTTACCAGTTGGGTAGTCTCGCCTTGGATCGCGTGTTAACCCTTCTCAATAGCGCAGCAGCAGAGCAGGCACTACCTGATCCTTCTGAATTAATTGACGACTTAAAAGCCTGGCATAGTAAACCTGTAGCTACGCCAAGTGTTGAAAAACCGGCATCGATTGACAGTGTCGAGGAAGTTTCTGAAACCATTCGCCCAGAAGATGTTCACGAAGCGGAAGATGAAATTGATGAGGAGCTGCTTGAGTTCTTCCTGGAAGAAGCCGAAGAACTGGTTGAAGAAATTGAAGGTAACCTGAACAAATGGACAGCCAATACGTCAGATCTACTTCCGGTAAATAACTTACAGCGTAATCTTCATACCTTTAAGGGTAGTGCGCGAATGGCAGGTGTCATGAGTGGTGGAAATCTGGCTCATGCGCTTGAAGATCTTTATGAGGCCATTGGTTCAGGCAATATTGAGACTCATCCAACACACTTCGAACTATCTTATCGAATTCTGGATCACTTCCGCACTATGTTGGAGCATCTGCGTGATCAAGGCCAGTATGAAATTGATGAGGCTCTAATCGAACAGGTTCGAGCAGCGCTTGAAAATCGACTGGACGAAATTTCTGAGCAAGACGATGTTGTTGCTGAAGACTCAGTTGTTGAAACTCCAGAGCAATTGGAGGTTGAAACTTCAGAAGTTTCCGCGGAAGCCGATGAGGTTATAGAAAAACCTGAACTACCGATTGTAGAAGCCGAAGTTCAGCAAATTGAGCTTGATGAAGATGGCGAAGAGGTTCTTGAAATCTACTTGGAAGAAGCTGCCGAAATTTTACAAAGTATGGACGAAGCGCTTCAGGTTTGGAGTAACGAACCAACCAATAACGAATCCATCGAAACCATCCAGCGAAATCTGCACACCTTGAAAGGTGGCGCACGTTTGTCAAACTTGGCCGCACTAGGAAATTTAACGCACGAACTCGAAACTTATTTTGAAAAAGTTGCCGATGGACAAATTAGCGTTAGCAACGAACAAATTCCATTCGTGATGCGCGGTTACGATGTTATTCAAAACATGGTTGATGAAGTAGGTGCTTCGCGCATGTTAACCACGCCAGCACAGTTTATGGATGAACTGGCGCGAGTGATCAAAGGCGAAAAAATTAAACCAAAAGCGGAAGCGAAGCCTGCGGTCAAGCCGGCGGCAAAAGCGGATGTTGTTCCAATTGGCAAGAAAAAAGCCGTTGCTGAAGCAGTGGAAGAAGCGCGTCGACCCAAACAACAAGAAGTAGTACGTATTGGTGCCGATCAGTTAGAAAGTTTGGTTAACCTTTCTGGTGAAACATCGATCTTCAGAGCACGTTTAGAGCAGCAGGTTTCGGTACTACGCTACAACCTCGATGAAATGACACAGGCACTGGACCGTTTACGTGAGCAGTTGCGTAATATGGAAATCGAAACCGATGCGCAAATTGAATATCGTCGAGAAATTGCCGGTGTCGATTATGAAGAGTTCGATCCTCTGGAGTTTGACCGTTATACCCGGCAGCAGGAGTTAACACGAAGTCTGGGTGAGTCAGCAGCGGATATTTCTAGCTTGAAAGAAGCGCTGGATAACTTGGCGTCAGACGCAGAGACCTTGCTGTTACAACAAGGTCGAGTGAATACCGAAATGCAGGAACGATTGATGCGTACGCGCATGGTTCCATTTGACAGTCTGGTTCCTCGCTTGCGCCGTATTGTGCGCCAAATCGGAAACGAACTGGGCAAAGCGGTTGATCTTTCTATCGTAGCGGAAGGCGAGATGGACCGTACCGTACTTGAGCGGATGATTGCACCAATTGAGCATATGCTGCGTAACGCAATGGACCATGGTATCGAAACTACGGAAGAACGTGAAGCTGCCGGAAAACCGGAAACTGGTAAAATTAGAATTCGACTTTACCGTGAAGGCTCTGAGATCTTTATCGAGATCCAGGATGATGGACGTGGTCTTAATATTGATGCGATTCGTAGTAAAGCGCTGGAACGTGGCCTGATCACCGAACATTCAGAGCTAAGTAATCACGAACTGCAGCAAATGATTTTTGAGGCTGGCTTCTCTACCGCACAAAAAGTGACTCAGATTTCTGGTCGTGGTGTAGGTATGGACGTGGTGAGCAGCGAAATCAAACAAATGGGTGGTGTGGTTGAAATACACTCTGAGCAAGGTAAAGGCGCCACCTTTACCGTTAAGCTGCCATTCACTGTATCGGTCAATCAGGCGTTGATGATACGAGTGGGCGAAGATTTTTATGCCATACCTTTAACTAACATTGAAGGTATAGTGAGGGTTAGTCCATTCGAAATTCAGGAATACTACGACAATCCGGAAGCCCGTTTTGAATACGCGGGCATGCCCTATCATATGCGCTATATGGGTAACTTGATTGATCACAATGTCCGCGCCAATCTCGAAGGGGTGACCAAACCATTACCAGTGCTTCTGCTGCATGGGGCCGAGCATCCAACGGCGGTTCAGGTTGACGAACTGATGGGTAGCCGTGAGATTGTAGTAAAAACGGTTGGACAACAGTTAAGCCTGTTAAGTGGTTTGTCGGGCGCAACCATTCTAGGAGATGGACGCGTAGTACTGATATTGGACGTTCCAGCATTAACACGTCGTGCCGATGCTATCGTAACTGCCGATGATGTTACCGTAGAAGAAGTCTTCGAAGATAAAATGCCGACTATCATGGTGGTGGATGATTCGATTACAGTACGAAAAGTTACTCAGCGGTTGCTGCAACGTCACGACTATGAAGTATTACTGGCGAAAGACGGGGTTGATGCCCTGAGCGTGTTACACGATCACAAACCAGATGTTATGTTGCTGGATATCGAAATGCCGCGGATGGATGGTTTCGAGCTGGCAACCATTATTCGACACGACGACAAGTTGAAGAACCTGCCGATTATTATGATCACATCGCGTACCGGTGAAAAACACCGCGAGCGTGCAGAGTCCATCGGTGTTAATCGCTATATGGGTAAGCCTTATAACGAAGTGGATCTGTTGCAATCTATTGAGTCGCTATTACCTGGAAAGCAGTAATGACTGGTAAGGAAACATTATCGATAGGTCTCATTACCTCGGCAGGTAATGAGACCGAGCAGTACGTTAATTTGTTGCAACAGCATCAGGTCGCCGTGGGCGTGCGCCTACACCCTTCTGAAATTGCCGCGGAACATATTGCCAACAATTCATTGCATGTCTGGTTACTGGATATAGATGAGAACGACTGGACTGATCAACTTGACGATCTGTTGGATCAATCTCAGGTTCCGGTATTTTTTCATGAACGAGGTTCTTTAAGTAGCCAGTCCCATCCCGAATTCTGGATTGAAAAACAATTAGAACGACTCTATGACATGGCCGGTTTGCCGTTACCGGAAGATGAGCCTCCGACAAATATAGATTCACCCGAGTTAACGGATGTCGGCGTTTCGAATGAAGCTGAAGATTCGGTATCGCGACTGGAACAAGTCACTGAAGAGCTCAGTTCCACTTTGAAAAATTTGGCAAGCGATAGTGCTGAATCATCTTCCATGATTAATGATGTGGTTGAAGAAGTTGAGCAGGTTGCTCATGAGCTTGAGCCCGACTCTGAAAATTGGAATGAGTCCGACCTTGATTTTGATCTGAACTCTTCCGTCGAAGCATTGGACAGTGAAGAGCAGGATTTTCTTGAGGGAAGCGAAGATGAATTTGTGGCGGAACATTCTGAAAATCTACAAGATGAATCCGATGCTCTGGTAGAGCCGTCCGAAATCGAATTTGAGTTATCCGATAACAGTTTGGATCAAAGCATAAACGATTCGGGTGATGATGAGCTAATGGCAGATCATCTGGATAATGATCTGGATGACTTTGCAGCCGATCTGGATGAATTTTTAGATCAAAAAGATGCGCAGGAGAATTTAACAACTTTAGACTCTACCGTAACCGAGAATGAAGAAGTTGAACCAGAAATTCTTCAAGCGCAAACCAATGAGCCTCCTCCATCACCTCAGCGTAATGATGCTTACGATAAACCTATGGGGTTTGACGAGGCTCCAGATGACTGGTTGCTGGACTCAAATTCTGATGACAATCACGCCGGACCTGAGTTGTCTTTTGAAGAAGAAACGGTTGCACCGGATGAAAGCACTGATGACTGGACACTCGAACTGACAGAGAACGATGATGAGCCTTCTATTTCCGAAACAATAGACGAATCATCTGTTGCTGGCGATGAACCGAGCTCAATCGATTTTACTTTGGAGCCTCTGCAAGACTCGGCAGAAGAGTCCAAAACGACTTTCGAGCAAAACGAATTATCATTAGAAGCAACTGATACAGAAACGATACAAGATAACTCTGCTGAGGATCTAGATTCCGATAATTGGGAGCTGGATCTAGATTCCGATGAAGTCAATCTGGAACTCGATCTCTCCATGTCAGAAGCAGACAGCAGCAATCGCGAAAAAGTCGAACCGATAATCAACGATAACTTCCCAGAAGAGTCTGTTATCGAAGAGCTTGAAAATAGCGATGATGGATTGGGCTTTTCTCTCGATGAGGACTTCGATACTTCACTGGAACAAGTCCCAGCGAATAATGACAATGATGATCAAGCTGCATCCATAGATAAATTAACGTCGGAATTATCCTTACAGCCGCTCGATGACGATGCTGCCGAAGTAGCCGAGTCTGTTGATGAAGACACTCACCTGCTAGAGTTGCCTGAAACCGAAACTGAAGCAGGCTTAGTGGCCAATGAAGAACAGGCTATTGAAGATAGTGATGGTGATGAACTGGAATCGTTGGATATTCCATTACTGGATGACGCTGCCGTGGGCATGCAGTTCGATGCCGTCGAAGAACCAGAAGAAGAAATCGACTTGCCCGATCTCAATCTTTGGGTGCTGGGTGCATCTTTGGGTGGTCCCGCTGCGGTTAAACGATTCTTGCAGGCATTACCGCGAGATTTAGATACGGCTTTTGTTCTGGCGCAACATATAGATGATAACTTTTTACCCGTATTATGCGAGATTTTAGATACCCAAACGCCATTCAGATCGATCATTATTGATCAGCCAATGCCATTGAAAGCAGGTTGTGTTTATATAGCACCCATCAAACATAAAATTTCGTTTACCAGCAACGGTATGGTGGATGTGGTGCATGAATCTTGGACGCCGCCTTATTCACCATGCATTGACGATGTGATTTATAGTGCAGGTGAAGTGTACCGTAATCAGTGTGGCGTCATTATTTTTAGTGGTATGGGAAGCGACGGATCCTTGGGGTTAGAGCGGGTTCGCTCTTTTGCAGTGCGAGCATGGGCTCAGTCGCCAGACTCCTGTGCAAACAGTAGTATGCCGGAATCGGCCATTGATAAGCAGTTAATTGAATTTATTGGTCATCCCGAACAACTGGCGCGACAGCTAAAAGAGCAATTAGAAAGCGCCGTAAGCGTTTGATGATTAAGAGGAGAGCAGCGTGGAACAAAACGTAAGAGAAGTTTATAGCCTGATGATCCCGATCATCGATGAAAGTATTTTGCTGCCCAATGTAACCGTAGCGGAAATCATTCCCTTTGGTGATGTAACACACAACACGACGGGGCCTGACTGGTACATTGGAGAACTGCACTGGCACGGAATGGAAGTGCCAATGATTTCACTGGATATTCTTCATGGTGGCCAGGATCCTCAAGCCAATAAGCGAGCCCGGGTAGCGGTAGTGCACACGCTCAACAATAATGAACACATGCCCTACATCGCGATTGTGGTACAAGGGATACCTCGACTGACCCATGTGACCGAACCTTCCATTACGTTGGTAGAAGATGCCGAGCTGAATTTGGCAGAAAAAGCCAAGGTGCGTATCGGCGCAATTCAGGCAACTATCCCTGATCTGGATAAACTCGAAGCCTTGATTCTGGACGTTCGTGCAGCTTAATTGAATTCCAACAAAAAGCGGCTGTATAAGGTCGCTTTTCACTCCAACGTTTGAATCACTCAATCATTTCCTGCTACATCTTCTTGCTTTTTACTTCAAATACAATATATAGTGCCTTTGCTTTGGTTCAGCTACCAGATATAAGAAGTTAACACCTATGGGGGATAGCTTCGAAATAATCTGGCTGCTGCTAAGAGGGAATCCGGTGCAATTCCGGAACTGACGCGCAGCGGTAACAGGGCACGAAAGTAACAGGTGTGGCACTGATCGAGGTCACACAGGCACTGCAGTTTGTGGGAAGCCGTTACTTGAGGAGTCGATGGAGATATTCATCGGCAGACCCTGAAGTCCGAAGACCTGCCAAAGACGATTCAACGCCTTCGCGATTTGAGGTATTGGACACGTTGAATGAATTATTTTGGTGATCGTCGCTGATTTTTTAGTGGACTACTCCCTGCTCTCATCGTGTTGCCTGCATTGCGAAGGATTCTTTTTGCAATCAGAGGAACGCGAAGCATGCAATTTTCCCTTAATGAAACATACCATTCTCCCGGTACAACATTGTTGCAAGTAATCAAGCGCAATGGTCAAGCCGTAACATTCGAAAAAAGTAAAATAGAAAGCGCTATGACTCGCGCCATGTTAGCTGTCGAAGGCCAACAGGCGTCAGGCTCGGATCGTGTTCGATTGTTGGTTCAGGAAATTACGCAAGAGATTGTTCAACGCTTTGTTCGACAATTTCCTGAGGGCGGCGTCATTACCATTGAAGATATTCAGGATCAAGTTGAACTGGGTCTAATGCGTAAAGGATTACAGAAAGTTGCTCGAGCCTATGTCCTTTATCGAGAGGAGCATGCGCGGCAACGAGAAACGCAGACCGAAGAGACAATCACTGAACAGGAAGCGTTTATCCGCGTGCTTGATGATCGTGGTGAGCCACTCAACCTGCTTTATTCAACGATTATGGAGCAGATCAATACAGCCTGTACTGGTTTTCACGATGTCGACCCAGATTATTTGTTTCAACAGGCCAAAAGTCACTTGTTTTCCGGGATGAAACTATCCGATGTTGATACTGCATTATTAATGACTGTGCGTCCTTTAATTGAACAAGAGCCCAATTATTCGTTCGTGTGTGCTCAATTACTCAATTACAAACTAAAGAAAGAAGTGGCGCACTTTTTTAAATTAAATGCAGATAATGATAATTTTTATCTCGATGCTTTAACGTATTTAGTTGAGCATGCTACTCAATTCGAACTACTGGACGAAAAATTGAAACAGTTTGATCTGGTCGAGCTAGCGCAGGCATTAAAGCCGGAACGTGACCGACAATTCACTTACCTGGGTTTACAAACTTTATACGATCGGTATTTTTTACATTGGCAGGATCAACGTCTTGAACTACCACAAACCTTTTTTATGCGAGTAGCAATGGGGCTTGCATTAAATGAAGACAATCCTACTGAGCGAGCCATTGAATTTTATAACCTGCTCTCGTCTTTTGATTATATGTGCTCGACTCCCACACTGTTTAATTCTGGAACTCGTCGAGCTCAGCTTTCAAGTTGTTACTTGACAACGATTGATGATGATTTATCAGCGATTTACGAATCGATTGCCGATAATGCTCAGCTCTCCAAATGGGCTGGCGGTTTAGGTAATGACTGGAGCAATGTGCGTGCATTAGGATCTCATATTCGAGGCACTAATGGTAAATCGCAGGGAGTCATTCCGTTCTTAAAAGTAGTTAACGATACCGCTGTTGCGGTAAATCAGGGTGGAAAGCGAAAAGGGGCTGTGTGTGCCTATCTTGAAACTTGGCATCTGGATATCGAAGATTTTTTGGAACTCCGAAAAAATACCGGTGATGAACGTCGACGCACTCATGATATGAACACCGCCAACTGGATCCCGGATTTGTTTATGAAGCGGGTGTTGGGCGATGACAAATGGACTTTGTTTTCTCCAGACGATGTACCGGAATTACATGATCTATATGGCACTGCGTTTGAGAAAAAATACTGCGAATATGAAGCTTTGGCACAACAGGGTGAAATTACTTTATTTAAAACGGTTTCTGCAAAAAAATTGTGGCAAAAAATGCTCTCGATGCTATTTGAAACTGGACATCCCTGGATTACTTTTAAGGATCCCTGCAACATTCGTTCTCCGCAACAGCACGTTGGTCAAGTGCATAGTTCTAACTTATGTACCGAAATCACATTAAATACCAGTAAAGATGAAATTGCCGTATGCAACTTGGGTTCCATCAATCTTGCTCGTCATATTAATCAAGGTAGACTTGATTCGGATCGATTGCGACAAACCATTCGAACGGCGGTTCGCATGTTAGATAATGTGATCGACATAAACTTTTATCCCGTCGAAAAAGCAGCAAACGCCAATTTAAAACACCGTCCAATAGGTTTGGGAATAATGGGCTTTCAGGATGCGCTTTATCAACTGGGTATGTCTTATGCCAGTGTTGAAGCTGTAAGATTTGCCGACCTTAGCATGGAGCAAGTGGCTTACTTTGCAATTGAAGCGTCTGCGTTATTGGCCAAAGAGCGGGGAGAGTATCCAAGTTATCAAGGCTCCTTGTGGAATAAGGGGCAGTTGCCGATTGATTCATTAGAACAATTAGAGTTGCAACGAGGTGCGGATTATTGCAGCTTTGATACTGTAGCCCTACTGGACTGGCAGCCCATCAGAGAACTAATTGAGCGATACGGTATGCGAAACTCTAACGTGTTGGCGATTGCTCCAACTGCAACCATATCAAACATTGTTGGCGTATCCCAATCTATTGAACCTACATATCAAAACCTGTTTGTGAAATCCAACCTGTCTGGCGAATTCACGGTAATCAACCACTACTTGGTGCAACAGTTAAAAAAGCATGCTCTGTGGGACAGTGTGATGATCAATGACCTCAAATATTTTGATGGCTCAGTTCAAAAAATTGAACGTATACCTGAGTCAGTTAAATCCTTATTTAGCACGGCATTTGAGTTGGACCCTCGCTGGCTGGTAGAAGCGGCAGCACGTCGACAAAAATGGATTGATCAGGCTCAAAGTTTAAATCTGTACTTGGCCGAGCCATCAGGAAAAATGTTGGATAACTTGTACAAAATGGCCTGGTCGCGCGGACTAAAAACCACTTACTACTTGCGATCACTGGGAGCGACACAACAAGAAAAAACTTTCGATGATAATCAGCAAGCGAACGCTTCGATACCATTGGCGGATGTTCGTGTTTGCTCGATTGAAGACCCCGACTGCGAAGCTTGCCAATAAGGAGAAATTGAACATGAATTTTTTGAACTGGAATGATCCGTTAAATGCTGCGATTCCTCCCTTTGAAAGCTGTATCGAAAATAACCCGCTTGCGGAGCAACAAATCGAGGGCCACAAGAGTTATGCTGAGCAACAATCGTTACCACCGGTAAGAGTCGAGGATAAGCGAGTGGTTAATGGTCTGACCGATGTTAATCAATTAGCACCGTTTCGTTATCCCTGGGCTTGGGATTTTTTCCTGAATGCCAATAAAAATCACTGGACGCCACTGGATATCAATATGACTCAGGATATCCATGACTATCACCATAAATTAACCGTTGAAGAAAAACACGTTTACGAAAATGTACTCGCGTATCTAACCACTTCCGATATTCTAGCAATGCGCAATATAGGTCTGGCAGTTATGGAGAAAATGAGTGCTCCCGAATTACAGATTTATCAGGCGCGACAGGTTTATGAAGAGTCTCTTCATACCTGGACATACCAACACTGTATTGAAACACTGGGCCTCGATCAGGCCGAGATTTACAATCGCTATCGAGTCGAACCGGCAATCTACAAGAAAATAAAACTGGCAAACAGTCGGCTCGATGCTGTGATGAATTCGAACATTGATCTGACTCATCGCGATGATCTTGAACTTTTTGTCATGTCCTACCTTTTTTTTGCTGCGGTATTTGAAGGGTGCTGGTTTTATAATGGTTTCAGCCCCATATTTGCACTACAACGCAGGGGACTGATGAAAGGAACCGGCGAACAACTGCAATACATTATGCGTGATGAAGTATTGCATTGTGCTTTTGGTATTCGAGTAGTCAATCAAATAGTGCAAGAAGAGTCCATTAAGCTAAATACTGCGGCATTAAACAAAATGTGGTTGGAAGCTGAAGCTGCGGAAATCGAATATGCAAGGTTTTTACTACCAGAGCCCATTCTGGGATATTCTGCCGAAGCTCACTGTGAGCAGTTTCGGTTTCTAGCCAATCGTCGCGCAAAACAACTGAAGATCGATGAGCCTTTTCCTGGAGCTAAAGCTGAGCTTAACTGGCTTGATGAGCAAGCAAATTTGCGGAAAGAGAAGAACTTCTTTGAAACGCGCGTGACGGAATATCAGACAGGTGCGGCGCTAAAATGGTAGTCTAAGCGTCGTTTTCGCGATAACTCACTTTTGGGAGGCGCTGCCTTATGACCGTCGTATCGAAAACTATGAAACATCATAAGCTGGTGCTTCCAGAGCATATGAATCACCAAGGGTCTTTATACGGCGGTTATTTGTTAATGTGGATTGATGAAGTCGCCTACATGACTGCCAATCTACAGTTTCCTAACCATCGTTTTGTCACTATTGCTCTTGATAATGTGGAATTTAAACATCGTATAGAGTGTGGTGAGATAATTTGTTTTAATGTGACAATGGAAAAACAGGGTAACTCTTCTCTAACTTATTTTATTTCGGTGACGGGTACACGCAGCGAGTCGGAAAAAACATTATTCGAGACTCGCATAACTTTTGTTAGTGTCGATGAAAGCGGCGGTAAACTAGCCATTAAAACGGGTGTTGATTAAAAAGTAGATAACTCGAGTTAATATCAATATTTAGCTCGCACGCTTAGGCAATAAGTTGATCGGGAGTTTCCAGTCCATGAGCCATTCGTGCTTTAATACAGGCGTCGCTCCCGGCATTAAAATTACGGCAGGCTGACGAACGTTTTTCGTAAATACTACAAGCAACCGATACGCCAATTTTACCTTGCAAGGCCACACACCGTGGCGGCTTCGATTGAGTGCCTTTCATACAGACCATAAAGGGATTAACCGTTTCTACGAGCCCCGTTGGCACGCGACCTTGCTGATTAAAGTCACACTCACCGTTATAAAATGAAACACGGAAGTGGGCACAGCAGGCACCGCAAGACTGACAGTCCAGGTAAGACACTTGAGCCATATATCTGCTACCTTTAAATTGCTTAGATGTAGAATTAAAAGCGCGGATTTTCGCTGAACTCAATTGGTAAACTCAAGACACTCATGCGTGAGTTTTGATGAAGTTTTTTATCGTCAAAAGAAAGAATAAAAAGTGTTAAGTGTAGAAAAATGATAACTTAGGACGTTAGTACCTTTTATATCGACTGTTTAAAAAAAGCCCCGCCATTTGACGGGGCAATATTAGGGGTCGAAATATCAGTCAGTTCAACAGTGTACCTTCAAGTAGCACTTGTTTTTCAAGGTACAAT
>JBFHVL010000003.1:0-40429 GCA_041589565.1 Kangiellaceae bacterium | reverse complement strand
TTAAACGATGACACAGTAACCTCAATTGTGTACATTGGTTTTAACGGCACTCGCCGAAATAACTACTCACTATACACTCTGTCAGCGAGAGATAGAAATTATGCTGGAAATTCTCGATCCACTCGACTGGTTTGCCTTGCTTTGGTTTTTTATTTGCTGGATTGGCTATGCGTTATTTGCTTATCGGAACGGTAAGGTATCTCCGACTTTAGCCTCTGCCTTAAGCCAGGTACGAGGAGTATGGATGAGTCGTGTCGTGGACCGAGAAGTACGCATTGCAGATATCACGGCACTGGGAATTTTACAGCGTAATGTCAGCTTTTTCGCATCAACGACCATATTTATTCTGGCCGGTTTGCTAACGGTACTGGGTGCGACCGATCAAGCGATTGAGCTAACCAATATTTTGCCTTTTGTTTCAGAAACGACCCGCGCGTCGTGGGAAGTTAAGCTGCTCTTGCTGGTACTCACCTTTGTCTATGCGTTTTTTAAATTTGCCTGGAGCGTGCGTCAATATAACTTTGCCTTAGTCGTTGTGGGAGCCGCTCCGGATGTTGATGCGGAGCTGGTCGATAAAGAACGATTTGTAATTTTCGCCAATCAGTTGCTTACTCGTGCGAATGATTCTTTTGCTTTGGGGTTACGCGCATACTCCTTTGCTATGGCAATTCTTGCTTGGTTTATTCAACCCTGGCTGTTTATGATCGCTGCCACCTGGGTTGTAGCAGTGCTTTATCGACGAGAGTTTCACTCCTATACGCTTGGTGCGCTAAAAGGAAGTAGTCAACTCAAGTAATAAAGAGCTGGCCTCTGCTTAATTGTCGATAAGATGGGCACTGGAACGCTCGCAACAAACCTGATTACGGCCTTTCTGTTTGGCCCGGTATAGCGCCTTATCGGCTTTGTCAAAAACATCATTGGCAGTATCTGTTCCCTCAAATTCTGCTACACCAAACGATAGGGTGACCTGTAGTTTGTCATTGACATTAAGCGGAACATTTTCTTTGGCGATGCTGATCCTTAGTTTATTGATGGCTTTGGTCGCATCAGTAAGTGTAGTCTCGGGCATTAAAATAATAAATTCTTCGCCACCGTAACGGGCTATAAAGTCAGACTCCCGAATACCATGCTGCAGGACTTCAGCGACGTGCTGTAATACTCTATCGCCTGCTGAGTGTCCCTTTTCGTCATTAACTTTTTTAAAGTGATCGATATCACAAACCGCAAGACTTAATGGACTGCGATAGCGTCGCCAGCGAGTGTATTCTTGAGATAGCCGCTCGTTGTAAGCATACCGATTGGGAAGTTGTGTTAAGGGATCGTTATAGGCGCGAAATCTTTGCTCCTGTAAGTTTGCTTTTAAGCGCTCCGCTTCTTCTTCGGTTACCTGTAATTGTTCCTTTATAATTTGTAATTCGGCCATTGATGCCTGAACACGATTGACCTGCGACTCTTTAAAACGATTCACACTGGAAAAAATGTGTTCAAAGCTGGCAAGCAAGCGATCTTTTAAACCACCAAGTCCGGGTGTGTCACTGATTTCTTGTTTCAACTCTTCAATAGTCTGTTTTAATTCATTGTTAAGTTGGTTTGTGTCTGTGATCATACCGTCATGGCCAACGGCAGCTTTATTTAAATACGAAGCAACATGCAACAATCGCTTATTCAACTTTTGCAGAAAGTTTTCAAATTGAACGTGTTCTTGTCCTGCTGCTTCAAGAAGTACCGTGGCAATTTGCTCAATCAGTGGGGATAGTTGATCGTAAGATTGCAAGACTAAAAGCTGAGTTTTAATGGCTCCGGTTGCTTTACGATAAATATCAATAGTTCCCAATTGCTCAACAAAGTTGTTGAGCGCGTCTCTCAAGGAGTCGGGAATGTCAGTGGCATTAACGACTTGCGTTGTTTGTTTATCCTTTGCATCATCCTGATCTTTGTTCCGACTAAAAGGATTCCAGTTGAACTTTTTTTGGTTAGCTGACTGAATAATATCTTTAATTATCTGTTTAACATTTTCGACGGCTTGCTCTGCCGATTGCTTAGGTAACGATTTTTTAAGCTGCTTTAATTGCTGTTTAACTTTTCGTTTAACGTTAGTGGCCAGTAATTCTTCAACAAGTAAAACGAGCAGAGCCTTTGGATCGACTTCTTGTTTTGCCGCCGTTTCCACCGACTCTTCTATTTCTCGCAGGCACTGAGTAATATCATCAACCGATGACTTAACTTCGTTTAGCGAAGCCTGCTGCTTAATATCGTTACGTAGTTGATGTAATAGCTTATCGAGCCGCTTATCGATCCCCATCCCACTGTAGCTGACCAGCATCAGATAGCGGCGTAATTGTTCGGCTTCGTTATTATTATTATCTTCAGTATTTGACATAGTTTTCTATAAGCTGTGCGTATGTGTTGCAGACACAGGACTCCTTGCTTTAATCGTTTGCGCTAGTTCGACCGGTAAGATGATTTCCATGGCGACGGGTAAGTGATCGGAAATAACATCAGGAAGCACTGCGACTTTTTCAACTTTTAAATTTTTACTTACCACAATGTGATCGAGTGATTTTTTGGGATTCCAGCTTGGGTAAGTGGGTTCACAATTATCGGCAATCCGCGTGCTGATGCCCGCCTTGTCGAGTTCTTCAGTCAAATAGTCAGGCTCGCAGTTAAAGTCACCCATAATTACAAAGAAATCATGGCCAGCGAGGCTTTCCGCGATATAACTGATCTGTCGGCGTTGTGCTTTTTTACCGAGTGCGAGGTGAGCGACCATCACCACCAAAGACTGGGCGCCTGCGCCGAAGCTCACTTCCAAAGCGCCACGACCAGGAATAATGCCCGGCAAACTATGATCAATGACCATTTCGGCAGGAATTTTCGACAGCAGACCATTCGCATGAGCAGCAATGGTGGCGAGGTTTCGATTGCGCTGTACATGCCAATGGGGAAACCCGGCACGCTCTGCAATGTATTCCACCTGATTGATGTAGTTACTGCGCAGACTTCCGGCATCGACTTCTTGCAGGGCAACTACGTCGTAGTTTTTTATCAGTTCGGCAATCTTCTTCAGATTTAAGTGGCGCCCAGCATGAGGAAGCACATGACGCCAGCTTTTTTTTATGTAATCGGAATAACGTGCGGTATCAATGCCTACCTGAATATTGAAACTCAGCATACGTAGCCGATGCTGGCTACTGTCAATGAATGGCTGAGTATCTGCAGAGGTCATTGCGTCAGCTGCTCCAAGTGTTGAATGATGTCTATCAGACGCGCGGGTGTTTTGGCCTGATCGGCGTTTATTGTGTATTGCCCTTTAAAAATAATAGTCGGCACGGTCGAAATTGAGAACTCTTTAATGCGCATTTGGGTGTGTTTCAGGCGTTTAGGTAGCTCCGAATCAAATAAAACCGGCTCAACGGACTCCGCCTTAAACTCAACTTTACTTAATAATTGTCGATAAGCCGTCAGTTGTGACCAGTCCGCAGGTTCCTGATGTAAGCTTTCAAATAAAGCCAGTTGCTGCTTGGTAGAGGCCTGTAGCTGATTGGCCATGAGCGCTAACTTGGCTTCGGGACGCCAGGATTCTCTAAAAACTGCGGGCCAGAGAGTTACTGCAAAATTGCGTTCTGACAGGATGCGGTACAAGCGATAACTCGACTCGGAGCCGTAGCGAAAGACCAAAACAATATCGGGCATATCTACTGCTGGTGCGCTGATACGTGTGTAGTCTGTTTTTTCCAGAAAGCCTGTGTTACTGGTTTCTCCAGACCACAAAGGTGCGGAGCATAATAAACAGGCTGTTAAGAGGATTCGTATCATTTGGCGGTGTAACATAGGGTTTTGATCCAGTTGTTAAGGCATAAAGCCTGGCTTATTGATTTTCTCGTTGCTTGCTCAGACAAGCCGAAAGCAATCGGGTTTCATCTTTCACTAGCTTCTGCTTCGGAGACTGAATCATAAATCAGATAGTCTGTGATTCAAGCACTTCACCAATCAAAGTACGATTGATTTTGGTAGGCATAAAAAAAGCCGTTCATCAGGAACGGCTTTTTAAAGTCGTTTGCAGTGAACTAGTGCAGACCTACCAAGTAGTAAGCAAGTGCTTCAATTTGCTCATCGCTCAACTTGGCAGCAATGTCTCGCATCATACGGTTAGCGTCATTGTCGCGTGTCCCATCGCGAAACGCTTTTAGCTGTTTTATGGTGTACTGAGGGTTTTGTCCACCCAGCGCAGCAAAACCAGCAGACTCAAGGCCATTACCTTGTGGACCGTGACATGCGATACAAGCTGCAATACCGCTTGCCGCATCACCTGCACGATATAAGCTTTCACCCTGCTCAATGTATTTGGCAGGAACCGCTGAATATTGAACGTCTAGACTGGCGTAGAAAGCTGCAATATCAAGAATGCTCTCATCGGTTAAAGAAGCCGCCTGAGCCGCCATTACCGGATCTTTGCGAACGCCCGATTTAAAATCGTGTAACTGCTTGGCGAGGTAGTTGGCCCGCTGACCGGCCAGCTTTGGGTATTCAGCCAAAGTAGTGGCATTACCATCTGCACCGTGACAGGCCGCACAGGCTGCAGCAGCCGTTTGACCTTTTGTTACATCACCGGCCGCATAGGATACCGATGCCAACCCCAATAAAACCGATAATACAGCGAATTTTTTCATTGTTGATCCTTTCGTTAGTGGATTGCGTTGAGAGGTTTTTGTGTATTTTCTCAATCTCACCAAGTTTTAGTTTTTCGTGAAGAGCATTGGGCGCCATGCTACACTTGCGCCAATTTTACGAAAGTGGCTGAATTATAGGGAAATTGCCTATAAAAAGCCACATTGGATCTGAGCGAATTCATGGCAAGTCAATCGAAGCAATCATCTGACAAAATTAACCCGTTTCGCCAGGCGCGCTATCATATGGGGGCTGCCGAGCTGATTCAGTTGCCACCCGACGCCGGAATTGAAGTGGCCTTTGCCGGTCGCTCCAATGCTGGAAAGTCCAGCGCTCTAAACGTGCTGTGCGAACAGAAAAGTTTGGCGCGCACCAGTAAGACACCGGGGCGAACCCAGTTGATTAATCTGTTTACGTTAGATGATGAGCGGCGACTGGTGGATTTGCCGGGGTACGGATTTGCCAAGGTTTCGCTTGAGGTTAAAGAGCGTTGGCAGGCTACCTTGAGCCAATATTTGCAGCGTCGAGAATGCTTAAAAGGTCTGGTCGTTCTGATGGATATTCGTCATCCATTAAAAGAAGTGGATGAGCAAATGTTGTGCTGGGCAGCTGAAGTTGGATTATCGACTCATGTATTACTCAGTAAAGCGGATAAATTAAAGCAGGGTGCTGCCAAAAATACCCTGTTGAAAGTCAAAAAGCGTCTTGCAGAAATCCACCCGGAAAGCACCGTTCAGAACTTTTCTGCACTGAAACGCACCGGAATGGACCAGTTGATGCAACGGTTATTGGGCTGGTTTGACTACCCGGCGAACCAATAAGCATCGCTTTTGAAATCGGGCTGGTCCCTGCGCTGGCGCTGGTTTCAACCACGTCGCTTAGAACGGTTGTTTTTTTAACAACACGATTTAAGTATAAAAATCCACAACTGTGCGCAAAAAATACTCGAAACGGTTTGATTTTTGCCCCCCCGTTTTGAGAAAATACGCGCCATTTCTGGGGCCGTGCTATGGCATCTGAGTTTTGAAGTAGCCACTACGAGCCCATTATGCCCTCAACTCAGGAGAGTTCTATGCCAACCCGTTTCGAATTAGCTAATGCTATCCGTGCTTTGAGTATGGATGCCGTGCAACAGGCTAACTCAGGTCACCCCGGCGCTCCCTTAGGCATGGCCGATATTGCCGAAGTCCTGTGGAACGATTATCTAAAACACAGCCCGAAAAACCCACAATGGGTTAACCGCGACCGCTTCATTTTGTCCAACGGTCACGGCTCCATGCTGATTTACTCTCTGCTACATTTAACCGGTTACGCGTTAACGGTTGAAGACTTAAAGAATTTCCGTCAATTACATTCCAAGACCCCCGGCCATCCCGAATATGGCTATACACCTGGCGTTGAAACCACCACCGGTCCATTGGGGCAGGGTATTGCTAATGCAGTGGGTATGGCAATTGCTGAAAAAGTGCTGGCCGCACAATTCAATCGTCCCAATTTTGAGATGATTGATCATTTCACCTATACCTTCTTGGGCGATGGCTGCTTAATGGAAGGTATTTCGCACGAAGTTTGTTCTCTGGCTGGCACATTAGGATTAGGCAAACTGATCGCCTTCTATGACGACAATGGCATTTCCATTGATGGTGAGGTGGACGGCTGGTTCTCCGACGATACACCTAAACGCTTCCAGTCCTATGGCTGGCAAGTGATCTCGGCGGTGGACGGTCATGATCCAGATGCGATCAAAGCAGCGATTGAACAGGCGCGTGCCGAAACGCGTAAGCCAACTTTAATCTGTTGCAAAACGACCATTGGTTTTGGCGCTCCGACCAAAGCAGGTAAAGAAGAATGCCATGGTGCCCCTTTAGGTGCCGAAGAAATTGCCGGTGCTCGTAAAAACCTCAACTGGCACCACGGACCCTTTGAGATCCCTGATGAGATTTATGCTGGATGGGATGCACGCAGTAGTGGAGCCGAGTTAGAAGAAGCTTGGAACAATCTGTTTATTGCTTACCGTGATGAGCATCCAGAACTGGCCGCAGAACTGGAGCGTCGCTTAAATGGTTCACTACCTGCAGATTTCCAGCAAAAAGCGATGGAGTTTATCCGTAGCACTCAGGCTGACGCAGCCAAGATCGCAACTCGAAAAGCGTCGCAAAACGCGATTGAAGCGTTTGCTCCTGCACTGCCTGAGCTGTTGGGTGGCTCTGCGGATCTGGCCGGTTCCAACCTGACTCTGTGGAGCGGTTCTAAGGGTATTGATGCCGAAGATGCCTCCGGTAACTATCTCTATTATGGAGTGCGCGAATTTGGAATGGCCGCGATCATGAATGGTATTGCGTTGCATGGCGGCTTTATACCTTATGGCGGCACCTTCCTGATCTTTATGGAATACGCCCGTAACGCCTGTCGTATGGCTGCATTGATGAAGCAACGTACAATTTATGTGTTCACTCACGATTCCATCGGGTTGGGTGAAGATGGTCCTACCCATCAGCCGATCGAGCAACTGACCAGCTTACGCACTACCCCCAATATGTCGGTATGGCGTCCTTGCGATGCGACTGAAACTGCAGTGGCCTGGAAAGCCGCGTTGGAGCGAGAAGATGGACCTACAGCGCTGGCTTTGTCACGTCAAGGTTTACCCGGACTGGGTCGCTCGGAAGAGCAGCTTGAAAACATCGCCAAAGGTGGTTACGTGATTCGAGACTGCACTGGCACACCGGAAATGATTTTCATCGCTACGGGTTCGGAAGTTGAGCTGGCATTAAAAGCCGCCACTGAACTGGAGAAAGACGGATTACAGGTGCGCGTAGTATCCATGCCATCCACTGATATATTCGAGCAACAATCTACGCAATATAAAGAAAGTGTATTGCCTTCAGGTATCACCACGCGCATTGCGGTAGAAGCGGGTCATGCCGACTACTGGTATAAATATGTTGGCCTCAATGGCAAAGTTTTGGGTATGACCACTTTTGGCGAATCGGCCCCGGCCAGTGCGTTGTTCCAGGAGTTTGGATTTACTACCGAAAATCTGGTGGCTATGGCCAAAGCGATGCTCGAAGAGAAGTAACGTTGAAAGATTTGTTGAGTCGGTTCATGCGGGCTGACTCAATACTGAATAATCATAAAAACACAACACCGAAGCAACCAACGACCGGGTCATTAGAATTCGGCGCTAGCGCTTCATAAGTACAAGACTCCGAGTCGGTGTGGCCGATTCGGTTTACTTTTTTAAAGTACCAGTCATAACAGCGAGGTATGCAATGACAGTTAAAGTTGCCATTAACGGCTACGGTCGTATTGGTCGTATGGTGTTACGCGCCATCTATGAACTCAATCGTCAGGACGAGATCAAGGTAGTTGCCATCAACTCATCTCACCCGATTGAAACTAATGTTCATTTGACCAAGTACGATACCACTCACGGACGATTTGAAGCCGATGTAACCGGTGACGAAACGCACATGTACGTTAACGGCGATCCTATCGCTATGTTAGCGGACCGTAATCCAGAAAACCTTAAATGGAGCGATTACGGTGTAGACGTTGTTCTCGAGTGTACCGGGGTGTTCAATGATAAAGCCGGTGCTTCCAAGCACTTTGTTGGCGGTGCTAAGAAGGTTCTGATTTCGGCACCAGGTGCTGCTGATGTTGATGCTACGATTGTTTATGGCGTGAACGATGACATCCTGACTTCCGATCACAAAGTGGTTTCCAATGCATCCTGTACCACTAACTGTTTGGCACCAGTGGCCAAAGCATTGCACGAGAAGTTGGGCATTGAGAGTGGTCTGGTGAACACCATTCATGCATACACCAACGATCAGCGCATCATCGACAATCAACACAAAGATTTGCGCCGTGCGCGTGCCGCAGCCATGTCTGTGATCCCAACTAAAACCGGCGCGGCCAAAGCGGTTGGTCTGGTTTTGCCTGAGTTAAACGGTAAATTGGATGGCTTCGCAATGCGTGTGCCTACGGTAAATGTGTCTGTAGTTGACCTGACGTTTACTGCCAGCCGAAACACCACCGTTGAAGAAGTAAATGAAATCATGAAACAGGCTGCCGATGAACATGTTTTAGCTTATAACGATGAGCCATTGGTTTCGACCGACTTCAATCATCACTCGGCGTCGAGCATTTTCGATTCGACTCAAACACGAGTGATTGGTGGCAACCTGGTTAAAGTTGTGTCCTGGTATGACAACGAGTGGGGCTTCTCCTGCCGCATGCTGGATACTGCGATTGCGATGATGAAAGCATAATAACTACTTGCTTCCAACGAAAAACCACATCTCATGATGTGGTTTTTTTTAACCTGTCAAAAATGAATCTTTAGATCTAGATCGTACCAGTCCTTTTGACCCAAATTTTATCTAGTTCCTTTTTCGATAGTTTTGTTCATTTCAATCTTCATTGGATCACTTTAGCTTGATCGTCTGAATGATCTTTTCGGGAAAGGATTTGAAAAGTTATCGCGTCATAACTATGGGACTGCCGCAATTACTGAATCAACTGGTTGTCTCGATTGTTGAGCAACAACCTGACATGGAAATTGTATCAACGCTTCCACGTCTCGACCTCGGTAAATCTGACGACGAAACAAATTTGAATTGCGATGCAATGATTACTCATTACGAATCCAGCGATACGACTCTGGCTATTGTTCGCAAACTGCTTTTCTCAAATCCGGAAATGATCATCGTTAATCTGGCTGAAAATGTAAGGTCAGGAGATATTTTTAAGTTGGAATTGAAGGCTCTGCCAGTGAGCGAACTATCACCAGATTCCTTAATTCAACTGATTCGCGATGGAGCCTAGTGGGTTTTGTCGAATACTTTCATGGAGCGTGAGGAGCTAGTCATTTATGTCTAATCTATCTTATCCGGGCGTGTATATAAAAGAAGTTCCTAGTGGTGTCCGAACTATTGCCGGTGTGAGTACTTCAATTGCTATGTTTATTGGCAGAGCAAAAAAAGGTGAGTTAAATAAACCGGTTTTATGTTTGAGTTTTGAAGACTTCGAACGCACCTTTACTGCAGAATTTTCCGATAGCGACTTAGCGCGATCAGTAAAACTGTTTTTTGCCAATGGTGGTAATCGTTGTTACGTAATGCGGATAGCCGATATGACCGTCGCTCGTTCGTCATCGGTTGATCTGCAAAACGAAAGTAACGCGGCAACGTTACATCTTGAAGCAAAGTCGCAAGGATTGTTTGGCGATAGTATTCGAGCATTTGTTGATTACGACACCTCGCAACCTGAAATTACCTTTAACCTAAGTTTGTTTCGCTGGGAACAAAACGCATCAGGTGTACTGCAACAAACCTTGGGTGAAACCCATATTAATTTATCGATGGACCCCAACAATTCACGCTACGCAGTTGATGTCATTAATCGCGATTCAGCGTTGGTAACGGTAACCGATTTAGCGGTTGGTTCAGCAAACGGTTACTCGCAATCTGGTTTTGCAGTATCCGCTGCAACCGATACCGTATACCGCACTCAGTGGATGAGCTTATTGGGCTCTGCCGTTACCACTAATCGATTTATGATCAGTGTCGATGGAATTGCTCCGCGTGAAGTGGATTTATCGAGCATTGATTTTGCTGATGCGACGCATCCTGTGCCGGTAGATACCGATGCCAATGCGGTGGCTAATTTAGCGCAGCGTATTCAAGACATTATCAACAACGACGTATTATCCGGAACCGGAGCCAGCGTTACCGTCGAAATTCCAGCCGTAGGTGGCGGACCTTACACCTATCCTGCTGATCCTGTTGGACCTGCAGGCCCTGCAGGACAAGATAACGAATTCACCAGTTTTTTACGGATTTCGTCCGCTGGTGGAAACGTAATCATAGAACCCGCATTGTCCAACGATTTAGCGGTTACCTTGATGTTGGGAACAGGCCAAGGTGGAATCGAGGTTGGCCGATTTGCCGGTGCTCGTCCCGCACCGAGCGGTAATGTGACTTCACTAGATGATCTGGTTACCTTTGGCAGCATGTCGCAAGCAGCGTTTGACTCTGTTGTGGTGGATGGCACGGTAATTAACGTTGCGAGTGGCGCCTACAACATCAATACCTCACCGGGTGGCATTGTTGAACCTCGCATGTACCAAGATGCCAAGGCGACCGATCAAAACGATGGTCGAGGTGGTATTCGAGAAAAATTGTCGATCATCGCTGCGGCAATTAATAATCAAGCACTGGTCAATCCCGCGTTTGCTTATCAGGCGAAAGTGATTGGCAGCCGACTGGCAATTAACCCGACATCGGGTGGCGACAACAAAGTGGTGGTGGTTGCAACAGAATTAGGTGGTGCCGCCGGCCCAGACATATCTTCAACCGTGATCGATAACACTCGTTACTACGCACTAGGTGCATCGGGACTCAATCAGTTTCAAATTCCTGGACTACCCGGCAACGATGGCACTAAACCTTTACCGGTCGATTACGAAAATGCCTATCGCATTATCGATAGCCAGGTAGATTTATTTAACCTTCTTATTCTTCCCCGAGATCACGATAACAGCGACGCAGAAACACGAGCGCTGTGGGGACCAGCTTCGGTTTTCTGTCACAAGAAACGCGCATTTCTATTAATGGATCCACCCGACAATTGGACTGATCCACAACAAACCATCGATGCGGCAATTGGAGTGAATTCTTTAAGAATAGGATTAGTGAAAAATCGCGCCGCGGTGTTTTATCCCAACGTCACCATGATCGATAACAAAAAAGAAGTAAACGTTGGCCCTGCTGGAGCGATCGCCGGACTGATTGCTCGCATTGACGGCTCGCGAGGTGTGTGGAAAGCACCTGCTGGTATTGAAGCGGATTTGCGTGGTGTGGTGGGCGTGCAATACAAACATTCCGACGCGCAAAATGGTGTGATGAATCCAAAAGCAGTGAACAACATTCGATTGTTCCCCAACGGGATAGTGAGTTGGGGTGGACGCACAATGGATGGCGACGATGGATTCGGTTCTGAGTGGAAATACATTCCGATTGTGCGCACTGCACTTTACATCGAGGAGTCGTTGTACCGCGGATTGAAGTGGGCAGTGTTTGAACCCAATGACGAGCCATTGTGGTCGCAAATTCGATTAAACGTCGGAGCCTTTATGCACAATCTCTTCAGACAAGGTGCCTTCCAAGGTGCAACACCGAAAGAAGCTTACTCGGTGCAATGCGATGCGAACACTACGACACAAAACGATCGCAATTTGGGCATTGTGAATATTCATGTCGGCTTTGCGCCGCTTAAACCCGCTGAGTTTGTGGTACTGCATTTACAACAACTCGCCGGTCAAGTTCAGGTTTAAACAGGGAGAACTTACATGGCTCAATTTACCGTGAATACCCATCGGTTTGACCCGTACAAAAATATGAAGTTTCGGATCAAATGGGATGGCAATTACGTTGCTGGAGTTTCGAAAATTTCAGCACTGAAACGCACCACTGAAGTGGTTGAACATCGCGAGGGTGGCGACCCGAGTATGCCACGTCGCAGTCCTGGCACCAGTAAAACGGAAGCAATCACTCTAGAGCGTGGCCTCACCCACGATCCAGAATTCGAAAATTGGGCCAACATGGTCAATCACACCGACGGTGATGCTGCCATTTCGCTTAAAAACTTTCGCAAAGATTTGATCATTGAATTACTTAATGAACAAGGAAAAGTTGCGAAAGCCTATAAAGTGTATCGCTGCTGGGTGTCGGAGTATCAATCGATGCCAGAACTCGATGCAAATGGAAATGTAATCGCGATCGAAATGATGGTGTTGCAAAACGAGGGTTGGGAACGTGACCTCGATGTTGCTGAGCCAACGGAAACCTAGAGCGACGTGCTGACTACTGAGTAACGCTTATGGCGAACCCATTGGATCTGTTTCACTATCGAACACCTGACGAAAACAGTCGAATTCCGATTTATTTGTCAGAGTTAACGGCTGCAGACGAGTTAAGTGTAGATGGAATAAACACTCGCTCCGCGGTTAACTTATTGGACCGGTTGATTGATAGGTCGCAACTTTCAGATTCGTTCGACATCTCGGATTTAAGCGTATCCGATCGTGACTGGATATTATCTCAACTGTATCAGCACTACTGGAACGATCGGATACTTTCGAGTTTACATTGTGAACTCTGCGACGAACCATTTGATCTTTCGTTCCAACTGTCTGAACTTACGGAAAATGTTTTTGCGACGCGAACTAATTGGCGAGTTACAGGGAACGCAGAAGTTGACCTATCAACCGAAACAAACTCTGAATTAAAAAGAGAAGTACTAAAGCTCCCGACCTATCAACAAGAAAAGAAGCTGTTTCGCTCGAATGACAAATCGGTACTTTCGAATCTAAGTCAACAAGCTAATGATGGCAATTCATCGGAAAAGATAAATGATTGGCTGGAGTCTGCCGCGCCCATTCTTGATTTGGAACTATCCGCAAGTTGTCCCGAATGTGATCAAGAGTATTTTGCTCACTTTGATATTCAGTCGTATTTTTTACAAAAGCTTATTAATGAAAAAACCAGTACGCTATCCGAAATACACCTCATTGCCTCAACCTACGGTTGGTCACTTTCGGAAATTCAAAGCTTGCCTCGTTCGGTCCGCCAAACGATGGCTAATCTAATTCTCGATGCAATGTGAGGTAGTGAAATGAACTATTTTCAACGGTTGATGCGTCGTGCGAATGCGGAATGCTGTGCCAAACGAAACAAACTCTTTGACCCATTTTCAGGATCTACCTTCGTTGAAGCTGTGTGGCCAGAAACATCGCCCACTCATTTGGCGAATCGCAAAGACATAGAACAAACGGTTGAAACAAAAAACAATGTTAATACCTCTGAGTATTCGGTTTCGCCATTACAAGTTGAAAGTACCGCAATAAAGCAATCGTTTGAAGAAAAAATCATATCCAGAAATAGCGAAAAAATACCTACCGAATTAGTTCCGGAGGACTCTAAGGTCATCCGAGAATCGGACTCTCCAAAAATATTGAATGAAGAGTCGCCATACTCGATTCTTGATCACATTATGGAACCCTATATCCAATCGAATGCAGATAAGCCGGATTATAAAGAGAGTGGAAATAAACGATCAAAGTCATTAACCAAAAACTTAAACAGCAAACAGTCAAAACCGGTCGTGACTCATCTATTGCCTGAGAACAAAAGTGAATCTGTATTTACCGGAAAAACTGAAAATCCAGTTAAAACTCCCACCCAAATTATGCCGACACCTCGGAGTGATAATTTATTAGACCACAAAAAGAAAAAAGAGAATAAACAGCGTAAAGAAAACGATTCTGTTAAATCACAGACCAAAACGCAAACTGAGCAATCGACTCAGCAAAAATATATTGAAAGACGAACTGAGTACGTGATTGTTAATGCTGCGAAAAGTGAGCGATACGACAGTGCTGATTTCGTTTCTGGTTCGCCGGGTATTGGAATAGGGCAATTGTGAGGGGCTTATGGCGCTGCTAGATTTAAGCCAGGTAACACAAACATTCGTGACCATTCTGGAATCACGGTTACCGACTTTTTCTGACTGGCCAATGGCCACGCCGGTGGTTGTCTCTGCAGCGCCTCCCGATTCAGTAAGCGGTAATCATGCGGTCAGTTTTTATTTGTATCACGTAAAAGAAACCGCTCATACCAAAGCGCAAGATTGGCAAACGAGCGAGGACTTTCCACTTCGTTATAAATCGATGGGATTAACCCTGTACTACATTATGACGCCTCGCAGTAACATTGCTGATTTACAAGACCGAGCCTACGCTGATCAACTTACGCTCGGTTTAGCATTAAAAACCTTTCATGAAATTCCTTATATCACCGATACCACAACCATTAATTCAACCGGTGGTCCGGTTATTGCGATGCCGCTTGCGATGCGTGGGCGCGATAATCGATTACGATTAACGTTACGACCAACGCCTGCGGATGATGCTTCAGAATATTGGCAGGCGGGAACTTTATCGGCACGTCTATCTGCCTATTATGAAGTGGATGCTGTATTGCTAGAGCCGGAACAGAGGCAGGCTTCATCGGGCAGAGTGTTATCCGTTGGCGTGCATACCTTTGTAAGAAATTCACCGCGAATCAACGCTACCAAAAATTCCATTTCCTTTACCATTCCTGGTGAAGCCGATGCTCGTAGTGTCGAATTTTCGCCAGCGCAAGTTGCAGTGGGTGACACAATTGAAGTGTTAGGGAGTGACTTGATTGGTGATTCAGCTACACAACTGCTGTTAAACCATCGAGATTTCGTTGAACCGATTACAGTCGATGCGCCTTGGTCAGTCGATACGAATGGCAGCCGGTTAACTGCAATCATTCAAAGCAGTGTTGGTGCACAGGTGATACTACCTGGTGTTTATGGCGCAATAGTGCAAACGGTCGACCGACGACGATTACCCGACGGCCGCTATCGAGAATTTCCAAAATTATCGAATCAAATGGCGTTTGCTATAGCACCGAGAATCCTTGCGATCAATTTTATCGGTCCCGAGTTTGAAATACAGGTACAGGGTTTTGAACCGCATCTAATAGGCAACGAAGAAATCATGTTATTTGTCGGATCGGATCGATTGGTACGAACCAACAGCAGTCCACCTCCACAAGGTGAGTTCGTGACGCCGGCCGCACCTCCCGCCGACACCGACAAAGTAATCTTTAGACTGCCAGCAGGTGTTGTTTCAGGTAGTGATCTACCTGTGCGACTCGTGATTCGAGGTGTCGAGTCGGCACCAATTTGGGTGGTGGCACCATGAACAGTAAGGCTGACTTGAACGAAGGATATCAATCCGTTGAATGCACTAATGAGCGAGAGGTATTACAGCAACAATTAATAGACTACTTAGAAGGCTCTACTGAAATCTTTTCTATTAGTCCTGAATGCATTCGCTTAAATGCGTTCGCTAATATTTTTTCGCTTAATAACTTTGAAAAAGAAATCATAGGAACATTATGGATTTGTCTCTATTCACCAGAGATTCGTCGACATATTATTGATGTTAGTGGTTGTTCAAGTCTCAGTGCGTTAGCTATCGCTCGCGTTCTAAAGCGTCCTCCTATTTATCAACTAGGTATTGAATCGCCCCTTGTTGCATGGGAAATAGTGAAAGAACAGCTGCTATCTGATTCCAGTTTGAATCTCCATCTCGATACGCTTATCGTCAACTGGCTAGAAGAAAAGGTATATCTTGATCCGTGGTTGATAAATTGTATACAACCAATTGATCGTATATTCCATCTAAACGTCTATTCGTTTGATAAAGTAGCGGAGGAAATTAAACAAACGATCAGCACAGGAAGTGAATGCAAGCTCAATTTAATTACCAGTGATAGAGTATTGGCGAAAAATGTAGCTGCGCATATTGCAGAAAAAATTGGTCTGCCAATTATAGGTTATGATATTAAGAGAAATACAGATATTAATAAATCGAAGTTCTTTCTGCGTGCTCAGAGATACGCATACTTAAATCGTTGTATACCTTTTTACTCGGAATGTATAGATTCCGAACTATCGATTTCACCCATTAACTCTTTTCCTCTTCAAATAATGATGGTGGAAAATTCCGGTTTAATCAATCAGCAGTTCGAAAATAGAACGATTAAAAAAATCTATCTTGAACTTGATCCATTGACTCAACTGGATCGGCAAGCGATTTGGCTTAAGGTATTACCAGCATGCCAATCGTGGAGTAAAAAAGATCAACATAATATTTTCTCGAGAGCGCATTTGTCGGCAACAGAAATCGATCACATTGCAAGTAAACAGCCCAAAAATATCCAAGACATTAATCGTATTCTCAGAGAACAAACAAATCACGAACTTAGCGAACTTGCACAAAGGATTCATAGCAAATTTAAATGGGATGATTTGGTTGTCGAAGATGATGTTAAGGAACGATTATCTGATATTATATTTGAGGCGAAAACACGTAATGAATTGTGGGAAGATAAAAATATTTCTCGATTGTTTCCGCAAGGGCGTGGACTGGTAGCTTTGTTTTCCGGACCTCCAGGGGCTGGTAAAACTATGGCAGCGCAAGTTGTTGCTAATGAATTGGGTTTAGATTTACTACGTATAGATCTATCTACTTTGGTTAGTAAATGGGTAGGAGAGACGATTGAAAACATTCAAACCGTACTTAGTGCGAAGGTAAGCCGCCAATCAGTTGTTTTCTTTGATGAAGCAGATGCGCTATTTGGACGACGAATTGATGAGGTGAAGGATGCTAATGATAGATACATGAATATGGATAGTGGACACCTTATGGTAGCCCTGGAAAATTTCGATGGCATAGTATTAATGGCAAGCAATTTAAAAGGAAATATTGACCCGGCCTTCATCCGACGAATTCGACACGCTATTGAATTTAAAAAACCAAATAAATTGGCTCGTTCAGTAATTTGGGAAAGATGTATAAATTCCATCTTTGGAGAAAATATCGATATTGAACCAAATGGTTCTTTAGCGACGCTCGCTAATATAGAAGCGACTGGATCTCAAATTAAAAACGCAACGTTCGCTAGTTTATTGTACGTAAAAAGAAGTGGTGAAAATATAAGCCTTCTTTTGCTTGGCAGGATGCTGTGCAGAGAATTAGCAAAAGATGGCCGAGGTCTATCTGAACGCGAGTTGTGTAGTATTTTACAGGAGAGTTCAATTTGAATTCTCATAAAGCAAAAAATAACGTAATTTCTCGGCATAAAGCTCAGAGTCAAATTGCTCGAAACTCGCTAAAGATAAAGCGGTTAGAGAAACAGGCTGATCAGGCTGCCGACGCATATCTTTCTGGTGAAACGGGCATTTATAGAAATCTATCCTCAGTCGAAGCAGCAACCAACTTTAATATATCCTCCAGAGCGGAGAGATTGCCCTGGTCTATTCAACAAGATATGGAAACTTCTTTCTCTGCAGACCTTAGTCAGCTGCAGATTCATAATGATGCGAGTGCGCACCGACTAACACATGAGCTTAATGCAAGAGCGTTTGCAGCAGGGTCACACATATATTTTTCTGAGAACGAATATCGACCAAACCAAATTGACGGCAGAAAGCTATTAGCTCATGAAATAGCACACGCTTTACAACAAACAGCAAAAGCATCTCAGCTAGGACAATATCCGGTTGCGGTTACAAATATTCATGGCACAGGCATTGCGCAGTGTGTTGCTTTACCATTAACTTCAACAGAATCAGTTCCAGATATTGAAACACTTTTATCACAACACAAAGACCGTATCCCAGCCGATGCACCAAATGATCCCGCGAGTAAGGTTAATTTACTTCTTCTCAATCACCGAGAAGCTGTAAGAAATAATAATGTGGAAACCTACTGGTCAACGCGAGGAGGTTTTGCCCAGCGCTTGGAAAGCGATCCTATCTTGGGTATTTCGTTTGGTGCGGCAGTTAATGATCCATATATAAGCGCGGCACTCTTTGATGCATTGAAAAAAATGAATCAGTTGCAAGGCGCTATTAATATTCTTCTGCAAAACCCTCAGGTAAAAACATATTTTTATTCAGCTGAATTTTATCAAGCTTTTTTAGATCATCAGCTGACAACAGCAACACCTTTCTCCCACATTGCTCACTTCTGGAATAATGCGGAGTTTTTTGAACCTGCGAGACCAGACCGAATGTACGACACGGTCCGATCTTATTTGTTAGGGCCTACGCGTGATATTCCAAATCTTGGAGGAACACCAAGATTTCAGGAAGCAGCTACACAGTTTATTGAACGCAAGAATAATCCAACAGATTTAATCGATAATGAAGCATTTTTTGCAACAGTTTGGGTCGTAAAAAAAGTTGATCGATTAAGAATCAATCGACTCGCTGAGCTAGCAAGTTTATCAGCTCCTGGCACACGACAGAGTTATTTGAATCTTCAGCAACGCTGGTTAGTGGCAAATGGATTTGCGCAGTGGGCAGAGCAATTCATTGTCGGAGAGTCTACCGAACCACAGGAAGATTTATCATTAATCGAAGCTCTTGCTGCACAAGCGAACAATCCAGATGACCTGGAGGATTTTACTCCAGAAACTTTGTTTGTGCTCAATGCTCTCTCGCCGAGTTGGAAAGCAATTGCAGAAGACGCAACTGCATTAATTGATAGTGCCCTTAGGATTGAATCACATCGAAGTAGGGGCCTTGATATCATGGAGTTAGGGAATGCAAGAGAGTTCGTTGAATCTATTGCTGACCGTCCCGAGTTTTCAGAGCTACACGATATTCTGAATGCAAAACTGGGTACTTTGCTCGCTTTGAACAATGGACAACTACCGGAAGCAGATCGATACCATTATTTTCGAGAACAAGCGGTACAACATATTCGACGAGTTTTGCATTATCAAGTAGAAACGCCATTGTTCAGCACCGTTCGAAGAGCTGGAATGGGGCAGGAGCTAGATGATGAGCAAAGCCGTCTTATGTATTTGCGTCTTTGGGTTTTATTAACGGTATCCGAATTTATTCAAACGCTTACCAGTTATAGTCATTCTGAAGATATTTTATTTGAGCTTGAAGTTCGAGAGCGAAATGAAGATGGTGAATTCTCTGGGTCAGGGAGAGACGACGTACGTATTGCACATCGAATTCGAGTTGCTCGATGGATGTATGACTTCGGTTATGCCGTCGGATGGAGCGACATAGGTGATTTAGGTTTGCAGATTCTCACGGCTACCCAAGAGGGACAAGTTGAAAGTCAAATTGCATTGATTGGAGATTGGGAAGAAGATAAAAGTGTTTCCATAGGTCAAATTCGAGAAGACTTTAATAACAGCACAATAATAGGAGCATGGGCGCCATTAAGGCCCGCCGATCTAGCCAATTTTTTTCAAGCAAGATATTTTGAGCAGCTAACTCATCATCTCGATCAGCTAGTGAGCGATCGGTACCTGAGTGAAGAACGTGCGTTAATTACGGAAGCTAAAAAAAGAGCTCATGATCATCCGGGCCGTCCAAGAAAATACGTAATTAAAGATGATAACTTTTATATAGCTTTACGGGACGAAGATAGAGGACATCTAGATGTTCTTTATGAAAATCATCCAAAGACACAAATGTTTTTGCAAACACTTAACTACCCCGTCCGTGTAAACTCTAAACAAAACATTTTCTTTTGGACCTTCCCTGCTTTGGGCGATGTGGTTGCAATATTACAGAGCAATCCAGTATTTCAACAACTTATTGATCGTCATCAAGCTCATATGGCATCTCTTCCTTCGCAAGAAATTACTTTTGATGAAGGTGTATCAATTCAGGTCGATGTCACTGAGCCGGAGATAGCTCAACCAGAAGTGATAGAGCCGCCTGAATGGTCAATTTGGTTAGGTCAACTTAATGATGCCTTTAGTTGGTGGACTTCATTAAGCGAAGATCAGAGAGATGAGGCTTTTAACGCAGTCTTAACAACAGAACTGGAGAGTTTTCGCACAGGCGTCAGAGAATCATTAGATGAAGCTCATAGTGAGGCAATCTCGGCACAAAGACGAGCGTCAATTTATGAAAGACATGCCTTTATTGAGCAATACGTCCGCCCAAACTTATCAGCTTATGATCGATTTGATCATTTCAGTGATGCTCCAAGAGGCGGACTCATCTATGGCATACCGAATCAAGTTTTACGTGATATATCTGAAGTGGTGTCACGCGCTCAACCTCGAGAAGACCAAGAAGGCCATCTGGCGGTCGCTTTTTTAGAAATTAGCGATCTTCTTCTTTCGAAGTTCGAAGATAATGAACGATTTGATATTTACGCAGGATACAAACACTTAATCGATCGTGCGGTCGAGTTTGTTGAAGCACATCCCTTTAGTTTGTATTTTTATCTCACAGATTTTCAAAAAAATAACTCTACCTGGGTGAGTTCTCGTAAGTCCAATCTCGATACCGTGTTGGAAAGATTCGAAGAATTTACCTTGAATTTGCAAATGCAATTTGGTTTTGGTGGTTCAGTCGCAAATGGCAATGAAATACTTTATGGATTAGGTGAAGGGTTTACTATCAGTACACGTGAACCTAGTGAAGATGAGAGTCCTATTGGTGGACCTCGTTTTACCATCGACGGTATTGAATATAGATTGTTAGATGTTTTTCATAACTTTGTATATCACCCTCCAGTAGGTGACAGTCAGGGTATTTTAATCATTGATGGCGAGCAGGTTCGTCCCTATCGTGAAGATCAGGAACCTCCTTCCGATCCAAGAGTTCTTTTTCAGATTTCAATTAATGGTATCGCGCAAGATATTACTGAAGCTACTGATGACGAATTACTAAAAACGTTATCGCTAGCGATTACTATGGAAGCGATCAACAGGTCGTTGCAAAATCTTGGAGAGATAATTGAGACTTTTAATGAAGTCTTAATGGAAGGCGTCGAGTTTATTCCTGGTGCAGGTCAAGCTGTCATGATTGCAAGGATAGGAATGTCGATTATCCAAATGATAAATAGTGGCGAACTCGATGATATTAAAGAGTTGCTCTATTCCAACCCAGAAGAAATATTTACCAATATAGAAGAAAGGGTTCAGCGAGCTTTAACCCCTGCAACGCTGTGGAATTTCTTACTTTTCAATGAATCAACATTTTTAAGTATATTTCCTGCAGATGCAGATGAAGATCGGCGTCGACGTCGAACTCCTAGCCGAAGAAGAGGGGTGTCAGCAAAATTAAGAAGGTTGGCTCGAACTCTCATTAACTTGGGTCGTAGCTTCGCACTGTCTGTCGGTGGATTGCAAATGAAGCTGCAAGGACCTGTTCGAGGATTACAGCTATTTATTTTATCTCGTCCACTGCTTGGCTTTCTTTTCCGCCAAATGGATAACTATTTGCCATTGCTCGAAACCTTATCGATTTCGAGTATAACTTCAGTAGCTGAAGAGGTTACTGAATTAAATCAGGCAATTGATTCGATTCCTGAAAAAATTCGTGAGATTGCAATCACTGTAAATCAGATAGAGCTACCTGACGAAATATTTAGCATGGAAGATATTCTGGAGATAGTTTTAGAAGTTGTTGTTGAACGTTTACCAGCTAAGGCTGAAGTGCCAATAAGAATTCTTATGATGCTTCTAGAAGTTGGCGATATGAAGGGACGCATTTTACGAACTCTAGGCGATTGGATTGGGGAAGTTGCAGATCCAAATGATCTGTGGCGTGAATTACGCCGCGAACACATTGATCCACTATTTAATACGGCTCGTACCGAATTTTTGACTAAAGTAATTTCTACACTAAATGAAGTGGGTGGTATCAACGTTTCTTTACCACAACTAGGGACTTTCGAGCCAGTTGAAGGAGATTTGGTTGCGCCAGAAGTGGAAGGGTTTAGTAGCCCAACACAGCTGAACAAACATTTTAGAAATCGTTCAATCGGAAGTTTTTCCAACAGTTCGGGCACGGTCTTACCTCCTGGGCTTCGTCAATCGGTAGAAACTTCTTTTGGACATGATTTCAGCCACGTAAGACTACATACCGGGGTTGAAGGGAAAAGAGTCACTGATAAATTTCAAGCCGAGGGTTTGACATCGGGCAGTCATATATTCATGCCAGGTGAATTCAATGTTCAATCTCAAAAAGGACAACACGTATTACGGCATGAACTCACGCATGTATTACAACAAACCGGTACTAGACCCTTGGGACGTAAGTACAGTAGCTCTCCTACTTTTGGTAAACAGAATACCGGCTTTAACTTTGATCAAAGACGAGAAAATGCTGCAAATCGGATTGCAGAACAAACTTCGAAACAGAACATAGCTGCGAAGCCAGTTGACCCCGGTGCTGGACTAATCTCTGGATTACAACCTTCATTAGGTGATGCGTTTTTAAGTGACTTCTTCAGGTTTATGACTTCGTATGAGTCAATGCAGGAGTATTCTGAAGCAGCCCTAGAGCAATCAAGGACCATTGCTCTAGATCCTGAAGTTAGAGGACAAATCAACAACGTTGCAAGAAAATTGAGAGAAATCGCAGGTACTGTAAATGATTTACATATAGCGACGACCTCACATCTCTATGAAGTTAGGCAAGATATCAGCGATCGACTGCGAGGAAAGTTTAGAGGTGGTGATTTTACTCAAGCCATAGTTTCGATAGCAAAAAATGCGCAACGAGAAGATGATTCTGGAAGCGGCGCGAGTTCTCAATCAGATCCTGAAAAATATTTAGATACTCGAAGTTTTGCTCGTGGATTAAAAACATGGATATTTGCGAATACTGCTATCGAAGTAAATATTGAGTTGAATCTACTTGGTGCAGTCGGCACTCGAAGAGAAATACAGCGTGATGACCCGATCACGGCAATGCGTGTTGACGATGTTTTTTTGCCTGGTATACCTGTTGCTGGTTCGGGTATTGAGCTATGGAACAAGGCAATTGAAAATACGTTCGGAACCGATGTAAGTGATGATCAAGCTAAGCGGCGACATCGAGCGCATGCCAGAGCCTATTTGGGCACCTTAGGGCCAACTGTAAAGGCGTTTCAATCAGGATCCTATCGGTTTAAAAGGAAAGTTAAAAATGACATTTCGGCTCTTGTTGTTGCATCTAGCTCGGGAGGTGTTTCACTCGATATTAATAAATTACCGCCAAAATCCTATTATTTAAATACAAGCGACGATACGGCTCCTAATCCATTAGATGCCAGCATGGGAAGAACTCGGCTACGTCTAGGACTTCATGGCGATGGTTCTCAAAATGGTGCTGACCGAGAGTCGCATCATTTACCTCAATATTTACTACTTGAGTATTTTTCGAATAGCAAAACTCAGAAACCATTTAAGCATCCTGACGTTTTAGACAATCTAGGCTTGAATCGAACAGGTACCACAATTTTAGGTTTCCAAAACAGTTCGAACACTCAATTGGCGGTAAATCAACTGATAGGTAGTGGTCGAGGTGGGAATATGCCTTCAATATTACTGTCTCGAGTTACTCATCAACAGGCAAATCTACATGTGATTGGCGAAGCTGATGAAGAGTCGGGTGGTGGAGTAACTCAAGGAGCCGCAATACATAATTATTTCAGAAACCAAATTCAAAGCTTAGCGGGGCTAAGTGTTCGAGAAAAAATGTTTGGCGATTCCGCAGATGAGTTTGAAACGCTAATTTCTACTCCTCCTCAAACTCCTGAGTCAGTTCAGAATAATATTTTCCTCGCTATGCGACATACCTACAAATGGATGCGTTCTCGTATGTTAGACCAATTAGAAGATGGATTAGTTAACGATGAATTACGCTATTACACCAGTTTGGCTCGCGTTGCTACTGATACAAGTATAAGTGACGCTAACGGTGTTTTAACACACCAATATCGAATCTCCGAAGGTGAGATGAGAAACGTATTTGTTGCGGCAAGAGGGCATTTTGACTCGGTAATGAGTCAGTCTCCAAATAATTGGACCGTACCCTAGCACTGAATAATTTTAATAGTGAATAGGAAATTGAAATCGCGAAATAGAGAAAAGTAATGACAGGTTACTCACGCACACCAACAACTTTAAAAGGCGCATTGATTTATTTCGGTGCGCCAATGCTGATTCCAATTCCGAACATTATTATTTTTCAATATAACCCGGAAACCATGAGTCGCACACTTACGCCTTGGCAGCCACCGACGCGAGAAGTTTCTTTAAATGAAGAAGGCCAGATACAACGTGCTGATTTAACCAATGAGCAAAAATTAGCATTGTCGCAACCCTACGATCCGCAAGAAACATTTTCGCTCGATTTAATGCTTGATGCGAGCGATGCCTTAGAAAAACCGGAAACTCATCCGGTGGCATTTATCAGTGGCGTAGCTGATCGCATTGCTGCGATTGAAATGTTGATGTATCCGCCGGGCGATTCATTGCTGGGTGGATTGTTAGGAACCGTGAGTGGTTCGGTGTCTATTTCGGCGGGCGGATTGGAAGTGGGTGGAAGTCTTACGGGACTCACTGAACAGCTTGAAAGAAAACAGGTGCCGATCGTTTTATTTTTTTGGGGACCCGGAAGAATTGTTCCCGTTCGTGTGACCAGTCTATCGATTGAAGAGCAACAATTTTCTCCCATTTTATATCCCACTCGGGCGAAAGCGACCATTGGTTTACGCGTGTTGGATTTAAACGATCTGGTTCGTGTCAGTGGTGATCCTGCAAGTGGTGCGGCGGTCGACATAGCGACTGCTTGTTACAAATTTACCCGCGGTCAAAAAGAAGTTTTGGCGACTGCTAATTTAGCGAACAGTGTTGAGTCAATCATTAACATGTTACCGATATAGGAATACGAAATGTTTGATAGTAAAAGTCGTTACGCAAAAGCCAATATCTACATCTTAAAAGATGCGCGTGGTCGAGACGTATCGGTTACGGGTTTTGCGCATATTAGTGAACAAACTTTGCGTGGTATTCATATTTTAAAACAAGGCGAACGATTAGATCACTTAGCGACGCATTATCTATCGAACGCTACGGGTTATTGGCGAATCGCGGAACTGAATGATGCAATGACCGCTGAAGTGTTAACTGAACAACGCGAAATAAAAATACCAGCAAAAAGTTAAACCTTAGTGACTTTTGGAGCTATGAATTAATGCCTATTGGTGCGGCAATTTTGCCGAACGGATTACCGGATCCTAACATGCCAGTGCCGAGTGAAATCGAAGTGATCGAATCGATCAATCAAACTACTCAGTATCGATTACGTTACGGATTCAACATTGAAGAAGGTGATTTACCGTTGCTTTCGGAATCTTTGTTGGGTCCGGAAAGTATTTTATCGGTGGTAATTCCCGGCGAACCCATACCAAAAATATTAGTGAATGGTCCAGTCGTTCGTCAGGCGATATCCATAGTGCAAGGAGGTGATGGGTCTGTCGTTGATGTGTTTGGTATGGATTCGAGCGTTGCGCTAGATCGAGAAAACAAAGCCGCTGTTCATTCCAATGTGAACGATTCAACGGTGGTGATGACTATTTTGGCGCAATACGCGATGGTTCCGAATGTGGATGTAACCAATACCGTTCATACCGATTTAAAACACTCGTTAGTACAACGCGAGAGCGACCTTCGTTTTATTCGTAAGCTGGCGAAACGAAATGGCTTCTGGTTTTGGCTTACCGAAGAAGCACCAGGCATTACTGTGGGAAATTTTAAATCGCCTCCGGTTGGTGGTGAACCGGAAGTCGAGTTTCGAATAAATGTACCAAATCCCAACGTGGATGAGGTAACGATTCATTGGAATACCGAGCGACCCGTTTCGTCGAATCTGACACAACTCGACTTAAACAGTTTAAGCCAAATTAATGGCGATAGTGAACGCAGCTCCATCACTGGACTTGCTAACAATCATTTAGCCGATGTGGTAAGTGAAATTCGAAAAATTCATTTGGCAGTGCCGAGTGACGATGCGGGTGATTTATCGTCGCGAGGTAATGCGGCATTAATCGATCATGGTTGGTTTGTAAAAGTAAAACTGACTGCACGATTTTCAACTTTGGGTGATGTGGTTCGAGCACATACTTTAGTTAATTTGGTCGGTGCGGGTGAACGTCATTCCGGAAAGTATTTGGTATCGCGCGTAGTGCATTCGATCAACGAAGAAGATCATGTGATGGCGATTGAACTAATACGTAATGCGTGGAATTAGGATGATTTGAGATGAATCGAATAGAAGATATTGAGACCTGGATTCGATCACATTTTTACGGAAAGTATCGTGGTGTGGTTGTCGATAACAATGATCTGTTAGGGCAAAAAGGTCGGTTGCAAGTCACGGTGCCGGCAGTGCTGGGTGACAATCCGGTGTGGGCAATGCCGTGTGTACCTTACGCAGGTCCGGATGTGGGATTTTATTTTCTACCGCCAGTTGATGCGGGTGTTTGGATCGAGTTTGAAGGCGGTGATCCTTCTTACCCGATCTGGACGGGATGTTTTTGGAGTGATGGGCAATTACCGCCTGAAGTATTAACGGCAGAAAACCGCATGTTAAAAACAGAAAACGTACATTTGAATATCGACGATAACCTTGGCGAAGTAGTGATCACCAATCAACAAAACGTTAGTACAACCTGGAACAGTGAAGTAACAACCGAAGCGGGCACGGCATCGCATACGGTTGGTGGCATTGGTGTTGTGTCTGAATCGGCACCAGGAAAAGTAGAAGTAGGATCAAGTGGCGTCACAATTAATAACGGTGCATTTAAAGTAACTTAATAATGAGTTGCTGAAAAAATAGAGAAGGTATTCGATATGTCTGGTCAAGCATTAACAGCGAGTTCGACATTGCAATGTCCGCATGGTGGAAGTGTGCAAATTATTTCAACCAACGTTAGTGCTAAAGCGAACGAAGTTGCGCTTGCACTTGCGACAGACACCTTTGTTATTTCCGGCTGCCCGTTTCAAATACCGGCAGCGCCGTCGCCTATACCCAGTCCTTGTGTCACGGTGCAGTGGGTGAAAAGCGATCTTAAAACTACGGTAAATGGAGTTGCTACTCTGTCTTCGAATAGTGTTGGTTTGTGTTTAGCCGCAACTCAAGCTCCGCAAGGAAAAGTGATCGTTGCCAACACCCAAGCCACTGTAAATATCATGTGAGGAAAACAGGATGACCGAAACATATCTTGGTATTGCTTATCCGTTTTCGATTAATGAAGGTGATGGCCAACTAAGGAAAGAACCCGATTACGAAAGTCATGTAAAACAATTGATCATGCAAGTATTGATGACGTCACCGGGTGAGCGAATCAATCGTCCCGAGTTTGGCTGCGGCGTGAAACGGTTGGTATTTTCTCCCAGTGGTGAAGTTGCGGCAACTTTGGCGCAAACAACCATCTATCAAGCGCTCGACCGTTGGTTGAGTGGTGTCATCAAAGTACGAGAAGTCTCGGTAAAAGCAATTGACGAAAAACTGGATATTCGAGTGGGTTACGCAATTATTGCGCGTGGAACTCACCAGTACTTAAATTTGACGGTGAGCATATGAGCTTACCTGATCGCATTGAACTTATTCGACAATCGGACACGGTTACCGGAATTGATTTCGTTCAGGTTGCCGAAGATCAACTTGAGCTGTTTGTTTTCTTGCATCACCTGGATCTTCCCGCGCCATTATTAGCCAGTCTATCGACCATCACAGCCGACGATGTGGAAATTACTGCGTTGAGTAAAATAGAGCCCGAGTCAGTGACAGTGATTCAACACATTACTCCAATACCAGCGGTCGACAATCGACCCGCTTTACATCTGATAGTTGAGCAACCGGGTGGATTTGGGTTTTATCAATTATCGATACATCACACAGCGTTAGACAGTTACTTTAATCACGTTCCTTTTTCATTTAAAGCCAGTTGTCCCACTGAGATTGATTGCCGTGATCAACAAGACGAATGTCCGTTACCGGAAAGCAATGATTTTCCAGTGGACTATCGAGCGCGAGATTTTTGGAGTTATCGAAAGGTATTAACGGATTTTGCGTCACAACGATATCCGGATTGGCAAGACCGGTTAGAAGCCGATCAGGGCATAATGTTGGTTGAGCTTCTCAGTGCCTTGGGTGATGAATTTTCCTACGCGCAAGATCGTATTCAACGTGAAAGCAATTTTATTGAAGCAACACAACGCCGGAGTTTAAAACATTTTGCGCAATTGATGGATTACACCATCGATAACGGAGCAGCGGCGCAGAGTTGGATTGATGTTACCGTCAATGCAGATGGCGTACTGGAGGCCGGTACGCCGATTACTGATCTGTTTAATCAAACCGTTTTCGAAATTGGAAAAGGATTGAGTGACCTCGGCAAATCCTTTGCACTCTCGATAAATCGAAACGCATTTACCCCCTATATTTGGGATGAAAACGATACCTGTTTATTCGCAGGTAGTTTTTCTCTCACCCTGTCGGGTCATCATGCACTCGACTTTCTACCCGATGCAGATATTGATCCGGTGGGCAAGTGGGTTTTACTGGCCACGGTGCCAACAACACCCGATATTCCATTACGTCGATTGTTTGTTCGTGTTATTCAAGCTATTGAAGCGAGTGATCCAGTAACTGGGGATTTGATCACCGAAATAGAGTGGGATCAACCCATTGGTTTCGATCTTGATCTTGAAACATTAACCCTTCGCGCAAATCTATTGCCTGCTACGGCTGGAGAAACCGTGCCACCAATTGATCAAAGCGCTTTACGATTTCGTATTGGTCCCGCTGCCGATCCTTTGGGTCCCGATGCAGATTTGCCGCAAGCGATAGAGCGAGCGGGTAGTAACACCAATTTTTCACAAAACTTTGATCCCGATGCACGCGTCAAGTTTTTCTTCTCACTGCCAGAGACAGCAAATTTACCATTAACTTGGCTCGACAAATCACAACTGAGCTATCCAGAAATAGTATTGCAACAAGAACCAAGCGGCGATTGGTTTTGGCTACCGAGTTTAATTGGTGAAGAAGTAGCGATGCCCACGCAACCTGTCTTCACTCTGGAGCATGGAAGTTACCGGCCCGTGTTTACATCAGAAACTTTAGGTAAGAAATTTAGTTTTTCTGATTATAGTAGCAACGATGGTATGACCATTCGTTTCGGTGATGGTGAATTTGGTCTGGCACCACAAGATGGTGATGTGTTTGCGCTACGTTATCGCGTGGGCAATGGTGCGCAAACCAATGTAACGCGCGATACCTTGATTCGTTTTAAAACGGAGTTTAACGATCCTCCCACCCGTCCGGCATTTGTCGATTCAATTACCAATCCAGTCGCTGCAAGTGGTGGTCGCGATGAAGAAAGCGAAGAACAAATAAAAATTAATGTTCCACAAGCTTATCAATCCATCACTTACCGAGCAGTAAAACCTGAAGACTATGTGGAAATTTCCGAGCGACTCGATTGGGTTCAAAAAGCGGGAGCAACCTTTCGTTGGACAGGCAGTTGGCCTACCGTATTTGTGACACCCGATCCATTGGATTCGGGTGGATTATTGAATGAACAACGGACCGAATTAAAAAACACACTGGATCGTGTGCGCATGGTGAGTCGTGATGTGTGTGTTAAGGATCCGGTGTACGCCAATATTGATTTGGAAATAAAAGTTTGTGTTCGCTTGGATGCTTATCGAGGCCAGGTAAAAGCAGCAGTGCTTAAGCAATTGTTTGGTGATATCAGTCAATCGGGATTTTTTGATCCGGATAATTTCACTTTTGGTACGCCGCTTTCGCGTACTCAATTAGCGGCCAACATTCAAGATGTCCCCGGCGTTCACGCAGTGAATGGAATGAGAATTAGAAGGCGAGGATGGTTTGATTGGCGTCCTTTCGCTGAGTTTAATTTCAGCGTAGCCATCAACGAACTAATTTCGGTTACCAATAACCCACTGTTACCCGAACGAGGTTCGGTGCGATTGATCATGGAGGGTGGCGCATGACTTGTCCTTGTGATGAAACAGACTTTCCAAAGTTGCAAACTATTGATGCTGGTTTAGCGGCGTTGCCTCGAGCATTAGGCATTTTTCCTGAATGGCGATTGGCGATTCTCGATAGCATTGGTCGCACACCTGCGCTTCATCACTGGCGAGCGCGTGGAGAAAAAGATTTTGGTGTGATGTTGGTGGAGATGATCGCTTATTTGTTTGATTCTCTAAGTTTTTATGATGCGCTGATTGCTAACAATAGCTATTTAAAAACCAGCCATCTGCCAGAGGTAACCAGAAAGCTAACGGAGTTGTTGGGCTATATACCTCGACCGGCGATTGCTGCTGAAGTCTGGTTGGCGGCAGAAGCAGAAGGAAAACGATTGGTTACCTTGCCTTCGGCCACCGGGTTTCGAAGTGGGGAGTTCGATGGTAATCCGCCACAGGTATTCGAAATTGAACAAGATATTTTGCTGGAACCTCGAATTAATAAGTTGCTTATTGAACGGGCAGTAATTGACTCAATCACTTCATCGACTTTAAGTTCGGTATTAGTTGCACCCAATAGTTTACGTATTAAAAAAGGGTTGCCGATTGTACTTAGTTTTAATGGCACGCTGAAGGCAGTATATGTTTCTGACATTCGAACGGTATCGTTAAGATCAAAACGTCCGGCAACAGAAATCTTCTTCTCGAGTAATGTTTCCGTGCCTGCCAATGCAAAGTATTCGGAACTGCGAATTTACACACTGGGTAACGCTATGCCGTTATGGCGAGCGTCGAATCCTTTTAATGGTTCAAAAGTACTACTCGATTCTCGCGCACCCGTTCGAACCGGTGAGTTTGTGTTGTTCGAAAATCAAGGTGAATTAAAAGTGCGCACGGTTAATTCGCACGACGTGAGTGATCAGGTGGTGCTTTCAGGATTAACTTCTACTTTGGTGGATGCCGACGGCGGCGATGCTGGGGAAATCACGAGCCCTGATATTACATCGAAAGTCAGTGAACTCAATTTAAGTTCGAGCTTGTCCTGGAGCGGCAACGACCGAACAAAAATTAATGCTTACTTTGGTATTTCTGATGCTGCGCGAGTGCTCATTCCCGAAAAAGATCAGCTAACACAAACAGACTCGATTAGACTTCGAAATTTTCACGATGAGTCGCGAATCAGCAACGTCAACATTTTAATGGAAGATGCACTATCGGAAGGTGTTTACACCACCGGATCGCTCGACTCTGCAACACAAACTGCCGACATTGATGCATCACCTGAGTGGAACAAAGAGCTGATGTCACCGGTTCATCTTTACGGTAATAGCATCAAGGCTTCACGCGGTGAATCGGTGTTTAATGAATTATTGGGCGTAGGTGATGCAACGCAAATGTGGCAAAGCTTTGAGCTGAAAAAGAAACCGCTTACCTATTTACCTGCAAGCAATGATCAAGGTTTTAAATCCACATTAGAAATTTATGTGGATGGTGTTCGTTGGCAACAAGTGAACAGTTTTTTTGGAGCCAAAGACAGCGATCGGATCTATGTGGTTCGTCACGACGAGGCAGGAGCGAGCGTGATTGAATTTGGTGGTGGTGCTCGATTACCGAGCGGTGCGGCCATTGTTGCCAACTATCGGTATGGTGCGGGCGCTGCTGTTCCGCCAGCAGGATCAATTATTCAACTCGCAAAACCCGTTTCGGGGTTGCGCAATGTAAAAAATATTTTGCCCGCCTTTGGTGGTGGTGATGCCGAATCGGAACAAGATTTAAAAGCCTATGCTCCCAACACCGGATTGTTGTTAGGTCGAACTATTTCGTTGGTAGACCTTGAAGCTGCTGCGCATCGTGTGCTCGGTGTTGAAGCGGTAAAAGGCGTTTTCCGCTGGGACTCGCAACGATTTGAAAAACGAGCGGTAATTTATTTTATCGGCGACTCACAGCTGCAAACTTCCATTCTTGCCAGCTTGATTAACATGAGTGAACCCGATGCTGCCATTGATGTAAAACCTGCGTTGGCTGAAGATGCTCGATTGCAACTCGATCTCGAAGTTGACGCGAATTACGTGGCCAGTGATGTGATCACCGAAGTGCAACAGGTATTGTATCGCGATCCGAAACCCGGTGTGGCTGGTGGTGTTTTGCATCGAGTGACTCTTGGTCCAGAAGGTGTGATTTATTTCAGTCAAATCATGAACGCTATTTTAGATGTAGAGGGTGTTGTGCGAATTAACAACATGACCTTTAATGAAATTTCACCTTCTGGATATGGCTCCGCACCGAGTTCGGAGCATTATTTTTATTTTGGTGAGCTGGGAACAATCTCCAGTGGCATAACAATCAATGGAGTGAGCTAGCATGGCAATTGCGCGGGATGATTATCAGCACTATTTTAGTGAAAAATTATGGCAATGGTTACCTGCGATTTATCGCGAACAAGATGCGTTATTTGGTGGTAATAGCTTACGCGGATTTATCGAAGTGCTTGCTGAGCAAGCAGCATTAAGCAAACGCAGCCAAGATCGATTGTGGGACGACACCTCGGTAGAGCTCGCATCCGATTGGGCCATTCCTTACATCAGTCAATTGTTAGCAACGCGATTGGTCTCTTCACTCAACTTGCGCGGTCGTCGAGTCGATGTGGCAAAAACTATTTACTACCGTCGTCGTAAAGGAACCTTGCTGGTGCAAGAACAATTGGTGTCTGATATCGCCGGTTGGGACAGTAAGTTAGTTGAAGAATACCGACGACTAGCACGAGCTTGGCATTTTCTCGACTGTCCGTTAGAGCGTGGCCGTTTAACCGGAACACCAAAAGGTGGATTTGCTGATCTGCGATCACCACGCGGCAGTCGACTGGTGTGCGATCCATTTGATGAATTTCATCACCTTCCGGAATCGCGTAATCCCAACGGGCAGCTCGGACGGCGACAAATCGATAGCTTGAGTTACCACATTTATCGATTAGCTGCGGTGTCGTTTAAAGGGGTTCAGCCACGGCATTTTGGTGCATTGCCTGACGGTCGCGATAGGTTTACCTGTGATCCCAGTGGGCGTGATATTCATTTGTTCAGCGGAAATACGGTGTCGCAAGATTGGGCCAGCTGGCAAACGCCAAAAGAATGGGAATTACCACGACCGATTACTTGCCGACTGCTGGCAGAAGAAATCTTTGAAATTACCGCCGAAGAAATTGCCTGGGTGCTGACCGACGCGCCGATTGCGTTACCCGCTGATCGTCAATTAGCCGCAGAGGATTTAACCAAACTGATCGGTCAACAATTTTTTCACCGCGATGATATCACGCGTGTGCTGACCGGCATGCCGGCAGCTGTGCATCTCACCGCTGCTGGGGTATTGCAAGGTCTATTGGCTCGTTCGCTGATCATGGATTGTGGTAGTGCGGCGTTGTTGCCTAATGGTAGCGCCAATTCGCCGTGGCCAACTCAAACCGATCCGTCGGATGCGTCTTACGGGAAAGCTGCGTTAACCGTAGGTTATACCTCAACTATTGAGCCTATCGGTCGACCGAACACTCGAGCCGCCAGTCTCAACAGTTGGAATCCACCGAATTTAACCAATGTCGATTTATTGGTTAGTCCAGAAACGGGACGGATGGTGATCGACACAGGGACGCATTCGGCGCGTTCAGTTGAAGTGGATTACCAGGTTGGAATGATGTCGCCGATTGGCGCCGGAGCGTTAAATCGCGAAACCGCAAATGTGTTGCCAGACGTGACCTGGCAAAACAGTTCGGTAGCGGCTGGTACTCCCGCATCGGGCATTGCGGAAGTGCAAGATAGCCGCAGTTACGCATCGCCGCAAAATCAATTGATGGTGGAGAATACCACAGTGCGTGCGCAAGAAGGCGAGCGCCCTTACTTCGCGTTGAATAATCACTGGCGTTTAACTTCGGCCGGAGACGATGCCATATTATTGTTGGATGGTTTGTGGCTTGGTTCGCGCGTTGGACGAAACGTGATCCTTGATGGCAACTTCGAGCGAGTTGAAATTCGTTATTGCACCTTTGATCCCGGTGGTGTTGCTGCCGATGGGTCGACGCTACCTCCAGTGGAATTGGTGATCAATGGTTTTGTTGAGCAGTTGGTGATCACCAACAGTGTGATGAGTGTGATTCGATTGGAAGGACCAGACGCGAGTCTCGAACATATACAAATTGATGATTCGATCATTCAAACGCGTGCTGCCGCGACCACCGCCATCAATGCTGCAACCGCTGAATTGCGAATAAATCGCAGCACAGTGATCACGCCGTCGGTTTCGGAAATGGGAATTGACGTAGAACGCCTCTACGCGAGTGACTCGCTGATCGCCGGTTTTGTGGACGTGACCGACAATCAAAATGGTTGTTTTCGATTCAGTGCGGCAGCATCGGGTTCACGAGTAGCAAAACCTTTTCGCTCAGAATTTTTACCACAAATTGGTGGACTCTTTCAGTCGACCAATTTCGGTCACTATCAATACGCCAATATCACATCGCGAGTTTATCCAAAAGTAATTTATGGCGCTGAAAACGGTGTAGAAATGGGGGCGTTTAATCAAGCAATAAATGGCATCAAACAGCGCAGCGCCATGATCAAAGTTAACGAGTATTTACCGTTCGGCCGGACACCGAACTTCATCATTGAGATGTAAGGGGAGCAAGCATGTCTACGATTGATTTATCGAGGGAAGCAACGGATTTTCGCAAACATTACAACAGTGTTCGCATGCAACAGGGCCGAGTACTAGACGATCAAACGGTAAACGAACAGGCGCGTATTATCGAAGAAGATATGCGGCGCACCAGGATCAATACCATCGGCGTTTACGGATCGCCTGATGCTGGTTTTCGAGTCAAAGGTTTTACACTGTTTAACGGCCACCCCACGTTTACATTAAGTGCCGGAGAGCTCTACCTGGGTGGGCTTTATTTGACACTGGAACAAGATCAACCGTTTCATTTACAAAAAGACTGGCTCAACATGAATGTTGCCAGTGAAACGTCTAGTGTTCCGGCCGAAGGCAACAGCCGTATCGATATGGTGGTGATGGACGCCTGGCAACAACCCGTTTCAGCGGTCGAAGACAGCGAACTGTTTGAAGTGGCGCTAGGCGGTCCCGACACGTCACAGCGCATGAAAACCATGCAACGCGTTTCCATCAGAGAAGGCGTCAGTTTTGACGATTGTTTCGATGCCTGGCAAGAAATTCAGGCCGACTGGGTAAGCTTCGGTAGCTTGGCCGAGGATATGGAACTGCGTAGCGACGCTAAGATTCAGGTCACTTACACAGCGCCAACTGAGCCGGCCGATTTGTGCTCACTGGGTGAGATGGGCGGCTATCTGCATCACGAAAACCAGGCGATTCGAGTCCAGCTGACCAGCGCTACCACTTATACCTGGGGGTTTGACAATGCAGCACCGCTCTATCGAGCAAGAGTTACTACCAGTGGCGGCGCCCGGATCCGCATCGAGTTAATGAACGAGCCCAAAGATGCGGCGCATTGGCCATTGCAGGATCAGGTGGTGGAAATTATTCCTTGGTCCGCTGCGTTGCCTAACGGGGAACGAGTGGCGGAATTATCGGGCATGATGGCTAAGGTCACCAGTTCTTACAATCCCGAAGATGCCAGCTTTTTAATTGATACCGCTGTGCCTGTTGACTTTGGTACCGAGTGGGAAAGCCGAGATGACGTAGCGGAGTTTTTTGATGGCAGTGCCGATGAACGATTTTATTATGTGCGCGTTTGGAATCGCGGTGACGATTTAACCTCACCTGCTGAAATTCCGATTGCAAATGGTCAATTGGGGAATACTGGCCTGGCGGTTAGTTTTATGGATGGGCCTTTGCGTGAGAATCTTTTCTGGATCATTGCTGCGCGTACCGGCTCACCAAATGTTGTCGTGCCCTGGATATTAGAATCGGTGAATGGTGCGCCGGCATACGGGGTAAAACACTATCGCGCGCCTTTAGCCTTAATTCGTTGGACCACCAGTGGCGGTGTCACAAGCGGTGAACTCATTCATGATTGTCGGATTCCCTATCAACCTCTCACGCGCATTAAAAATTGTTGTCAATTTACTGTGGGCGATGGCACGCACAGTTATGGAAACTTTAATTCAATTCAAGAAGCTATTAACCATTTACCGTCAACGGGAGGAAAAATCTGTCTGTTGCCCGGCGAATATCACGAGAATATTGTGATTAATCGAAGTCATGTCTCGATTCACGGCTGTGGTGAACGGTCACGCGTGATTGCGGTGACGGACGATCCTGTGTTTCTGATCGAAGATCAACAGAATGTGCACATTGCAGAACTGGCGATTGCAGCGCATCGTGACGGTATTGGCATACACGTGCGAAGCACACAGCAAACCTCGACTCATCTTTCTTTCAAACAATTGCTGATTTCAGCGGCTAGATTCAGTGCATTGCAAATTGATGAAGCGCGTTTTGTCGAGGTGCTCGATAACCGAATTTTGATGGAAGATGTGTCGTCTGATTTTCACAGTGTGTTTATCACCGGTGATGACGTGTTGATCGAACACAATCAATTACTTGTTGCACCACGCGCACAAGACAACGCCAATATGGCTGCGCTTATCGCAACCGACGGCATCGCACACGCAGCACGTGGTGGTTTACATATTGGTGGAACTTCGGAACGCGTACGCATAATAGATAACTTGATCGAAGGTGGAATCGGAAATGGTATCACCTTAGGGACGGTAGTTGATATCAGTCGTGGTGATGATGGTTCGCCTTCCATTGGCTGGATCATCAATTTAGGTGATCCTTGCGATCCCTGTGCGCCTGGCAGTATTTATATTCCACCGGTTGCCGTCGGCGAAGACGGACCCAACTACCGATCGACGGGTGCGATTTACGACTTGGTGATAGAACGTAACCGAATTTTTAAAATGGGATTAAATGGGATTGGTGTGCTGGCCTTTTTTAATCTTGATCAGGCTGACGAGTTTATCAGCGTTGAAAACCTGACGATCACCGGCAATCACATCGAGCATTGTTTATTACGAAATCTGGCACCGACGCCTGATGAAATGCTGCAAAGCATGGGTTATGGTGGGATCAGTCTGGCCGATGTCGAAAACTTGATCGTTCGCGAAAATATTATTATCAATAATGGTCGTAATTATCTTTATCCCATTTGTGGGATCTACCTGTTGCATGTTGAAGGTGCTGATATATGTGATAATCGAATTGCAAATAATGGTATTAAAACGGATCAACCCGCTGACGATGCCATGCCAGGATCGCGCGCCGGGATTTGGATTGAATTTGCCACGGCGCCCAAACGAATTATTGCCAGTCGAGGTCAACTGTATCCACGGCAAAATGGAATTACCGCCGTCAAACTGCATAATAATATCGTTAGTCAACCGTTAGGTCGATCACTTTCAATCAATGCGTTAGGTCCCATTTCGGTGGAAGGTAATCAGTTCGTTTCTCAAGGTTTTATCTTTGATTCTGCCGCGCCATCGTTTCTGGTATCCAACGTGTATATTTTTAATCTCGGAATTTCGAACGAACTTTATCTGCAACAAATTTTATACAGCGCCGAAGAGTTTGATGATGTTCCGGTAAAACAACCACCCAACCCTGATTTTTTTGTGATCAGTCAACCCGGACTCGATAGCCAGCGCATGTTTGGATATCTGGGCAATGGCAATGTACTGTTTAATGACAATCAGGTCATGCTCGATTTGACCGACCAAACCGGTTTTAAACTCGGCATTATGTCGGTTGGCATTTTTACGCTCGATGATTTAAGTTTTCAGGATAATCAGTGCGACATCAGTTTTGATTTTATTCTCGATGAAATTTATCTCTCTCACAGTTTCTTGTTTGGTTGGACGTTGCGGGCATCGAATAACCGATGGAAAGAAAGCATCGTAGGGGCGCTTTTTTCAGCGATTACTATGAGCTTGTTCGGAAACGTCACGTCGCACAATCAGGCCACCCATTGTGTTCGTGCATACAATTTGGTGGGTGGAAATCTGGTGCTGTCACCTAACCAGGTGTTGTTCGATATTTTTAACACTTGTGATGGAAATAACAGTTTTCTCGCTAATCGAAAACAGAACACTTTGACACAAGGAAACAGCGTACTCGCTACGGCGAATTCACAACCGCAAACTGTTTTATCTCTTTTAAATTAGGAGTCAGCCATGAGTCGTAACAAAGTGAAAAAAGTATCCATCGCCGAAGCCAGTCGAGTGGTTGAAGAAGGACTGCAGATAAGCGATGCCAATCGACTGAATGGATTGCAAGGATTGTCTCGGTTTCGGATCAGCAAAGCAAAAATGCAAACTCGCGAATCGCAACGGATGCAAACAAAGTACGGCAGCAACGAAGCACGTGTCCAGCAATTGAATAATAAATTGGAAGCTAATGAAAACTACATCAGTGGCCTGCGGATGGAAGCCAATCGAGCAACGGTTGAAACCGAACAAGTAGACGAGCGAAGCTGGGTGGCGAAAGGACGCGTTTACGATCGTCGCGGCTGCCCGATTACCGGTGCCAAGGTATCCTTGTTTGCCGCTAACGGTAAACCGATAAAACAGGTAGCGGCTACCATAAGCGACGCCAAAGGACGTTATCGTCTGGTTTATCAAGCGAGCGATGAAGAATTATCGAAAGTGACGCCTTCTGCGACCGGTGAAAACGCTGCTGGGGTGCGAATCAATACTAACGTAACCGGAGCATCGGACAATCAAGGCTCCAGTTCGGGGGCAGCGGTTAACTCGGAGCGTTATCAGCAATCAGTATTTATTCGAGCTGTCGATCGACAGGACGATTCATTGTGCACCGATTCTACTTTGCTGGTGCCTAAACTTGGCCAGTGCAATTATAGAGATTTAATTTTCGATACGGATCTCAGTCATCAACTGGTGAGTGATATCGATAAAGACCGGCGTAGTTCGCGGTATCTTGGCAATGCCTCAACGTTGGAATTACACGATCTGAAAAATGAAAAAACCAGTTGCCAGATTGATGAAATGAGAGCCGATCGATGTGTCAGATTTAAATCGATCAAAGAAGCGGAATCGCTGGGATACGACTTTTGTGCCTATTGTTTTTCAAAAGCCAAATCTAAACGATAGTAACGCCAGCGATTAGAGAGCTGTTAACTCTATAGGTGATTGATAACGCCGAAATAACGCGGCTGCTTCGCAGCGGCTGTGAACCTGTAATTTGTCTAGAATTGTGTGCACATGATTTTTGACGGTGGTAACTTCAATTCCTAAGGTTTTGGCAATTTCTTTATTGGATTTTCCAGACTCTAGTAATTGCAATACGCAAGATTGTCGATGCGTCAGAAGTTCGAGTTGATGGTGCTGCGCTGCTGACTGCTCAGAGCGATTGATCTGTTTGAGTAATAATTGTGTGATATCGGAATTGTAGTGGTAACTGCCTTCGATCACCTGATAGATACAGCGAGTTAGCTCTTCTATATCGTCCGATTTCGAGATAAAGGCTTCAACACCTTTTTGAGCACACTCCAGCACCGTTGAGGGTTGATCGAACAAATTAAGTACAACAATTTTGGTGTCGAGTTTTTGCGTGCGAATACCATCAATTATCAACTGCAGGTCGGGAAAGCTTACATCGATTAATATAGCGGTGGCCGAGATTAAATCAGTGCAGGCATTTAAATCAGCGGATGAAATACCTTGCACGTCCAGATCAGAAAACTGTTTTAGTTGGCTGATGATCCCTTCGCGGTACAGACTTACGTCACTGATAACCTTGATACGGATTGAGTTGTCCACAACAAACTCCTTTTCGTTGAGTCAATTCGATGATCTAAGGCTATACAGGCTGGATTAACCTAAACATGAATATGCGAGCGGCTTTGGATGTGAGTTTTATTGAAACCAATGGATTGACTTTAGCGGATCGGTCGTAAGAATGTCAATCTGGAAGCGAGTTTAAATCTCAAAAAAGTATTAGAAAAGAAAGACTTAAAATCACGAGCTGCGATACCGATACTGTACTTAATCTTCTGCATCAGAGTTCAGGCGTGTCCTAAACCTAAGACCTTCAATAGAGCAAAGTAGTATTTAATCCACCGAGTTTTAAGAACCGTATTTGTGAGCAGTGATCCAGACTTAGTAGCCTCAAGAGGGTCTTTTCAGCTACAATAAGCCCAATTTTTTGTTGTTAACCTCAACGCGATTTCCGAAAAGGCTTTCCACCATGTCCGTATTACGTATGGCAGATCTTGATCTGCAAGGTAAACGTGTATTAATCCGTGAAGATCTCAATGTGCCGATCAAAGACGGCAAAGTGACTTCTGATGCTAGAATTCAGGCAGCAATTCC
>JBFHVL010000002.1:0-60987 GCA_041589565.1 Kangiellaceae bacterium | reverse complement strand
TTACATTAGGTTGTGGCTACCTGATAATCGCCTGCGGCGAGTCCCATAGCTCTGCAGAAGGCAATGAGCAGCAACTGGCAAGCACAGCAAACTCATACGGCTCAAATGTTGAAGAAAATAACAGCAAGCGGTCATCTCCGCCCTCACAACTGGTGATACTGCTATATCACCATATCGATGACGACACGCCTCGTGCCACCTCAACATCGCCCAAGGAGTTCGAGTCTCATCTAAATTACTTAAAACAGCAATCCTTCACCGTACTTCCGCTAAAAGAAGCTCTCGACGATCTTTATGCAGGTAATCCATTACCGAAAAAAGCAGCCGCTATCACATTTGATGATGGTTACAAATCAATTTACCAAACCGCCTGGCCTTTACTGAAGCAGTACAACTATCCTTTTACGGTATTTGTGGACACTCAAAGCATTGATGATCGCTATTCTGCCATGATGAGCTGGGAGCAAATAAAGGAGATGCACAAAGCGGGAGTTGCCATGGCCAACCACAGTGTGACTCATGCTCACCTGCTGGGCCTGAATTTTAACGACGCATTAAAAGAAATTGATCAGGCAGAGCAACGACTCGCCGAACAGCTTGGCTCTATCGATAAACTCTTTGCTTATCCTTTTGGCGAGTACAACTTGGCACTGGCAGATGCTTTGAGGCAGCGTGGATACTATGCATTGGCGCAATATTCAGGGCCTGCATCAGCATACAGCCACCCTCAGGCCATTCCACGCTTTAGTTTTTCGGGAAGCTACGCTGAGCTTAAGCAGTTCACTTTAAAAGTTAATACGCTTGCCATGCCTCTAGAATCTTTTTATCCCGAGGACCCTCATCTTAAAAAATCACGACAGGATTTTGAATTAACGCTCGCACAGATGCCCTTTAGCCCTCAACAGATAAACTGTTTTTACCTTGGGGACCATATCAGTGATATTCGCTGGATCGCAAAGACAGCAAAAATTTCATTAAAGCGATTACCGGGCGTTGGGCGCTCACGTATTAATTGCACGGCCCCCTCAGCTCAAAACGGAACATATTATTGGCAATCAATCCCCATTTTCGTTGAACCCGACAATGGGGATTGGCCTGATTAATGGTTGAGAAATCGCCATTAATGACGATTTGACAATTATACAACTGCCGTCAATTTGTAAAAAAGTGTTTAAATTCCCCCGAGATCACTTTTTCTTGTTTATTTTCAATAAGTTAACAAACAATTTAAATACTAGTGATAACTCGCACTAACACTGTCTCTATGCGAGACTAGCATTCCTAAAACACCAGGACTTGAAAATAAGAGATAACTCCATGAAAAAAATAAACATTTCTGCTTTAGCGGCAGTGATGGCGTTTTCGGGGACAAAACTGGTTGCAGACCAGACCAGCCATGTTTATGGGCTGCATGATCGCAGCGCCAATCAAATTGCCTTCACCAATGCCACCATAATCACCGAGCCAGGCAAAACGCTATCTAACGCGACCCTGCTCATTGATGACGGACGTATCGTCAGTGTGAAGTCTGGCGGTAAAGTACCCGCGGGAGCCAAGGTGGTCGATTTGAGTAACCATATTGTCTACCCCGGCTTTGTCGATGCCTACAGTAACTATGTCTTTGGAGAAGCCTCTTCAACACCCAGTTGGGGAGATGCCCCGAAATATCAGGGAGATCGCAAAGGTGGCAATGCCTGGAATGATGCCATCCATGCACAAATTGACTGGGTTAATGACTTCAAGGTCGACACTAATGGAACCAAAGACTATGTCAAGAACGGCTTTACTGCGGTTCAGACAGCTAAACTGGATGGTATCTTTCAAGGTCAGGGAGTCACCGTTTCACTGGCCAATGGAATTCCCAACGATCTGATTTACAACGCCCGTGCGCGACACTTTGCATCATTCAATAAGGGCAGTTCCAAGCAATCTTATCCAAGCTCACTAATGGGCAGCATTGCTTTGATCAGACAGACTTTGGCAGACGCAAACTGGTATCGGTCGGCTCAAGGCAAAGTTGACTCATTAATCACCGGAGAGCCGGTAGAATTTAATGCGGCACTCGAAAGCTTAAGCGAATTAAAGTCCAGCGGCATTATGTTTAATCCAGAGGACAGTCTTTCGATTATGCGTGCCGATGCCCTATTCGACGAATACAGCATTGACGTTGTCTATCTGTCCGATGGCCATGAGTATGCTCGAATCAATGACATTAAGGCTGCCAAAGTCTCTCTGGCAGTTACGCCGGAATTTCCAGAAAAGCCTGACGTGACCAGCTATGAGTCTCAACTGGATGTTAATCTTGCGGAGCTTCGCCACTGGGAACGTGCTCCGAATAATCCCGCAGTATTAGCACAATACAAAATCCCTTTCTCGTTTACCCATTATGGAATGAAAAAGAAAAGTGATTTCTGGAAGAACGTAAAAGTTGCGATTAAACATGGCCTTTCTGAATCTGATGCCCTTGCCGCGCTAACTACCGTGCCAGCACAACAAGCGGGCGTTGCTCATTTGGCAGGAAAAATTGCTCCGGGAATGATGGCCGATTTTGTGATTGCTGACGGTAATTTATTTGACGATGGAAAAATCAAGCAGGTGTATTTACAAGGTGAAATGACCGAAGTTGAGCCACTGGTTCCTGTTTTGTTTGCAGGCAAGTACTCGCTGAACGTAAACGGCACTGAGCTTACTTTACAACTAAACCAAAAAGACAATAAAGTCTCAGGTAAATTTATTGCTGCAGATAATAAATCGAGCATCAAGATCCACGAGCAATTTGAAAACCAATTGCAATTTAGCAGTGACCTTTCCGAGTTAGGACTTGATGGCGTATATCGTTTTAGCGCACGTTTAACGAATAAATCGCTAAATGGCTTTTATGTCGTAAACACCAATGAGAAAACAGCTTTTGCTACAGCACAAATTGTCGAAGAAGATCAAAGCGAAGACAAAGCGAAGGACGATGATGCACCGGTCGAATACGTTAGTCGCTTGACTTACCCTAATCGAGCTTTTGGACTGGCCGAGCAGCCCCAGCAACAAAACGTGCATATAAAAAATGCTACGATTTGGACTTCAGAACAGCAAGGTGTGCTGGAAAATGCAGATATCATTATTCGTAACGGAAAAATCGATGACGTTGGCAAAAACTTACGAACACCACGCGGATATCAGGTTATTGATGCGACCGGTAAGCACGTTACTGCCGGTATTATTGATGAGCACTCACACATCGCCATCAGTAAAGGTGTAAACGAAGGTTCCGACGCAATCACCGCAGAAGTGCGTATTGGCGACGTAGTTAACCCTGAAGACATTAATATTTATCGTGCCATGGCGGGCGGAACAACCAGCGCACAACTGCTGCATGGTTCGGCCAACCCTATCGGCGGGCAAGCTCAGGTGATCAAACTGCGTTGGGGAGCTAATGCAGAGGGTCTTAAATTTAAGCAGGCACCAGGCTCCATTAAGTTTGCACTGGGCGAAAATGTTAAACAAAGCAACTGGGGTGACAAATTTACCATTCGTTACCCGCAAACGCGCATGGGTGTTGAAACCATCGTGCGTGATGCTTTTTTACGTGCGCAGGAGTATCAAGCTTCCTTTGAAAAATACGATGACCTGAGCAGTCGCGCGAAAAAACAAACGGCACCACCGCGCAAAAACTATCGAATGGATGCATTGGTCGAAATTTTAGAAAGCAAGCGCTTTGTTCACTCACACTCTTATGTCGCATCAGAAATATTAAGTCTGATGAACATCGCCGAAGACTTTGGCTTCCGTATTCAAACCTTTACTCATATTCTTGAAGGTTACAAAGTGGCTGACGAAATGGCCAAGCATGGAGCTTCTGCTTCAACCTTTGCCGACTGGTGGGCTTACAAGTTTGAAGTCTATGATGCCATTCCGGGTAACACCTGTCTGATGATGAAAAAAGGCGTCAATGTTTCGGTTAACTCCGATAGTGGTGACTTAATTCGTCGTTTAAATACCGAGGCAGCCAAGTCGATTCACTATTGTGACATGACGCAAGAAGATGCCATTAAAATGGTTACGATTAATCCAGCCATGCAATTAAAAATCGACAAGTACACCGGCAGTCTGCGCGAAGGTAAAGATGCCGACCTAGTCATTTGGAGTGGCCACCCACTTTCAAATTACTCCAAAGTCGAACAAACCTGGATTGATGGTCGCAAATATTTTGATCGCGAAACCGATGCCGTACTTCGTGCTCAATTAATGGATGAGAAAAATCAATTAATCAAAAAGGTATTGTCCAAGCCCAAAAACTCATCTGACAAAAACGGCGCCAATGGTAATGGTGATAACAGTAAGTCTACACCCCACTATGCCGAAACCTACTTAATGAAACACGAAGCCGAATGGCACTGCGAAGATAACTTTGATTACTGGCTGTGGCGCAAAGAACAGACTTCTGCCGCCACTCATCAGGAGGTACATTAATCATGGCGAATAACTTTTTATTGAAACGCCTGGCTTCAGGACTCGGCGCCATGGCCCTTAGCGCGTCTCTCATGGCCACCGATATTGTGCCCGGAACAAAACAGCAACAGGCCATACTGATACAAAATGCGACCTTACATACGGTAACTCAGGGCGTGAAAAAAGATCACGACTTGTTGATCATTGATGGCGTCATCCAACAAATGGGAGCCAATCTCGGTGTTCCTAAAAATGCGCGAGTGATTCCAGCAAAAGGCAAACATGTGTATCCCGGTCTCATTGGTTTGAGTACCACTGTAGGACTCGTAGAAATTGGTGCGGTTCGCTCGACACGTGACATGACCGAGGTAGGGCGCGTAACACCTGAAGTTAAAGCGCATATCGCCTTTAATGCCGATTCAGAAATTATCCCGACCATCCGCAGTAATGGCGTGACACACGTTGAAATCGCTCCAACAGGCGGTGGCCTGACCGGACAATCATCACTCATGCAACTCGACGGGTGGAACTGGCAAGATGCATTGGTGAAAGCTCAAACCGGGATGCATCTGCGTTGGCCCAGTGTGGGCATAAACAAAGGTTTCTGGGAACGCCGCCCACCTGAAAAACAAAAAGAAGCCAACGAGAAAGCGTTTAAGGACCTAAAGGCAACATTTGAGACCATAAAGGCTTACACCAAAGCTCGAGATGCTGACAATAATCACCCTATCGATGTGCGCTGGGAAGCCATGCGACCGGTACTAAAGGGTGAACAGCCATTATTTGTTCATGCAAATGATTACCGCCAAATTGAACAGGCCATCCATTTTGCTAACAAGTACCAGTTGAAGTTGGTATTGGTAGATGTTGCCGATGCGGATCTGGCGATTAACTTGCTCAAGCAGCATAAGGTCCCAGTCGTATTCACTTCGGCCTGGGGACGCCCAGCCCGTAGCGACGAAGGAATTGATCGCGCTTATCGAATGCCATCTGTCTTGGAAAAACATGGCATTGAATACGCACTGGCTATTTCCGGTAACTGGAATGTTCGGGACTTACCTTTTGCTGCAGGTCACAGCATCGCTTACGGCGCTTCTCCTGAAATAGCTTTGCGTTCAGTCACTTTAGCTCCAGCTAAAATATTGGGTGTAGATGACAAGTTAGGATCATTAGATATCGGGAAACAAGCCAATATTGTGATCAGCCAGGGCGATCTATTCGATCACCTGACACATCAAGTAGAAATGGTGTTAATCGAAGGGCGTGAAGTCAATATCGATAATCGGCATAAACGACTCTATCGAAAATATTCCAAGAAAGAGTAATTAAAAAAACAAAGCCCTCTTCGGAGGGCTTTTTAATGCTCGAGTTTAAAACTAACCATGCAGAAAAGTTGATTCAGTTTACTGCCATAGCTCACACCTTAATTATTGATACTCGATTTATTCACTTAAAAATTAGATTCTTCAGTTAAACCTAAGGATGACGACGCGCTAGAGTGTTTTACAGGATCCTCTATTTTCAACATTGCTAAATCTGATCACTGATTTTATACGTAAACTAGGTATGGGGCGCAATCTTACTGTGTGCTTAACCACAACCTGCTTTCAGGTAACAACACTAAAGGGGAATTATGAAACAAAGCGCATATTTAATCGCTATACTGGTCAATCTTTCAGTTAACGCGAAAGTATTTAATGGTGCCTTGACACTCAATGACGATGTTAAAGCAGATGTCGCTGTGGCTTATTTCAAGCACGACGACTACATGAAGGTCCCCGTCAAGGTTGACCAGATTCGCCGAGTATTCCTCCAGGCTCTTTACGTTACCCAACCCGGAGTCGATGTTACGCTCGCTAACTCAGATCGTAGCCGACACAATATTTTTATAAATGATCTTGATCTGGGACTAAAGCTAAATACTGGCATTATGCGACAAAATCAAAGTAAAGATTTTCCTGTTAATTGGCAAGAAGGTTACATTGTCCGTATGGGTTGCTTTATGCACTCAACCATGACGTCTTACCTTGCCAATATACCAAGCAATTACTACGATGCCATGGTATTTGACAATAACCACCCTATTAACCCCTTTATTGTAAAACCAGTCAATTATGCATTCCAAATTCAAGTCCCTGATAATTTTAATCCTCGCGAATTGAATTTGATACTTCCTTATCGGAAAGTTGACCCGATTGCCATGAATGAAACAGCTCCTGCTGTTTATGACATTAAATCCGAAGGTCGCACTATTGGCCAGATAGAAATCAAAACAATTAAAAGAGAGCAGAAGAAAAGTGACCTGATAAAAGGTTTATTGGATAGCAATAAAACTGAGTTGCCTGAAACAAAGACTCCCTCATCTGGCACAAACTGAATCTTGTTATTTTACTTTATTCCTCGTTGCCGGGATGTCGAACATCGACTTCCCGGCAACAGGGGCCTTTATCCAGGCCTGCTATTTCTCAATAATGTCCCTATGCATCGGTGCCAGTTTAACCAATAAGTGATTTTGAACACCAAACGGCACATTGTTTTTATCCATAGACAGTCTCAAAGCCTCAACTAACGCATTAAAATGCTGTCGGCCAATGTTGAGCCCCACATGAGAACTCTTCATGTCTGCACCTGTATACTGACACGGCCCATTGAGTAAGTTACAAAACTGATCAGTCAATTGTTCTTTGATGTACTCGTTATCCGTTTCAGCAAAAAATGTATTAATCCTTGGATCATCCAAAATAACCACAAACATATCATCTACAACTTTTTCTATGCCAGCCTTCTCACCAAATGCTTTGTATGCATAACGATCCGTAGATGAAACCTGAGAATTACTTACAGCGCAACCAGAAAGTAAACTTAACGTCAGTACCAATAATATATTCTTCATAATAACCTCTAAGTCATAACAGCCACGAATGCGACCTGTTAAATTTTTTGTCAATAATTCGCATTATTAAAAATTGATTGTTATCGCTGCGTAGTAACCGGATTGTTTACCTTGTAGGGCAACGTATCCAATATCTGCATAGGCAACCGCAAGGCTGATGTGCTTGGAGGGTGTATAAAGTAAGAATACATCTTTCCAGTCATCTTGCTTTGAGAATGACAAATTGTCAGGATTTTGTTTGTACTCGACTCCAAAAGCCAAGTTATCGCTTAATAAAAAGGCAGCAAAGCCTTCAAATAGAAATTGTTTATCAGCCTCTTTATCACCGCCAAATCCCAATATTCCATTTTGATTGGCTCGACTATGACGTACCGTCATATTTAAAAGTAAGGGTACATCCAGAAATAATTTTGTTGCCGATAGATACAGTTCGGTGTCTTTAAAGTCTTGCGCACCAATGAAAGAAAGCACAGCTTCATTATCACTTTCTTTCCGATTAGCACCAATGGCTACTTGTGGTATCCACGAATCTTGTTCGAGTATCGCGTCGCCAAATAATCGAACTTTGACGCCAACCACATCGTGCTCAAAGGTATAGCCCTGTCCTAATCCCAGTGCAGCTCCGGCCTTTTCGGTATCAAACACACTCTGAGACGCAGATAACTCAACCCGATTGAATAGCCCAATGCCTATCGATTGGGTTTTGAGCGAAAAATCATCAACCCCCACTAAAGTGTAGTTAGCGTATCCACCGATCTGCCCATCTGTACCGTAACCACCAACCAAAGCGGAGGTTGTAATGCCTCCACCGCCAGCACCATCGAGGTTTGGAATTCCTCCTGTTAATAGCAATTTTCCACTACCAAACAGTTGAGTGGGAGGTCCTTCTGGTTGTGGCCCCTCCTGCGAATAAGCATTAAAAGATAGTAAAGCGATGAAACCAAGTCTACGGATCGTACTTATTAAAATCATTAAAGATCTCCTTCGGTTTTAATCAATGACTACGCGCTTAAGACAAGACTGGAGCAGTGAATTAAAAATATATATGCAGGTCGTACCAGAGTTTAAATATCAAAAAACTGGTGAGAGGGACTTCACCGACTCAAAACTATATGTGTCTGATGATAGGCTGGCGTGGTAAGCAAAGAGCTCCAAACAGCCCAAAAGAAACTAAAATTTGAAAACAACTATTGGTATCAATTTAAGAGTTTTCGCACGAGGCGGTTATACTATCCATTATTCTTTTTTGCTTGATACATAGCGCGATCAGCCGACTGAATCAAAGACTCTACGCTGTTTCCATCATCCGGATATACGGCAATACCTATACTCGCCTCAATAGGAAATATTTTTTCATCAATTACAACAGGATTCTTTAACGCTTTTTCCAATCGTTTTTCAAATCGGTTCAAATAGCCACGGCTGTTTAAATTAGTTAATACAAAAACAAACTCATCGCCGCCAATTCTGGAAACACAATCCGTTTCTCGAGCTACTTCACCTAAACGCTTGCCAACTTCCTGCAAGATCTTATCGCCCATTTCATGACCGTATTTATCATTGATAGGTTTAAAGTTGTCCAGGTCCAAATACACAACGGCCAATTTTTTCATAGTTCGTTTACAGCTATTGACTTCATATTCGGCAAAGTCAAATAACGTTGCTCTATTTGCCAACCGTGTTAAATGGTCTTCTTTTGCCCTGCGAATTATTTGTTCTTGCTGCTTCAATTCTTGAGTAATATCGTTCGCTATGCCGACTAAAAATCGGTTATTGCCCTTCTCATCCGAAATTCCAATCTTCTTAGTATGAAAATGCTTAACTCCATGCTTTTTGGTAACCAAGGTCTCTTCCGATATATCTAAATAATCACGCTTTTCCAGCGCGTCACGATCGTTCTCATAAAATTGTTGCGCTACCGCTTTTGGAAAAATATCAAAGTCGTTTTTACCGATAACCTGCTCTCGATTCATATCAAGAATATTCTCACATTCCTTATTGAAGATGATGTATTTTAAATCTTTGGCTTTTTTCACAAAAATTAAGTAAGGGATGCTGTCTATAATCTTCTCAAAAAGTTTTTGCTTTCGACTGGTTTTACTCGCATCATGAATGATTCCCACAAAATGCAGCTTCCCTTCGAGGTACATTTTGGTAAAGGATAATTGAACTGGAAATACAGTTTTGTCTTTTCTCAAACACTCAAACTCGAAATAATAAGGCTTATGCGCAGGAATTTCGTCATCACAGAAACGCTCAAAAGCTTCAAAGTGCTGCTCGTGAAGGTACTCAGGCATAAGAGTGGATATATGGCGGTCAATCAGCTCCGACCTGGAATATAAAAACATGCGCTCAACTGCAGGGTTTATCGTTTGAATCTTGCCCTTTTCGTTGATTGACATAATCGCATCACCCGCCGTATCCAGAATCGCTTTTAAATACGCGGCTTTTCGACTTACACCTACAATATTGTCGAAGGGAATATTAAGTTCTCGCTCAACACAACCTGCGACTTCTAACAGGAACTGCTTGTCTTTCTCAGAAAACTTTCTAGGTATGTAATCAGAGATACTAAGGACTCCAACTGTATATCCAAGAATACTCTTTAAAGGCACTCCCGCATAAAAGCGAGTCTTGATTGGCCCTTTAACTACCGGACTCTGGATAAAGCGAGGATCACGGGCTACATCTTCCACAACTAAAAGCTTATTTTCATTTAAAGTATGATTGCAAAACGATGGCTCACGAGGCATTTCGGGAACTTCCACACCGATTCGCGATTTAAACCATTGCCGGTCGGTATGAATGAGACTGATTAGAGCAATAGGTACGTTAAAATGTAGGTGCAATAAACGAGTGAGGCGATCAAACCTTTCTTCAGCTGGCGTGTCGAGCAGATCCATGGCCTCTAAAGCCTGAACCCGCTGTGTTTCGTGTACTGAAGCAATAGGACAGTGCATAGCACTCCATCAATCAGAGGATTATTATTATTTAATGAAATTCCATTAGTGAGTAAATTATAACCATTTTTACTGATTAAAAAAGCACCAAACCTTCTTTTTTGATTATTTTTGGGGCTTTAGGAGCTTGTGTTGCCTTCTATATTGCTGTTTATTGCTCAAAAACAATTCTGCCGATGATTAGTAAGAGCTACCGCCTGCCGCAACATTGAAAGCTTAAAAAGCCGCTAATTGGCGTCCAGGGCCTTTGCATTTTTAAAGCCCTCCCTGAGAATCAATCTTGCTGCATAACGCTCAAACTCTGGGCGTGTGGGCATGCTTCCAAACTGCATCCCCCAAATGACATGAGAACCAACATACACATCCGCGGCAGTAAACTTTGGACCTGCAATGAAATCAGAAGCCTCTAGCCTTGCAGCTAGCACGTCCATGGCTCGCTCGTAATTTCCATAACCCACCATACGCTCTTGATCCGCAGACACTTCAACATTCAGGGAGCGATTGACGATTGCTGCTTCCAGTGGCCCAGAAGCAAAAAACAGCCAACGATAATACTCGGCGCGTTGCTCAACAGGAGGGGCGAGTTGTTTATCCGGAAACACATCAGCAAGATAGGCACAGATCGCCGCGCACTCGGTCACCACAGTTCTTCTGTGAACAATGGCAGGAACCTTACCCATTGGGTTAATCGCCAGATAGTCATCACTTTTCATCGAAGTCCCGTAATCTAAAAGAACCTGACGATATTCGGCACCTGATTCTTCGAGCATCCAGCGTGCGATTTGCCCACGTGATTGAGGGTTGGTATAAAATATCAGGTCACAAGTTTTCGATTCAGTTAATGGCATAGGGACACTCCTAAGTAAAACCTCTGAGGGTAGTTTGTGATTTATTTAGCAGCGCCCTCTTAACTTTCCAGATTAATGTCTTCTGGCTTGCTAAATACTTGCCACAACTCGTCAGGCAGAGAATGAAAAGCTTTTTTAAAGCGTTCCATCTGTTTAACGTCTGGCGTGATATTTCTAATCCATATTGCTTTAATTTGCTTAGGGTATCGCCGCGCAATCTCACCATACACTTCAGGATCTTGCTCACCACTGTCACCAATTAATATAAACTGGTGATTCGGATAACGCTTTAGTATTGGCTCTATTTGCAAAGGTTTGGTTTCCGTGCCTTTTTTGAAAAGGTCTAATAATGATTCATCACGAAACCGAACAGACTTCAAGTGAAATGTTGCCCAAGGAAACTGACTCGATTGCATTAGCTGGTTTAACGGTTGAAACAGTTGCCAAGGCGACGATGACACAAAATGAAAGCTCGCTCCCTGACGCTCAAGTTGACGATAAAGATTCGCCATGCCAGGAGCTGATTCAAATGGTTTGAACAGTGTATTTTCAATTAATGCTTTGCGATCAGTTACCGCAGAGATTTTAACCGTGTCATCAATATCGCTAATAATGCTTATACCTTGTTCAGGTACTAGTTTAATGGTTCCGAAAAACTCGCGATTATCTTCGGGCGACAAAATCACATAAAAGATCATGGTGTCATTATCGGCAAATGCACTCACCAGTTCTGTCGGTAATGAAATGACCGTTTCACTATGACCATTATCCCTGGTTTTCGACAACTGAAACTCGCGCCCCGCCATTCTGATCACAAGTTGCTTTTCTCGCTCGTTATCAGCGAGTAACCAATTAACTCTCGAGTTAAAATATGTTTCACTCGATTTCGTAACCTCCAGGGCATATTTATTTTTAATTACGGATTCAACGATTGATTGCCTGACTTTGGAGCTTTCTGGTTCATACACCCAAAGGTGAACGGGTATTTGCCAAAGATTTTTCTCGCGATCAAACCATGCCGAGGTTGGAAAAATAACGATGGATTCGTCGTTACTGATATCGGAAAAATTTGTATTCTTTTGACTGGACGCGACAAAAGCACAATTAGGCCAGCCATACCCCCAGCGCCAGGGGAGCATGGAACAAGGTCCGCCACCCAGTCGCACAGCTCGATACATCACGGCGGCTGTCATTGAAAAAGCTTGCTCCACCGTTGCAGGGTCCAGCTCATACTTTTTCGCAAGTTCAGGTGTCAATTGTACACCGGTATCGATAACACACTGTTGCAATGCCTGATCTGCAAGAAGGCGTAACTCAAATCCGTTATGAGTTTCACCACGCCAGTATTCTTTATCGTGCTCAATGCAACATGCTTCCCAGGGAGGTCCCTCACCAAAATGTTGCTTAAACTCAGGAAACTTTTCAGCAAGCATTTGCCAACTTTGCGACTGAAATCCGCTACAACCATCAGTTGAAAAATCAGCAATGTCGCTAGTCGATTGAACCTTATGCAACTGACTAAGACGTTGTTGTTCATATTGCTTTATGGGCGCTTCCCACCAATCGCTAACCCCAGCCAATAAACTTGAACTCAATAACAATCCAGTAGCAACTATAAATCTCTTCATGTAACTCTAATTCGCCGGTGAGCCAGAGGGTGCAGAAGAGTTCTTCCATTGCTCCAGCTGAGTAACTCGTTGTTGCAAACGTTGATTAGCGGTAAGAACGGCGTCCAATTGCTGTTGAAGTTTTCTGATATCTTCTCGAGACGTCGATACCGATTGGTTGGCTTTTTCAAGTGACTGGAATAAAGCCTTACTCGACTTTTTATGCACATCAATTTCTTCTTTCAAAATATCGAGATTAGTCGACAATGCCTCAACATTCGAGCGGAAACCTACTAGCTCTTTACTTACATCACTAACCTGATTTTTAACGGACTGTTGCGTTTGTTGCAGAGACTTCTCCAAATCTTGGATTTCTGACTGATTGCGACGCCACGCAGAAGCCCAAAGTTTATCCATTTGCACCCATAGCTCATCAGCTTTTTTTGCCAGCTCGCTCACCTTGACCTGTAATGCTACCGCAGACTGGTCCATCTCCTGCCCTGTTGCTGACAGGCGCTGTTCCAAGTCACTGATACGCTCCTGAGCTACCAGCAGCTCTTTCTGCTGTGACTGAAATTGAGTGAAAAGCCAAGCACTTCCTGCTGTTGCCGCTAAAGCTAACACAAGAGTGCCTGTGATTAGCAGCCCTCCTGTGGCTCTAACTGTATCACCTTGTCCATTGTCTTCTGGCACAAATCGATTTTTAGCGGCGGCTCTGGAAGGTCGAGCAGTAAACTCATCACGTTCAGGGATAATTTCGGGTAGCGAATTGTCGTTTCGAGGTTCTTTCATAATAGCTACTTTTTCTCAATGAATGAGTAAGTTAAGACGATTAACCGAAATGGTAATCCTTTTTCAACACTAAGACTATGCAGCGGTCAAAAAATTCAGCATTAAGTTATATAGGCCGGGTAAATCCAGTCGTCGATTGAGCCGCGACGAAGATTTATTTGCAGCTGAAGAAGAAAGCTCTCAATTGGAGGAAACAGGCAATATATTAGCCAACGCTCCTCCAATGAAGCCACCAACCGGTATGGGTCGATTTAGGTATTAACCACTTTTGTATTGGCTAAAAGATCGTGTATACAACGCCTTTCTTCACCAAAAATAAACAAAACATTGATCAGCGAGAGAAGCGCTCCGGCGACCGGCAACGAAGAAACTATCGTGGCCGGTAAAAATCGCAGCCCCACAATACGACCAAATGGAATAACGCTTCCTGTCCTATAGTCAACCACGGCAATACCCAACAACCGTTTTCCTAAGGTTTGACCATAGCGAGCCATCAATACACCGTTCATTAACAGAAATACCACTATATAAATCACAGCAAAGATGATTTCGTCAGTCGTTTCATTGCCAAACACACTGGGGTCGTCTACCCATCGAGTGTTTATCGTTCCCTCTGAATAATTGAAAAACACCATAAAAAATAGCGCTAAATAAACGAGACCGACAAACAAGGTATCGAGAACGGCGGCGCCTAGCCTCGACCATCGAGACGCCAGATCATGATGCTTAAAACTTTGGGTCGTTAGCGTATCCGACTCGGGTGTTTGATAAGGATTTTGTTCCATAAAAAGTAGGCTCCAATGACTCACTTAAACATTAAACGAATATAATTTATTCCAGATCATTTTGTTCAATCATTAAACGAATTTCTTCCACATAGGCTTCTCGACGAGTGGAGTAGTTGATTAACCCTTGCGCTAAGGATTTGCCGCTTATCGGTTGTTCCTGCTGTACCATCGAGTGCCGAATTTTTCTTAATTCGTCATAGGCATGGAAAGTATTTAAATTCATCATATAGCTGCGAATAGAATCGAGCGGTGACTCAAATTCGGCGACTTCATAGGTTTCTCCCTCAGGACGTCCTTTGGGTACGATGCCGCATCCTTCACTAAAACACCATTGTCCAAATAAATTATTTCCTCTTCGGGCAAACCGACTCCTTCCCCAGGCCGACTCGTTTGCCGCCTGCGCTAATACAAGAGACTCGGGAATAATATGAACCCTGAGCAAGAGTTCCTCGAGCAAGGCTCGATCGGCTTGCAGTTTATCTTCTTCTATTCGATATTTACGGGCAAGCTGAAACACCTTGCGCCATTGCCGTTTTGACAATTGGCCTTTATGTGCCAGCGCATCGACGTAACTCAGCAATTCGTCTCGATCGCTCCTTATCTCCCAGTTTACTTCACGAATTAAAGGACGCAAAAACTCAAAAAAGGCTTCTTTTCGGTCACGTACTACTGTGTATTCAGAGAAATCAGGTAAGGGGGCATCCAAATCAATACCCTCTCGGTCAGAAACTCCAATTGGAACTCGAGAAAAGAATAGCACATACATCAACAAGGCCGTGATGACCATGCTGAGTAGCAGAGTACGGAAGGTCTTATCTTGCTCTACGCCATGCGTCTGCATATTTAAGAGAAATTACCGCTGAACTGATTTTTGCCGAACCATATCATAAATGAGATGGCAGTAAAACTCTTCACATCACTACTGGATCTTGTACAACTCTGGCTTTTCCCGCTGAATTTATCCATAATCGCCGACTTTACAACTAAGTTAGTTAAGCTAATGCACACTACTTCAGGCCGTTGGCAATTTGGGTTGTTTTTATCGCTTGTCACCGCAGTACTCTGGGGACTGCTCCCTATCGCCTTGAAGGGGCTACTTAAATACACTGATGCAGTCACCATCACCTGGCTGCGCTTTGTCATTGCCACTTTGGTATTGGGCGGTTTTCTCTACTGGAAAAACCGACTCCCCGACTTGCGTAAAATGAAAAGTAAGTCGCTGCTCCTCCTTGCGGTAGTGGTTATTGCCGGTTTGTTGGGCAATTACATTATGTACATGTTCGGGTTGGAACTGACAACGCCAGGTGGTGCTCAGGTTATGATCCAGTCTGCACCCATGCTATTGTTGATTGGCGGATTGATTCTGTTTAAGGAAAGCTTTAGTACCAAACAATGGCTAGGACTGATCACCTTCTGTATAGGACTGGCATTATTTTTTAATCAACGCTTTGATGAGTTTATTACCGCCGATAGTGAATACAGCTGGGGAATTTTTCTAGTCTTCATTGCTGGCGTGCTTTGGGCGGCCTACGCCCTGGCACAAAAACAAATGCTAAAGCATTACCCTTCGGAAGAAATTATGATCATGGTGTATGTGATGGGGGCAATTGCTTTTTTACCCGGCTCAGAACCAACCGTTGTCATGGAACTGGATACCCTGGGTTGGGCGCTGTTAATTTTCTGTGGAGCGAATACCTTAGTCGCCTATGGTGCCTTTGCTGAAGCATTGGATCATTGGGAAGCCTCCCGAGTCAGCGCTACTCTGGCCATTACTCCGTTACTGACGTTATTATTTATGCAAATCACTAACTGGCTATTCCCCAGTTATATTGAGCCCGAGCCCTTAAACACCCTCAGTATTGCTGGTGCATTACTGGTTGTAGTGGGCTCTGGAATTACTGCACTGAGTAAAAAGAAAGTGGCGGTAACAGTGGGAGCAGTTGAAGAGCAGAAATCAACATAACCAAAGTGTTTAGAATTTCATTTGTAGGATGGGTTAAGCGATAGCGCAACCCATCATTTTTTCAAACTGATTAAAAACTAAATATGACTTTATCGGGGCTATCATTTAGCAATTTAATCGCAGAATCCATAGACTCAAGTCAACTATTTACAGATTCATGAACCTTTATAACTCTTGTCTTTTGTCTTTTAGTTAGCGTAGAAATGTTGGCTGTTCGCTAATGCACACAAATAGTCGGTAATATCTTCAAACTGCAATTACTTATCCTGATTGCTTTGAATGCCCTTGCTCGATTGATAACTTTCTCGTTCCAGATTCCCTTCATAGTTGTTAGGGAAGTTTCTGGGATAACTACAATCTTCACTTATGGTTAACCTTTTATTTTCAGGTTCGCTAATCAAATCCACAGGCAAAAACAATGTATCAAACACCACGGAAAGTACCAAATCAGCGACCCCAAAAGCAACAACAAAAGGAGTTGCTATAATACTAGCTGCAACATCCCCACTTTCTGAATCATTGTCATACATATCAGGCATATTGCAAAAACTACCTAAGTTCATTGATACGCCCGAATAAGGATGCCCCACCTGGGATGTTGGATAGTCAATTTTGCTTAAATATGTACTACATCCCGATAGTAGAATGACGATTACCAACATTAATTTTTTGCACATATCACTTCACCCAGATTAAACTAAGAAATGTAGCTTTAAATACAATTGATTGAAGAGGCAATGTTTCGCACTTTCATCTCTAACTAACAAAAAGTTGTTTCTAACTTGAGGTAGATTACATCAGATGTTAACCACTACTCAACATCATAAGAGTCAAATCATCTTCCCAATTATTAATGTCCGTTTCAAATTTATCCCTTAGCCACTCCATTTGCTCTTTAAGCGGCAGGTGTTTGGAATCAACAATCCATTTTACAAATTCTTTGGCACCTAGCTCTTCACCATTATCGCGTCGAGCTTCAGTAATACCATCGGTATATAGATAGAGCCTGTGATTATCAAAGGGTAATATCTCAGATTCATACTCAAATCCTTCGAGTACTCCAAGCGGTGGACCTTGAGCTTCAATTTGCTTGATTGTACTACCGCCTATTTTCAAGGGTGGAATGTGTCCCGCATTTAGTATTTCCAGAGTTTTTTCATTTAAATTGACTCGACCAGCACAGAAAGTAACAAACATTCCTCGAATCGATGTCTCAAATATTTCATCATTAATTAATCGAACAATTGTTTTTAGGTTATCTTCAACTTTGCTCAAGCATCGATAGAGGGAAACGGTCTTTGCCATTACTAATGCCGCATGAGTTCCTTTACCTGATACATCACCTAAACAAAAAGTAATTATCCCATTATCATGCTCATAATAATCAAAAAAGTCACCGGACAAAGTTTTGGCTGGTATATTGATAGCAGCCACATGCTCCCGATACGAAGTATCTGACTGCAAACTTTGCTGAATTTCACGAGCGATTGCTAATTCATGGGTCAGCTTTTTAGCATATTCATCTCGCTCTTTTAACGCTGTTTGTAGTCGCCACGTTAGATCCTGATAACTTATGTTATCTTGTGCGAGCTTCAAGTTAGCATTTTGGTAGAGCTCGTTAAGATCAATGGTTTGTACCTTGGTTAAACTCATTGCATCAGCAATATCGGCGATTCTTTCATTGAAAATTTGAATAAAGGATTCAAACTCTCCTGGTTCCTGTAAGACATCCAGTTCTCTAAATCGAGTTAAAGCGTAAGGCTGCTCGGAGCCATACAGCAAAGCCACACTCCAGTCGGCCAGCTGCAATGCTTTTGTGAGCGGATCATGAATACTGTCGTTATGATGGTTTTTAATGGGAGCAATAAAATCATCCGGTAAATTCCACTGCTGTACAAGCTGAACGCCGACTTCACAGTGAGTAGTGCCAAAAACTTCTTTCTCCATGGCTAAGCGAGTTTCTGGACCGTTAATCAAGAGCAAATCCCACCTATCGTTTTTATCGGGCTCAAGCAAAAACATGATCAACAATCCGATATCCGCCAGTAAGCCAAGAGTAAAGGCTAAGGATGCATGTTGTTGCCCCCCCTTTTCTCGTTCGAGTATTTCAAGCCAAAGCTGGCAGGCAACGGCTCGATAGGTCGATAACTTCCAAAACAATTGAATATCGATGTCCTTAAGCTCAATAGAGTTGAAGGACTCTCGAATAGCCATGCACAGCGTTAGGTTTTTAACACCGTCCAGACCTATGGCGACAACAGCATGAGAAACAGTAGAGATGTTTTGGGCAAAGCCATAATAAGGTGAATTTACCAGACTGAGCAATTGTACAGAAATCGCCGGGTTGGCTACGATCAAGTGCGTTAGCTCATCAACTTCGATATGCTCTTGAGTGCAGGCCTCAATGATACGAATATTGATATCATCGGGGATTGGTATGTCATTGGGACTTACTTCACGGTAAAAAGTGCTCATACTCAATTAACGACCTGATTATATGAGTTTGCATATAATCTAGTTGGTGATGACATCATAATAACTAAAAATGCAGCTTTGCGCTTTCAAAAACTAAAATGGAAGCCGTGATGTTCATCACAAACTGTTAACTATCAACTGGTTTATGCTGCGATTCAACAATGAGCTTTTGGTCAAATACTTGAACTTGATTTCTTCCGGCGGCTTTTCCTGAATAGAGCGCACTATCGGCTAAATCGATGAGCTCTTCAACCGTATGATTACCACTAAAACCACAAATACCGAAAGTAGCTGTTATATGCACATCGTGTCCTTTAAACTCAAATTTGGTTTGCTCAAGTGTTTGTCTAATCTTATTTAAAGCAATTGTAGCACCCGCCTCGCTGGTATTGGGCAGCATAAACACAAACTCTTCGCCACCCCATCGCGCAACTATATCCTGCTCTCTTATGTTTTCTTTGAACACCTTGGCAACACGTTGCAATACATAATCACCGCCATCATGACCATAAGTGTCATTAAAATGTTTAAAATGGTCAATGTCACATATTGCAAAAGTAAGCGGTTGTTTTGAGCGAGCATCAACTTTGGTCTGGTATTTCGCGCTCTCCAAAAAGGAGCGTCGATTAGGCAATGAAGTTAAATAGTCAGTATAAGAAGCTCGCTTTAGCTCATGATGAGCTATCGTATTATCAAGCGCGATGCTGGTGTAGTTTGCTATTGTCCGAATAAACTCTAGATCATCCTTGCTATAGGCAAAAGGTTTAGAAGACTGAATGGTCATACATCCTAACTTATTTCTATTGCGAGAAATAATCGGGATATAAACTACCGTTTCCATACGCTCACCAATAGGTGTTTCCGTTTCATTTTCCAGTACACGATAACGATCTTTAAAGGTATTTAAAACGATTTCTTTACCATGATGAATACACCAGGCCGACAATTCGCTTTTAGGTTCCATCGGCTTGTAATAACTGGGTAGAGGGTCTCCTTTTTCGTAGGAGCGTTCAAACTTGATTCTTTGCTTTATCGGTTGATAAATACCAATCCCTAATACAGTTGCATCGAGTGAGCGATTAATATGCTCATATAAGTGCTCAGATAACTCATGAATTTCAAGCAGCGATGTAATATCGCGTCCGATATCGGCCAGTGTGTGAATATCTCTGGTACGTTGCTCGACTTGTTTTTCCAGCAATAAATTATATTGCTGAATTTTATATACACGATACCGATATAATGCGAATCCAATTAAAGCCAACGCTAATGCAGACAATAACCTAAACCACCATGTTTCATAAAAATAAGGTTGTAGTTTAATTCTTAGCTGAACTATATCACTCTCCAACCCGTATTCACTTTTGCTAAATACTTCAAAAACGTACTCACCAGGGTCTATATTGGTATAGGTTGCTCGCCGGTTATCAAAGATGGTTTCATTCCAGTTTTTATCAAAACCTGATAAGCGATAGTAATATTTAACACTACTCGGCTTGGCAACATAGGTCGTTGTAAATTCAATAGTAAAATCTCTATTTTCCGCAGGTAAACTAAGCTGACTTTGCGTTATATCAGTCGTCCCATGGAAAATGAAATTATCATCGTTAATGATTCGAGTCTGTTTAGAATTCGAGGTTTTTATCAAAATATCACTCACAACCACGGGGTAAGTATTGATGTCATCATTAATAGTCAATTGATCAACAACAGAAATACCTGAAGGCCCAAGAAAATAAAGTCGGTCATCAATGTCTTTGGTATATTGACCAATGTAGTAATTAGTAAAAGAACCCGCCTGAGTATCAAAGTGAGACACGCGTTCCGTTTTTGGATTGAACCTAACTAACCCGTCAGTGCTGGGAAACCATAACCCACCCAACCTGTCCAATAGCGGTCCAGTAAGCACATCGGTCGGCAATCCATCTTCGGTTGTCCAGGTTTTGTAACGTGGTTCATGAATTGTTCCAAGAAGCTCGTGAATCCCTCCAGACGTTCCTAGCCATGTTCGAAAATCGTCAGCAGTCGTAAAACCAGTAATGTTCGCATTAAGCATTCCTGGTACTTTTTCTGGAATGTGCGTTGTAATTGAATAATTATCAATATCGACAAAATATGAGCCCTGCTGGGTACCAAACACCATGGTGGACTCATCAATCTGTTTGCCAAACCCGGCTAACGTAGCAGGGATATGATGCAAAATTTCACTTAAATCCGGAGCCAAACAAAAAATCCCAACGGTTCGCGAACGTAACCAAAGTTGGCCTTTGCTATCAAAGTTTGCTCCATACCAACTGACATCGCGTATTTCCGTTGGAATATCATACTTCTTAATTTGATTGTTAGTTTGAATGGCGTAGATATCTTTGGTCAATAAATACAAAGTTTCATCGTTCGGATTCCAAATTGGTATCGCCCTGTTCTTCTCTGGGTTGATGGGTTCCAAATGATATTTTTCAACTCGATTTTCTCGAACATGCAGTTGATAAAGTGTTTTAAAACTGGAAAACCATATATCATCATCTTTTCCACGAACGATTGACTTCAGGCTTTCATCCTGACTTTTTAAAACATCACGACTGAGTCGACCAATTTGAGTTTCGTGAGGATTGTAACGATGCAAGCCTTTCGACCAGGTGCCTACCCAATAAATACCATGACTATCTTTGTATAAAGAAACAATATTTTCATTAAGGGATTCGTTGTTATCGATTAATAAAAATTGATTGTTCTCTTTTTGAAAAACACTCAGCCCTGCATCGGTTCCCACCCAAAGCTCATAAGCGTTAGGCATCATCAATGCTCGAATATAGTTCGATGGTAGTCGTCCTCCGGTATTGTCATGGGTATAAATTACCTGGCTATCATCATCCGGATTGTAGGCAATCAAGCCATTTTGCTCCGTTCCAATCCAAATACGTTTGGGAGACTCTATGGCGATTCGTGTTATCACGCGTCGAGCGTCTCCTTCGCCTTTTAATGGTTCGATTCTTTTCACTACCTGCCTGTTCTGCAAAACCAGAATTCCGGCTTGAGTCGCAACCCATAATTGTCCCAGATGATCCTGTTGAATATCCATAACACTTGACCAACCAGATTTGGAGGAAGCTATATTTTCAAGTGTAATATTTTGAATACGATTGCTGGACGCTTCAAACAAACTTAGACCATTTCGAGTTCCTACCCAGACATTTAAACTGGAGTCGACAAGTAAACTTTGCACAAAGTCATCAGCAAGGCCATCAGAATCTTTGCTACTAAAGTAATTATCAAAAATACCTGAAGTAAGATCGAGCCTACTTAACCCAGAAGAGGTACCAATCCACAAGATGTTTGCTGCTGGGTTATAGGCAAGCGCATTAACATAATTACCCGCAATTGCATTAAGCCCGCGGCTTGACTTGGTAAATCGTTGAGACGTGTATGCATCTAAACGAATCAGGCCATCTTGCGTCCCAACCCATAAATAACCCTGTCTATCAGAAATTATTGCTGTATTGGTTATGTCGAGCCCTTTATGACCTTCAATTTGCGCAAAACGATAACGTACGGTATCCAGATTGAAGCGGAACTCTTCTTTTATAAGTTGGAGTTCAGCGGCAAAGCTGAATTTAATGAGAAACAGAAGGAAAAAGGCTTTTTTCACCAAGGGCGCGACTCTTCATAGTGTTACTATTAAGTATCGAAAGAATTATCCAATTTGCAAGTCAGCGCAGTGATTAAGTAGGCATATGGTAGAAGTGAGTAACAAGGGTACTTGTAAGACACTAAAAAGGCGCCCATAGGCGCCTTTTTAGTGTCTAAATATTCTCGGAAATTACTTTCTCTTTGGCGGCAGGTCAGTACAAGTACCTTCCAGAACCTCAGCCGAGAAGCCAACAGACTCAGACAGCGTTGGATGCGGATGGATGGTAAGAGCCAGATCTTCAGCATCACAACCCATTTCAATCGCTAGCGCAACTTCAGCAATTAACTCACCGGCATTTACACCAACAATTCCGCCACCGACAATGCGGCCCGATTTTTTGTCGTAGATGGTTTTAGTGAAACCTTCTTGGCGACCAACGCCAATTGCACGGCCACTGGCTGCCCATGGGAAGGTACCCACTTCTACTTCCATACCTTTCTCTTTTGCTTCTTTTTCAGTCACACCCACCCAGGCAATTTCTGGATCGGTGTAAGCGACTGAAGGAATGCACAGAGGCTCAAAGAAGTGCTTCTTACCCGCAATCACTTCTGCTGCAACGTGAGCTTCATGAACTGCTTTATGCGCCAACATAGGTTGACCAACGATGTCACCTATGGCGTAAATATGAGGAACATTAGTACGCAACTGTTTATCAACCGCGATGAAGCCTCGATCGTCCACATTAACGCCTGCTTTGCCACAATCCAGCAAATCACCGTTTGGACGACGCCCTACCGCTGACAAAATACGATCGTATTTAACAGGCTTATCTGGCGCATTCTTACCTTCAAAAGTGACATACAGTCCATCTTTCTTAGCTTCAACTTTGGTCACGCTAGTGGACAACATGATGTTGTCGTACTTTTTAGATACAAATTTCTGCAAAACTTTAACCACGTCTTTATCAGCCGCAGGTACCAATTGATCGGCCATTTCAACCACATCAATAGAAGAGCCCAGTGCGCTATAAACCGTTGCCATCTCAAGTCCGATGATACCGCCACCGAGGATCAACATTTTCTTTGGCACTTCTTCCAGCTTTAATGCGCCAGTAGAATCCATAATTCGAGGATCATCAGGCAGGAAAGGCAGCTGAACGACTCGAGAGCCTGCAGCTATAATACAGTTATCGAAAGTTACGGTTTGCGTTTTACCGTCGTCACCAGTAACTTCAAAACTGTTGGCAGAAGCGAACTTAGCAGTTCCTTGAACCACTTTAACTTTTCGCATTTTCGCCATACCCGCCAAACCTTTAGTGAGCTGACCAACCACGTTGTCTTTGTACTCGCGAATTTTGTCGAGATCGATTTTTGGCTTACCAAACTTAACCCCGTGCGCCGACATTTGCTCAGCTTCATCGATGATTTTGGCAGTATGAAGCAGGGCTTTAGAAGGAATACAGCCCACGTTTAAACACACACCACCCAGGGTAGAATATTTCTCGATCAGCACCACGTCCTGACCTAAATCAGCCGCACGGAACGCCGCTGAATATCCGCCAGGACCTGCGCCCAGCACCACTACTTGTCCGTGAATATCACCTTTACTCATGTGACCCTCTATTTTGTAATCTTTGCGTTAGCGAAAAAGTGTGCGAATTGTAGCTCAAGCGAGCTAGATTCCCAAATATTTAGGGGCTTCTATCCAAGGATAGAGCCCCTTTATTTTATAGAATGACGCGTCGAATATCCGACAGCATTTGCGCCAGATGGACACAGAAACGCGCCGCATCAGCACCGTCAATGACTCGATGATCATAGCTGAGCGACATAGGTAGCATCAGTCGAGGCTCGAATTCTTTACCGTTCCATACTGGTTTCATTTGGTTTTTACTCAGCCCCAAAATAGCTACATTAGGCCAAGCTACGATAGGCGTGAACTTGGTACCACCAATGCCGCCCAAAGACGAAATGGTGAAGGTACTGCCCTGCATGGCGTCAGCGCCCAACTTCTTATCTCGCGCTTTTGCGGATAATTCGGCCAGTTCATTGGCAATTTGGTACACCGACTTTTGATCCACATCGCGCACCACAGGAACCACCAGTCCATCTGGCGTATCAGCCGCAACACCAATGTGGTAATACTTTTTCAAGATTAGATTTTCACCGTCGTTGGCGAGTGATGAATTAAAGCGCGGGAACGCCTTTAACGTGCTGACCAAAGCTTTCATCACAAAAGCGAGAGGTGTTAAACGAACACCGTCTTTCGCCGCTTCATCTTTCATCGCTTTACGGAAGGCTTCTAGCTCAGTGATATCAGCATCTTCATGCTGAGTCACATGAGGAATAGTGATCCAGTTACGATGCAGATTCACGCTACTAATTTTCTGAATACGCGATAATGGCTGGGTTTCAACTTCGCCCCATTTGCTGAAGTCGATTTCAGGCATCTCTGGCATGGCAAACGAGCCTGTAGCCGCGGTCGCCTTAGGCCGGGACAGTTCGTACTTCACATACTTTTGTACGTCTTCTTTGGTGATCCGCCCTTTGGTTCCCGAACCAGTTACTTTGGTCATATCCACACCCAGCTCTCGCGCAAAACGTCGAATCGCTGGACTGGCGTGAACCAACCCTTCTTTCTTGGAACGGCTGTGCTGCGGATAGTCCGGCACCGGCGCTTGTTTCGGTGCTGAAGTAGAACTGCTTTCTGACGTTTTTTCAGTTTTCGCGGACTCTTTAGCTTGCTCTGTCGAAGACGATTTGTTTGAGTCGCTTGATGGCCCACCTGTGGTTTTTATTTTACCAATCAGTGAGCCTTTACTGACTTTATCGCCCACTTTCACTGCTAGCTCCAAAATCTCGCCAGATTTCGGAGATGGGACTTCCATAGTAGCTTTATCGGTTTCTAAAACAATCAAACTGTCGTTTTCTTCCACCGAATCGCCAACAGATACACACACTTCTATAACATCAACATCCGATGCATCACCAATATCAGGAACCTCCAAGGGCTCTTCAGACGAACCGGCGGAGCTTTGCGATTGCGACGACTCTTTATTTTTTACATTGTCAGAGTCTGAATCATCTTTGGAATCTTTTTCAGCCATTTCTGATACCGATTCAACCGCTTTATCATCTTCGTCGGTAATGTCGGTAGCGGGCTCCACCATTAAAATGACGCTCCCTTGTGACACCTTATCGCCCACTGAAACTTTTAGCTCTTTTACAACACCCGCCTGCGATGAAGGAACATCCATGGTGGCCTTATCGGTTTCCAAAGTGATCAGATTATCGTCTTTCGCAATGGTATCGCCTTCCGATACCAAAACCTCAATCACATCCACATCGGAAGCATCGCCAATATCGGGAACTTTAACTTCAACTAAATTCGCCACGTGTTTCTCCGTTATTCTTGTTGCAACGCCAATTACGCCGTAAGCGGATTGGGTTTATTCACGTCGATACCGTACTTCTTGATCGCTTCACCAATAACTTTACGGTCAACGCTGCCTTCTTCGGCCAGTGCCATCAATGCAGCTACGGTTACAAAACGACGATCCACCTCAAAGAAGTTACGTAAATTAGCTCGGCTATCAGAACGTCCAAAACCGTCCGTTCCCAACACTTTGTAAATGCCCGGAACCCAGTTACGGATTTGATCAGCAAACACCTTCATGTAATCGGTTGCTGCTACAACGGGACCGGTTTGGTTTTCCAGGCATTGGGTCACATAAGCTTTTTGTTGCTTGCCATCAGGATTCAACATGTTGTGTCGATCAACATGCAAGCCTTCACGACGCAACTCATTAAAGCTGGTTACACTCCAAATATCGGACTCAACTTTCCAGTCTTCACGAAGCATGTCTGCCGCGGCGATCACTTCGCGTAATATGGTACCGGAGCCCAGTAGCTGCACTCGTGCTTGTCCTTTTTTGGCTTTACCACCCGCCTTAAGCTGATACATTCCTTTAATGATGCCTTCTTCAACACCTTCTGGCATGGCGGGTTGTTCGTAGTTTTCATTCATGGTGGTGATGTAGTAGAAAACATTTTCCTGGTTTTCGTACATGCGACGCATACCATCACGAACGATTAATGCCAGCTCGTAAGCGTATGTTGGGTCGTAGCTCACACAGTTCGGAATAGTAGAAGCCAGAATATGGCTGTGGCCATCTTGATGTTGCAAACCTTCACCGTTTAGCGTGGTACGTCCGGCAGTCGCTCCAATCAGGAAGCCACGCGCCTGCATATCACCCGCCATCCACGCCAAATCACCAATACGCTGAAACCCGAACATGGAGTAATAAATATAAAACGGGATCATCGGCAGGTTGTTGGTGGAATAACTGGTCGCCGCCGCCAGCCAGCTGCTGAATGCCCCGGCTTCGTTAATCCCTTCTTCGAGGATTTGCCCCTTTTTATCTTCGCGATAAAACATCACCTGATCGGAATCAACAGGTTCATACAGTTGTCCTACCGAAGAATAAATACCGTATTGACGGAACATACCTTCCATACCAAAAGTTCGCGCTTCGTCGGGAACAATTGGCACTATACGGCTGGAAATCTTTTTGTCTTTCAGCAGCGTGTTCAACACTCTGACAAAGGCCATAGTGGTAGAAATTTCACGGCCATCACTGCCTTTGGTCACAGCTTCAAAGGCTTTAAGTGGAGGCACTTCTAAACTGTCGGACTTAGCTCGACGAGATGGCAAATGACCACCCAGCGCTTTTCGTCGCTCCTGCAGATATTTAATCTCTGGACTGTCGTTTCCGGGATGGTAGAAAGGTACTTGCTCCAGCTCATCGTCAGACACGGGAATATTAAAACGATCACGGAAATGCTTAAGCGCTTCCAGATTCATTTTCTTGACCTGGTGAGAAATGTTTTTGCCTTCACCACTTTCCCCCATGCCATAGCCTTTAACGGTTTTGGCCAGAATGACCGTAGGCTGACCTTCATGATTAACCGCGGAATGATAAGCTGCGTAAACTTTCGTTGGATCGTGACCACCACGATTTAATCGCCAAATATCCTGATCGGACATATTGGCCACCATTTCCAGTAATTTAGGGTGTTTACCAAAGAAATAATCACGAGTGAATTTTCCGCCCTTGGCTTTGTAGTTCTGGTACTCACCATCCACGGTCTCTTCCATGGTTTGTAGCAGTAATCCATCAGTATCACGAGCAATAAGCGGATCCCAGTAACGTCCCCAAATGACTTTAAGTACGTTCCAGCCAGCGCCGCGGAAGTCACCTTCCAGTTCTTGAATGATTTTGCCATTTCCGCGTACTGGGCCATCCAGTCGTTGCAAATTACAGTTAATCACAAAGATCAGGTTATCGAGCTTTTCGCGACCGGCTAACGCAATGGCACCTAACGATTCTGGCTCATCCATCTCACCGTCACCCAGGAAGGCCCACACTTTACGACCTTTAGTTTTAGCAAGTCCGCGATCTTCGAGGTATTTAAGGAAGCGCGCCTGATAGATCGCGCTAATCGGGCCTAATCCCATAGATACCGTAGGGAACTGCCAAAAATCAGGCATTAACCAAGGGTGTGGATAAGAGGACAATCCATTACCTTCGGTTTCCTGACGGAACATGGCGAGTTGGTCTTCGTTTAAACGACCTTCCAGAAACGCGCGAGCGTAAATACCCGGTGACGCATGCCCCTGGATATACAAAAGATCGCCTTCAAAGTCTTCGGTTGGTCCACGGAAAAAGTGGTTAAAACCTACATCGTACAAAGTGGCTGACGAGGCGAAACTCGAGAGGTGGCCGCCCAAATCCAGATCTTTTTTCGTTGCTTGCAATACGATAGCAATTGCATTCCATCGAATCAGAGAGCGCAAACGACGCTCCATTTCCTGATCACCAGGAATATGCGCTTCTTGTGATGGAGGAATGGTATTTAAATAGGCTGTAGTAGCATCATAAGGAATGTGCGCACCAGAGCGACGAGCTTTATCTATCAGTCGCTCCAGAAGATAATGGGCACGTTCTACGCCTTCTTCTTCAAGCACTGCTTCAAGCGCTTCGAGCCATTCCTGAGTTTCAATAGGATCGACGTCGTTTCTCGAATCAACCGCCATGAACTGATTTCCTCTTTTTGTGTTCGTTTTGCAGCGTTTTTGGCTGAATATTTCTGTGCAATAAGTAAAGACTAAAACCTTTACCATTGCGAATCACTACCCCCATTGGGGAAGTAATAATCCGCGATTAATCAAATATATTAGTTTGGATCGCGTTCCGACACGGTAGTGGTGGTTCGCTGAGTAGCAAAATCGTAGGGATCAGCTAATTTTGGAGCCGTATGATACCAGAGGAAAAGGCAAAAAGAAGGACATACCAGTGACTTTTTGTAATTTTTTTACAGTTTTTTTGAAACTATGACTGCTCCTTTTGCCACTTATTGGAATAATCTTACAAGTTCCAGGAATGTATTGCACCAAAATAAGGCAGCGCAACTCAATTCGCAAGTCAATCGGGCTCCCGCCACTTAATGCACAACCAAAAATTTCGAGTGACTTACAAAGTGACTTACGAAATTAGCCAACCATTCAATTGCAACTAGAGTTGGAAGAAAGAAATGAGCGCCACCAGCACCGTTAATAATAATAATGCTCGCTCTGCCAGATGACGTGCCGCTGGCATGGGCTCGTCTTCGTCTCTCATAGCCAGAGCTCGCACCGCAGTTTCAGAAACCAACGGTTCACTTCCAATTTCGGTATCAAGGAGTCCCTTTTTAAACTCGCCAAACCCACGCATGAAGTCTCCAGTCATAAGGTAAAGGAACCCGGTTACTCGCGCGGGAAGCCAGTCGACAATATGAAACAAGGTTTGCCATACCATAGCCAGTTGCTTGGGTCCCTTGATGTTGCTTTCTGTGTTGTAGTTATCGTCGCTGTTACTGTCATCTTCACTTGTCGTATCGACTACTTCGGAAGAATGCGCCAGCGCTTCGATTAATCGATAACCCAAAACCGCAACCGGCCCCAGTAGTACAAACCAAAATATAGGAGCGAAGTATCCTTTATGAGCAAAGAAAAGCATTCCTCGAGCAGGCTCGCCTTCTGTGTCATTTTCATGTTGATGAAAATACTGACCCAATGTTTGTGGACCAAGACACCATAACAAGACGACTAACGAGAGAATAAATTCAAAGATCAAGCCGGAAAAACCCCGGTGATCACCTAACAAAAGTGCTGCAACAACTAGTGGTGGTAGTAACACAATGGCTGCAACCAACCATTCATTCAATGATCCCTCACTATCAAACACACCTCGCCATTTTCGGGAATAGGAGACGACGATTGCGTGACTGCGCCATTGCGATAATTGGCTAACGAATGTTTCAATCAATAAAGCGGCGATCAAAAGGATAAGAATCATAGTGAGTTCTCGAGTGAGTTAATGCTTCGATAATAGCGAATGAAAGTAAGTCCAGTCAAAAGCGGGGCCTGGATCTGTCTTTCGCTCTGGCGCAATATCGCAATGCCCTACAATATTATCATCAGTAATATCAGGATAATGTTGCTGCAACCAACGAGTCAGCTCTACCAAAGCTTGGTATTGAGCTTTAGTGTAGGGCACATCATCACACCCTTCGAGCTCAATGCCAATGGAAAAGTCATTACAATTATCTCGCCCTAGCCATTGCGACACGCCGGCATGCCAAGCTCGCTGCGAACAATCGACAAATTGGAGCAATTGACCGTTACGATCAATCAAAAAGTGACTTGATACTTCTAACTCAGCAATAGTTTCAAAGTAAGGGTGTAATGAGGCGTCTAGTTCACCTCTAAAAAACTGCTCAATGTAATCGCCACCGAACTCTCCCGGAGGCAAACTAATGCAATGGATAACCAACAGATTGATAGTGCTGGCATCCGGGCGCTCATTAAAGTGTGGAGATGGGCATTGACGCGCTTTGGGGTAAATCACAGGTCATCCTATTTAATTTTAAACCAAGGCTTAGCTTTTACAGCTTCTCAAAGATATCGGTATTAAACGTGGAGCATAAAAATAAATCAAGCAGCACCATGAGTCCGAATGAAAACGGCGGCCAACGCCGCCGTAAATCTATCACTAGTCTAAATAGTCGACTTAAAAATCAGGCCTCTGCCTCTTTCATTACTCTCAAATTGGTGATGACAGACTCTAGAGCGCGATCAAATAGTGCTGCATCATCCAGCACACGAATGCTTTCCTGCTTAACGCCGGCAGCCAACTGCATTTTGTTCAACTCGGCGATTTTAACCCCGGTACGATTTACAAAAATATATTTATCAGCAGAAGCAATAAAAGCTGCCAACTTACACCGCTGCTTTTGTTCAGTACCACAATTCATTTCCACCCAAGCCCCGGCCTGTAATTGCGACACCTGTTCAAAAACAGGATCATTTTCATCGATAATGATGCTCTCTTCTTCATCTATCTCGGCAGCACCGGTTGACGAAGTGACCTCCTCCTCTACCGGAAGCGACAACTCTTCAATTGTTTCCTGCGTTACCTGCTCCACTACCATTGATGGCTCGACTTGAGATTCGGATTGAGGTTTCGAAGTCTGAGATAAATCGGATGGAGCATTTTGCGGCTTGGCCGCTTTAAGTGGCAGCGCTAAAATCTTTCGATGACAATCTTCAAGCTCTTCGAGCAACTGACTGGCGCGATATGAATTGAACGAAATCTTATCCATTCCCAGTTTTAGATTTTTAATTAAACTGGTCATGATTTTTGTCAGTTTGTTGCGTGCGTCTTGGGTTGTTTTAGGTTGCACACTCCACACTAAAAATTCGGCAACTTTAATGGCTTTTTGGTAAGACTCTTCGTTATCAGGTTTCAGTTGTTCAAGAAACAAAACATTTGTCCATGCTTCTTTTAAAATCTGTTTAACCGGCTCAGCGATAAATCGCCCATGGCATATTCGAACAATCTCTGAGTTTACCATGCGTTTAGCTGAATCGGCTCGAGCGCGTCCTTCTTCAGCTTCGCGCATGCGCTTTTCAATTAACTGCGCTCGCCGCAGGTCACTTTCTTTAAACCGCTCCAGATCGCTCAACAACCTGTCGAATAAACCAATATCCGATTTAAATTCATTAATAACACGATCAACAATTTCGGTAATTTTATCAAACAATGGATCAGCAGAAGACCGGTTATTAGGTGTCCAGCCGATGCTGATATGCGCCAATTCATTCAACAATTGTCTAGCAGGATGGTTTCGATTACTAAAAAACGTACGATCAACCAGCCCGACTTTTAACATGGGAATTTGCAATCGAGAAATAATGGTTTTGAGTTCGCCATGCAAGTTGCGATCTTCCAGCATGACATCAAACAGCAGCGTGATAATGTCGATAACGTCATCGTTAACATTACCAATCGTCCCGCCATTAACCTGACCACCCGTCGCAGGAAGTAATCCCCCGATAGCGGCTTTTAACCTTTGTGGATCGGCAAAGTCAGCGGGTGAGAAACCTTGATCTTGTTGTAGATTGGTCAGCGCAGACACCAGTTGATCGGTTTCAACCACTGGGGCCTGATTAGGATAGGCCACTTTTTTTGTCGATAGTAACTCTTGCAGAGTATTAAATACTTCTTCACGAATTTCATCGCGTTCAAGTTTTTGCGAACGCTCAGAGTCAGACTCAGATTCTCGGCGACGACTGTCTCGTCGACTGGGACGAGCAATAGACTTATGTAAGTCTGGCAAAATACCTCGCTCAGCAAACTCGGCATTTATCTCATCGTAAACATCGCTAAGCTCACCCAAAACGGTTCGGTCGAATAATTTAAAAACAATCAGGCGCGTTTGAATATCCAGTTGCAGCCCTTTACTGGCAATTCGGAATGCTTCACAAATGGCGCGAGGATCTAAGGGATTATTGGTTTCATCAACCGTTACCGCGGTACACAAAGTATCGAGCCGCGTAGCGATAAAGTCTAAAGCCTTTTTATTATCGGCTCTGGCTTTATTAACCATTGCATCGACAGCTAAGTCTTCTTCCAACTCATCTTCGTTGACCAAACTAAAACTATCCTGCGCCAAAGGTTCTACGTTAGCTGGGGCATCAAAATCATCGCCCGATAGTTGCGACTTAAACGAGTGGCGGAGCTCCTGTTTAAACGTACTAACCAATCCTTGACGTTTTATACGTAGCTGACGCATGGCATTAAAAAACACCACCTCATTCGACTTGTCAGCCATATCAAACAGCTTGTCATCGGCGCTGTCGAGCAACTTGTTAAGGCACCGCTCAAGCTCCCGCTCCGCCAACATCTCAACTTCATTTAAGATTTTTGGCAATTGAGTTTTAGGAATACTCTGGCCCGAAGGGGTAAATCGAACGATTTGCGGCTCTTTACTCACAGTGACAACCTTTATGACCTCTATCAACTATATACCAACACCTAGGCCTTTCCAGTTAATATTGAGCACAGTCAGCCGACAACATCGGATGCGCTGTGATTTCCATGAGATAAAAAAAGGTTCCTTCACTGGGCGTGTCTAACATCTCAATTTTGAGTTTGGGTAACTCATTCGACACCCCGGTGAACACTAACGGAGAGGTTGCCAATAACTCTAGTAAAGGATGTCGAATTCGGGTGTGACCTCTTTCACGAAATCGCAAATTAGCTGGCTATTTTTCACACCAAAGGACGAATTATCGCGATAAGTGGTAAGTACCCACAAAATACCATTAGCCTGCTCAACCTCAAAATAAGCGTAGAAACTAGATTATTCAGCGTCCGCCGCCTAAAATAGCCCGCAATTAGCTTACTCCCAGCCCTCTGAGACTATGACAGCAATTACCAATTTAGAGCAGTTCATTCGACAAAACGTACAAATCGCATTAGAAGAGGACCTCGGAGGCGCGGCTGGTCGCGATCTTACTGCAGAGCTTATCCCAGAAAATACTCAGGCTAAAGCCCGCCTGATCAGTCGTGAAAGTGCCGTCATTTGTGGCATACCCTGGGTAAATGCGGTGTTTGAGGCGCTAGACCCTACATTACAGCTTAATTGGCATGTCAACGAGGGTGATACGGTATCCGCGAACCAGCTCTTGCTTGAGCTCACAGGCAACGCGCGAGCCATCCTTACTGGCGAGCGATCAGCCATGAACTTCTTACAAACCCTTTCTGGCACTGCCACCATTACTGCAGCGTACACCAAGCAGCTGGCCGGTACCCATTGCAAACTCCTCGACACCCGAAAAACCTTACCCGGCCTTAGAGCAGCGCAAAAATATGCCGTAACCGTAGGCGGCGGCAAAAACCATCGAATCGGTTTGTTTGATGCCTTTTTAATTAAAGAAAACCACATAGCTACTGCAGGCGGCATCGCTCAGGCGATACAAAAAGCCAGAGTACTGGAGCCATCAGTCAAACTGGAAGTCGAAGTGGAGTCGCTCGATGAGTTAAATCAGGCGCTCGAGGCGGGTGCAGACGTTATTATGCTGGATAACTTCTCGCTTGAGGATATGAAGCAAGCGGTAGAAATCAATATCCATCACTCGAATAAAGCAGAGATCGAGGCATCTGGAAACGTCTCATTAGAACAACTTGCTACAATCGCCGCTACTGGCGTCGACTATATTTCAGTTGGAGCCCTGACCAAACATGTCAGAGCCGTGGATTTAAGTATGCGGGTGGAGTTGAGTTAGTGCACTATTCCTTCCAAGGGTCGATATCGAGATAGCCGATGATTTCTGTTGTGTCTCGACGGACAATTGCTGCCTTATCTTTCATTTTACCCACAACAGGTAAATAGCCTAGATCTTCCCAAGCAACTCCCTCAGCTGAAATTAAGTCCTCAAGCTTTCTCCTATGCTCGTCACTAAGCTTCTTGTTATTTAACGACTTCAATCTCTCTTTAACCAATTCAGAAAAGTTGATGTAAGGTTGATAAAATTCTGGCCGAAACTCCACATCTTTCTCGCCTTGAAGAACTTCTGAGAGTATTTGACTACTGAGTTTTGGGTCAGTGACCAATACGCCAACTAATTTAGGACCGTTATAGCTTAACGGTAAAAGTTCAGGATATTGTATTTTTGACTCTTCGACTTCTCCTGCAGAAACCACAACGTAACGATCTTTAGAGAAAACCAGAAAAGCCGGCCGAGCACTAGTAATCACCGAAACGCCATAGATGAGAAAAGCAAGCTGAAAGACCACAATTGCACTTAAATCGAACTTTAAACTTGCTTTATTGGGCTTAAAAACGATAAACGTCAAAAATGGGCCAATCACCAGATCGACAAGTACTAAAATTTTCAAGACTTCAGTCCCGCCCTCCATTTCGAAAAAAGGCCCGGGGTACATAAAAAGAATCATCCCTCCAACGACAAAAGAAACAAAAATTGCGGTTAGTACTAAATGAAGAGCTGTCGCTTTAAACTTTGGCTGTAACAACGTAAAAAAATCGGCCATTGTTTATTATCCTCAATATCAATGCTTCAACGGTACATCTGCTTTAGTCTCAAAAATTGTCACAAATCTGACAATTTTTGTCACTAAAACACTGATTTGCTATTAAGACTAATGAACATTTTAATATTAGTCCAATAAAAACAGTAAGTTAAAAAGTTGGCACCGCTCTTGCCTTAAAATATTCCGAACTGTAAATCACTACAGACAACTATTTCATTATCATTAAACGACGCTTAGGAGCACCCTATGAAAAGCATCCAAAAAGGTTTCACCCTTATTGAATTAATGATCGTTGTTGCGATCATCGGTATTTTGGCAGCCGTTGCAATTCCGGCTTACCAGGATTACACCATTCGCGCACAGGTAACAGAAGGCTTGAGCCTTGCTGCACAGGCAAAAACTGCAGTAGCTGATACTTTTTCTGCTCGCGGTGCAGCTCCGGTTGACCGTACTGCTGCAGGTATGACCGCTAACGCCACCGACACTTCTGGTAATTATGTTACTTCTATGGACGTAACCAACGGTGCGATTACTCTGACCTATGGTAACCGAGCTAACGCAGCCATTTTAGGTGCTACAGTAGGCTTAACCCCTTACATTTCGACTGACCGAAGTGTTTCTTGGCAGTGTGGTACTGCACCTGCGCCTACCGCTACAATTATGCCTGGTGCAGCAGCAGCGGCAACAACTTTGCCAACTCAGTACTTACCTGCAGACTGCCGTCCATAATTTTAGGCCGCGTTTCGAAAAATCCCGCCACTTGGCGGGATTTTTTTTGCTCAAATAAAGACTATTTTTTAAATTAATGCTATAACTTACGGATATTATTAAGGTTTTAATCTTTTAAAAAGACTCAATGTATGCAATCGAATAATGTCGTTAGTGGACTTACTCGTCGTCTCGTCAGTGAAGGCTTGCTATCTGAAGACGACGCATCGGAAGCCACGGCAAGCTCTGCTAAGAGTGGTTCGCCGGTCGTAAAATATATTGTAGAAAATAAACTCGTCGATGCGCTTTCATTGGCCAACATTGCATCATTTGAGTTTGGTGTACCGCTATTTGATCTCGACTCGATTGATTACGAACAAATCCCCAAAAGTGCTGTAGATGATAAATTAATCGTGAAGCACCATGCATTGCCATTGTTTCAAAGAGGCAAGCGCCTTTTCGTTGCAGTTTCGGATCCCACCAATTTAGTCGCACTGGACGAGTTTCAATTTCAAAGCAAACTGACCGTTGAAGCTGTACTGGTTGAAGACGACAAACTCAGCAAATTTATTGAAAAAGTACTCGAGGAACAAGAAAGTCAAAATCTTGCCGAGTTTGATGACGCTGATTTAGAAAATCTTGACGTTGATGCCGGTGAAACTGCCAAAGAAGAAGACGAAGGTGCAGGAGGTGACGACGCTCCGATTGTCAGATTCGTCAATAAAATACTGCTAGATGCCATAAAAAAAGGCGCCTCGGACTTACACTTTGAACCTTATGAAAAAAGCTATCGTGTTCGATTTCGTATCGATGGAATTCTTCATGAAGTATCTTCTCCTCCTTCAAACTTGTCAGGAAGAATTGCAGCTCGGCTAAAAGTTATGTCTCGTCTCGATATCTCAGAAAGACGAATTCCTCAAGATGGTCGAATCAAACTTAAGCTCTCAAAAAATAAAGCCATCGACTTTCGTGTTAGTACTCTACCTACATTGTTTGGCGAGAAAATAGTAATGCGTATACTTGATCCATCGAGCGCTATGCTAGGGATCGAAGTATTAGGTTATGAAGCAGACCAAAGAAAGCTTTATGAAGATGCCCTCTTTAAGCCACAGGGAATGGTGTTAGTCACCGGTCCTACTGGGTCGGGTAAAACCGTGTCTCTTTACACCGGTGTAAATATGCTCAATAAACCTGAGCGAAATATTTCTACGGCCGAAGATCCCGTAGAAATAAATTTGCCAGGTGTAAATCAGGTTAATGTGAACCCTAAAGCTGGATTAACTTTTGCCTCTGCGCTCAGAGCCTTCTTACGTCAAGATCCTGATGTTATTCTCGTAGGTGAGATTCGAGACTTGGAAACCGCCGAGATTGCAATCAAAGCTGCACAAACAGGCCATATGGTATTGTCTACTTTGCATACAAACAGCGCACCTGAAACTCTAACCCGTTTGGTTAACATGGGCGTTGCTCCTTTCAATATTGCAACAAGCGTTAATTTGGTTATTGCGCAACGCTTAGCGAGACGCCTTTGCAATCACTGTAAACAACCTATCGATGTACCTAAAGAAGCCCAAATAGACTTTGGATTTAGTGAAGAACAAGCAGGGACTTTCGAAATATTTGAACCAGTTGGTTGCGATAATTGTACACAAGGGTATAAAGGACGTGTTGGTATTTATCAGGTAATGCCTGTTTCTGAAGAGATGGGTAGGATCATAATGGAAGGCGGTAACGCAATAGATATAGCAGACCAAGCCCAAAAAGAAGGCACAAAAGACTTAAGACAGTCAGGTTTATTAAAAGTCATCCAAGGAGTAACGTCTTTGGAAGAAGTAAATCGCGTAACACAGGATTAAAAAATCATGGCAGTGGCAACCAAAAGCGCTTCAAAGCAAAAGACAAAGGCCCCAAAGGTCGTAAAATTCTCATACACTGGTGTTGATAAGAAGGGAAATAAAGTATCCGGGGAAATTGTTGCCGATACTCCTGCAATTGCAAAAGCTCAATTACGCAAACAAGGTGTAATACCGCAAAAGGTTGCCAAAAAGTCCGAGCCTCTAATAGGAGGAGGTAAGAAGCCAATCAAGCCCGCAGATATTGCAGTCATCTCGAGACAATTGGCAACTATGATGAAGGCTGGGGTACCACTCGTTCAATCATTCGATATTATTGGGAAAGGACACGAAAATCCATCTGTTCAAGATCTAATCTTGACAATTAAAGCAGAAATCGAGTCTGGAACTAGCATGGGGGAAGCCCTCAGAAAACACCCTAAATATTTCGATGATTTATTTTGCGACCTTGTTTCTGCCGGTGAACAGTCAGGTGCTCTCGAGGGCATGCTTGATAGGATAGCTACTTATAAAGAAAAAACTGAGGCCTTGAAATCAAAAATAAAAAAAGCCTTGTTTTATCCCGCAGCCGTTGTTATCGCTGCTATAGTTGTTACCTCGATTCTTCTTTTATTTGTTGTTCCTACTTTTGAAGAACTCTTCGAAGGTTTTGGAGCTGAGTTACCCGCATTTACTCAAATGGTTATTAATCTATCTCGTTGGTTATCCTCAAATTGGTGGATCCTATTAATTATTATTATTGGTGTAGTAGTTGGTCTTAAATACCTCAACAACACTTCTGAGAATTACCGTAACGGTGTAGACAAGCTAATAATTAAGCTCCCTGTGGTTGGAGATATTTTAAATAAAGCTGCTGTTGCGCGGTTCGCCAGAACTTTATCGACAACCTTTGCTGCAGGTGTTCCTCTTGTTGAAGCCCTAGAGTCTGCTGCAGGTGCGTCAGGTAACTATGTTTACCGCTCAGGCCTATTAAAAATTCGCGATGATGTTACTACCGGTATGCAAATGAATCTATCGATGACTAATAGCGGTCTATTTCCTAATATGGTTAATCAAATGGTTGCAATAGGAGAAGAGTCGGGCTCTGTTGATGCCATGCTAACTAAAATAGCTGATATATATGAGCAAGAAGTTGATGATGCAGTTGATGGCTTAAGTTCACTATTAGAACCAATTATAATGGCCGTATTAGGTGTTTTAGTAGGCGGCTTAATAGTCGCGATGTACCTCCCTATATTCCAATTGGGTGCGGTGGTTTAATGCCAATTATAGAAATTCTCGAAAGCTCTCCGGGCTTTCTAATCGCTACTCTTACAATTGCCGGCCTAATGGTCGGCAGTTTTCTTAATGTGGTCATCTTTCGCTATCCGGTTACTCTATTTAGGGAATGGGGCTCAATGGCGAAAGAAATCTTAACTGAACAAGGGTACAAAATATCGGGTGAGGCCAAGGACGAAAAACTTCGCAATGAAAAGTTTAATATTGTGGTACCAAGATCACGATGCCCAAAATGTAATCACTTAATTCGCTGGTGGGAAAACTTACCGGTTATAAGCTATGTGTTTTTACGCGGTAAATGCATTAGCTGTAAAAATCGAATTTCTATTCGTTATCCATTTGTAGAAATTTTAACGGGAGCGAGCTTTGCTTTTGTAGCCTATCAATACGGATTTAGTTGGCAGACCTTATTATTTACATCTATTAGCGCGCTATTAATCGTACAAATATTTATTGATATCGACCATAAAATCTTACCTGATCCAATTAACTATATTTTGCTTTGGTTGGGCTTGTTTTCAGCAGCGATGGGAATATCCATTCCTCTTTACGATGCAGTGATCGGAGCTTTCGCTGGCTACTTATCGTTATGGAGTTTTTATTGGATTTTTAAACTAGCAACCAAAAAAGAAGGCATGGGTTATGGTGATTTTAAATTACTCGCTGCTATTGGTGCATTCGTAGGTTATCAAAAACTTTTACTCGTGATCATCATGTCTGCCGGGGTTGGCGCGGTTTTGGGTATAACCATGATGTTACTCAAATTGAGTGACCGAAATACTCAAATTCCTTTTGGTCCTTACCTCGCGATAGCAGGCTGGATTACACTATTTTGGGGTGATGTAATAGTTCGCTCCTATTTAGCATCAACAGGATTATAGTATTATCCATGTTAAAGATTGGTTTGACAGGAGGGATAGGAAGTGGGAAGTCCACTGTCGCTAATTTATTTCGTTTAAACGGCGTCGATGTTATTGACGCAGATAAAATTTCCCGTGAGGCAGTCCGCCCTGGCAGTCAAACTCTCGAAAGGATTGTCAATCACTTTGGAACAGCCATTTTAAATAAAGACAAAACGCTAAACCGCTCTGCTCTTCGAACCATTGTATTCAAGAATCCAAATGAACTCGAATGGCTGAATCAATGTCTGCACCCACAAATTCGACAACAAATATTAACGCAAATAGAAAGTGTAACTAGCCGATACGTCATTCTGGATATTCCATTGCTTTTCGAGAATAAGTTGGAGTATTTAGTAGATAGAATACTCGTAGTGGATATTCCAGAGCAGATGCAAATTGAGCGAGTTTGTATGCGTGATGACTCAACACCCCAGCTGGTCGAATCGATAATGTCCCAACAAGTAAATCGAGAGTATCGACTGGCGAATGCCGATGATGTGCTGGACAATATCGGGTCTTTGGAGCAGTTGAAAAAAAATGTCTATGAATTGCATCAAAAGTATTCAATGATTGCTGAAAATGTCTGATCAAGTTATTTTCGAATATCCATTAACGCAGACTTACCGCCATCTTTTGCAATTAGAAGCGGCTTTTAAACGCCTTGATTTATTGTGCGGTAAGCAGAGTGCCGTAGCGATCGAAACGGCTTTACTCTGCCTTAGCAACTTATTAAGTTTTCTGTGTAGAATAGATATTAAATCAGAGATCATTAAAGAACTTGAAGTTCAGATCTCTCATTATGAAACTCTAAAAACCAACCCTGCCGTCGATAATGATAAGCTTGATAATTTTCTTCAACAGCTAAAAAAACTCCATCATTGGGCAATTACTTACCGCGGTCGGCTAGGCGATGATTTACGAGAAGTGTCATTCATCCAAAGCAGCTTAAAAAAACAAACATTACACACAGGAATCACCGCATGTGACTCTCCCGAAATGTATTGTTTTCTAAACCAGCCCACATCACGCTCAAGGCAACAAATATTGGCCTGGTATCAACAACTAGATGGCTTAAGAACAAGTGTTAATGTTTTGTTAAGGCTAATCCGAGAATTATCCAAATTTCATATAGCCAGTGCTCCCATGGGAGACTTTCTTATTGAAAAACCAAATCCAGGCAACCTGCTTCTCAGAGTTCAATTATTGAAGTCAACTGGAGTGTTCCCAGAAGTTAGTGCAGGAAAGCACAGAATTTCTATTCATTTTTACAATTTAGATCAAACCACTCAAAAGATTAAGGTTCGCTCAGTCGTAGACTTCAAGTATGCCACTTGCGGTTGGCGCGAATGATGTAAACTGATGACAATACATGATAAGTTAAGTGGATAACTCATAAGTCACGTCAATAACGTTTGAAATAGACCCCACCGAATAATTCTAAAAAATGAAATCAGCTATTAAACATAAATTATACCTATTTACATTACCATTGGCAGTATCAACACTCTGCCACCAACCTCCTGAAGGATAAGCACCTACATCCAGAGATTCAGAGCTTTAATATCGACAGTTTAGTTCAAAGCAATAGTTGCTGACAGCGGGGTCAATCATCGTTTTTTAATGGATTAAACCAAGTAAGCAACTTTCAATCGCACTTTTTAAAGGACACATCGAAATATAACGGTTGAGAGTTGCATACAAAGTTAGAGATAATAATGTAAATTCATAAAGCCTACAGTAAAGTTATGAAGAAAGATTTAGTAGTTAGCTGTCCAAATTGTAAGAAATCCGTTGCCTGGAATGATAATTTCCCATTCCGTCCATTCTGCTCGGAACGTTGTAAGCTTATCGATCTAGGTGAGTGGGCAGACGAGTCTCATAAAATACCGGGTGAAAGAGTGTCTGAAAATGATGGTCATAATGACCCAGAATTGAGTGGAAACTAACAATTAATTGATCAGGTCAATTATACTGTCCCTACAAGTATATTTTGAATATCCACTAACTCAATAATCGAGCAACGACATGTTGATTGGCTTGAGGAAACTCTAACGAAGACAGTTGATGTAACGAAAACCACTTTACTTCCTGGCCTTCTTTACCTTCCGGCTCGCCGGTAAACCGCTCAACAGTATAGAAGCTGATCCTGACGTGTTTATCTCCATAATCATGATCAATAACTTCATATAAGCACGGAGAGCTTATTTCAATACCAAGTTCTTCTTCACATTCACGCTTTAAAGCTTCAACAGCCAACTCGTTTGTATCAACTTTGCCGCCAGGAAACTCCCACTTTCCACCTTGATGCTTGTCGAGAGGACGCTTAGCCAAAAGTATCCTCTCGTCATCACGAATAATTGCAGCGGCAACCTGTATCAATGAACTACTCTCATTCATTTAAAAGCTTAAATATCAGTTTAGCTTTCCATGACATTGCTTGAACTTCTTGCCTGAACCACAAGGACAAGGATCATTACGACCAACTTTTACTCCATCTCTTACAAATGGTGAGTGTCCGGCTTGATCTTGCTCGCTTTGTGATGCCTGCCCTAGAGCGCTTGTTTGTTGATGCTGAAATTTCATGCGAGCAGCTTCTGCTTCTCGCCGACGCTGTTCTTCGACAGCCGCGGCATCTTCTTCGGAGCGCACCTGAACTTTGGATAAAATACTGACAACCTCATGCTTCAACGACACCAACATTTCGGTAAAGAGTTCAAAGGCTTCTCGCTTGTATTCCTGCTTAGGATTTTTCTGCGCGTAACCACGTAAGCCAATGCCTTGTCGCAAGTGATCCATCGCAGCTAAATGTTCACGCCAATGCGAATCAAGGGTTTGCAACATAACTGATTTTTCAAAATGACGTAAAACAGGCGCCCCTACGGTTTCTTCTTTTGCTCTGTAATTTTCAACAAGCGACTGTAGAATTCGTTCACGGAGCTTTTCTTCATGAAGTTCTTCATCTTCTTCGAGCCACTGTTTAATTGGCAATTCAGCTAAATATTCTTTCTTAAGATGATCTTCTAGACCGTCGATATCCCACATACTGTCTATGCTTTGTGGTGGAATATAATTACTAATTTCTTCATTCAATACATCGAAGCGAATGGCCTCAATGGTTTCTGAAATATCATCCGTCGACATTAACTCGTGACGTTGCTCATAAATAACTTTACGCTGATCATTTGCGACGTCGTCGTACTCAAGCAGTTGTTTACGAATTTCGAAGTTTCTTGCTTCAACTTTTCGCTGCGCATTTTCAATAGCTCGAGTCACCATTTTGTGCTCAATAGCTTCGTCTTCTTCCCACCCCAAGCGTCGTAACATATTCACCATACGTTCAGGGGCAAAGATTCGCATAAGATCGTCATCTAACGACAGGAAAAAGCGACTCATTCCGGGATCGCCTTGCCGCCCAGCACGTCCACGGAGCTGATTATCAATTCGACGAGATTCATGTCTTTCTGAACCAAGAATCGCCAAACCACCCGCTTCTAAAACTTGCTGATGCCGTTGTTGCCAGTCGGTTTCTAGCTCTTCAACTTTTTTCTGGATTTCGGACTCAGGTTTTCCTGATAATTTTTGTTTAAGCTCTTCAATTTCAGCTTTCAAATTACCGCCTAACACAATGTCAGTTCCGCGTCCGGCCATGTTAGTCGCAATGGTGACTGTACCTGGTCGCCCGGCTTCCGCAATAATTTCTGCTTCTTGCTCATGAAATTTAGCATTCAGTACCTTGTGAGAGATCTTTTTCTTCTTTAAAACACCAGATAACAACTCAGATGTTTCAATTGAAGCGGTCCCCACCAAAACAGGCTGCCCTCTTTCTCGACACTCTTCAATTTGTTCAACTAATGCTTTGTATTTTGCTTCACGCGTTAGAAACACCAGATCCGGATAATCTTCACGAACCATGGGTTTGTTAGTAGGCATAACCACAACTTCGAGGCCATAGATTTGTTGTAACTCGAAGGCCTCTGTATCTGCAGTACCAGTCATACCAGAAAGCTTGTCGTAAATTCGGAAATAATTCTGGAACGTAATCGACGCCAAAGTTTGATTTTCGTTTTGGATGGATACCCCTTCTTTAGCTTCAACGGCCTGGTGTAAACCTTCTGACCATCGACGCCCCGGCATAGTACGCCCAGTATGTTCATCAACAATGACAATCTCATCATTTTGTACAATGTAATCAACGTCTTTTTTAAATAAAGTATGAGCTCTTAACGCTGCATTGACGTGATGAAGCAAAGTTATACTTTGCGCTGAGTACAAAGATTGGCCTTCTTCTAGCAAGCCAGCTTCCATTAGTAACTCTTCTACACGAATTTGTCCTTGCTCGGTAAAGTGGACCTGCTTGGACTTCTCATCAATGGTGTAATCCCCTTCTTGCTCCACAACCTCATCGTTATCTTCGCCAGACATGATTTGTTGCTTTAATTTGGGAATCAACACATTCATTTGTTTGTACAACGCCGAGCTGTCTTCAAGAGCTCCAGAAATGATTAGCGGCGTTCTTGCTTCATCAATAAGGATCGAATCTACTTCATCGACAATGGCAAAATTCAGTTCTCGTTGTACTTTTTCTTCCAATGAAAAAGCCATGTTGTCACGCAAATAATCAAAACCGAACTCATTATTGGTTCCATAGGTAATATCACAGGCATAGGCCTGTTTCTTTTCATCATGCGCCTGACCGGAAATGGCACAACCAACGGTTAGCCCCAAAAATTCATACAAAGGACGCATCCACTCAGCATCACGTTGTGCCAGGTAGTCATTCACCGTAATAATGTGAACGCCCTTGCCTGATAAAGCATTCAAATAGGCCGGAAGAGTTGCAACTAATGTTTTACCTTCACCGGTCCGCATCTCAGCGATTTTGCCTTCATGCAATACCATTCCGCCAATAAGCTGCACATCAAAATGACGCATTTTCATCACGCGCTTGCCAGCTTCACGAGCTACAGCAAAGGCTTCGTTAAGTAAACTGTCTAAAGTTTCACCACTCTGCAACCGTTGTTTAAACTCGTCTGTCTTGGCTTTTAACTGCTCATCACTAAGCGCTTCAAGCTCAGGCTCCAATGCATTGATTTGATCAACCTGCTTTTGCAGACGTTTAAGAATACGTTGATTTCGACTACCAAAAATCTTGGTCAAAAATTGTCCGAACATGAAGTGTCTCTATTATTTTTAAACTGTTATCTAAGATCAGTGTGGGCATAAATAAGAGCAGCATTGTACCTTATCAAGAGCGCCCTTCCCAATAGTCACGCTGCTTATTTACACCCTGTAACCACATCCGATCATGGGAGGATTGTCACATTAGATGGGGGCAAATAAAGTATTCACAAGTAAGTTGTGTAGATGTCGCACTAAAAACAGACTTCGAACTGAAAGTTGCATAATTTTCATACCGCTAGTTGAGCCGCTTCATTGCACTTTTTTAAACGCAGCAGGCACAAAAAAGCCGGCAATGCCGGCTTCTACAATAACTTAAAACAAATAGGTTAAGATTTACTACCACGGTTTATGTATCGTAGTGGATTGATTTGCTTACCATCTTTAAGAATTTCATAGTGGACATGAGCACCGGTCGAGCGACCAGAATTTCCCATTTTAGCAATATGTTGATTTTTACCGACAACATCGCCCACAGCGACTAAAGCTTCCTGATTATGTCCATAACGGGTAACAAATCCATCTCCATGGCTGATCTCCACTAATAAACCATAGCCGTAGCGCTCACCCACAAAAGTAACTACACCGGCTGCCGTTGACACAACTGGCGAGCCCTCCTTACCGGCAAAGTCCACACCGGCATGCCAAGCTGGTCGACCAGTAAATGGATCAGTACGGCGACCATAAAACGAAGACATCCAGCCTTTTGCAATTGGACGTCCTGAAATATAACGCTCAACACCAATGTGTTTATTGAGAACCAAGGACTCCAAAGCAGATAATTGCTGCTCACGACTTAACAATTGAGAGCTCAGGTCATCAAGTAACGAGAAGAAGTCTGGCGATTGAGATGAAATATCAACTTCTTCAACTTCTTCCGGCCCCCCAATTGCGGGCGGAACACCAAAGTTAAACTCTTTCGCATCGAGGCCGGCTACGTCGGCAATTCTGGCGCCGGCGGCATCCAGTCGACGTACGTGGGCTTGCAGTATGCCAAGACGGGCTGTTAGCGCATTAAGTTGTCGTTGCGACAAGGCCTTGGCTTTCTCCAACTCTTGGCGTTGCTGCTCCAATTGCTGGCGCCAATTATCGATAGTTTGCTCATCGACACTTGCCAAATAACCTTGATACTTGGCCAGTTGATAACCACCCAAAGCGGTAATGACGGGAAGCACTACAGCAAAAGTTACCAAGGCGATAATTCCACTTTTTGTAACTTTGATACTGCGTATCCCATGACGAGAACGCTGTAATATCGTAAAACTCATCTATCCAACACCCTATGATTTAGGCCAGCCAGAACGCTGGGCTGCCCCTTTGTTTTTGTTATAATTGTTTTATATTCACTGATTTAAACCGAAGTCACCGAAACCTTGTTTAAACCGAGATCTGTAAATGAAAAAACCTTTACCCCAGTCCATTAATGGTTTATCGGACAAAGCCGACGGATCTTTAAGGTTAATTTTAGACAATTTATCAAGAATCAAGCAGTTAGACAAAATAGTTAAAGCTAAATTGAGCAAAAAACTGCAATCTCATTGCCGAGTTATCAACTTTCGAGATAATCGACTAATTCTTGCTGCTGATTCCAGCAGTTGGGCAACACGCTTAAAGTTCGAGCAGCCCAGCCTGTTATCGATGCTCCGCGAGGACGGTTTCCCGGCCCTGACAGGTATCGACATTATTGTCTCCGAAGCTAGTACTAAGCGCTTTTCGAACGACTAAACAAACACTCTAACTTCTTGTTTTACATACAAAAACGCCAAAGCCGAAGCTCTGGCGTTGTTCCTCTGCCAGTTCTTTATACCGACAGGATTGGATTCATTATATACGAAATAGGCGCGGCATTTGCGTCTTCAAAAGTCACGGTTTCCCACGCTTCTTCATCGGCAATTAGCTCCCGAAGTAAGCGGTTATTTAATGCATGACCTGATTTATATCCGGAGAATGCCCCAACAAGGCTGTTCCCCAACAGGTATAAATCACCAATCGCATCTAGAATCTTGTGTTTAACGAACTCATCTTCGTAACGTAAACCGTCTTCGTTCAGAATGCGGTAATCATCTAAGACTATCGCGTTTTCGAGACTTCCCCCCTGAGCGAGATTCTTGGAACGCAAATACTCAATATCATTCATAAAACCAAAAGTCCGCGCTCGACTCACCTCTTTAACGAAAGAGGTGCTAGAGAAATCAATGACCGAAGTTTGCACTCGCTCTTTGAATACGGGATGTTCAAAATCGATGGTAAAAGATACTTTAAAGCCGTCAAATGGCTCAAAAACGGCTTTTTTATCGCCATCTTCAACCACAACGCGCTTCTTAATGCGAATAAACTTTTTCGCTTTGCTTTGTTCTTCAATACCTGCAGACTGTAATAAGAATACAAAAGGTCCAGAACTTCCATCCATAATAGGAACTTCTGGTGCAGATACATCAATATAGGCATTATCAATACCTAAACCTGCCATAGCAGCCAAAAGGTGCTCAACAGTAGAAATTCGGACGTCGTCTTTTACCAGACAAGTAGAAAGAGTGGTGTCACCAACATTTTCCGGTGCAGCGGGGATCTCGACGATGGGATCCAAATCAACGCGACGGAACACTATGCCAGTATCAACGGGCGCGGGTCGCAATGTTAAATAGACCTTTTCTCCAGTATGGAGACCAACACCTGTTGCTCGAATGGCCGTTCGCAAAGTGCGTTGTCTTATCATTAATATCTCACTCCAAATTGGTGCGTTGTATCTCTGGAGCTCCATTCCCACAGACCATCCGTGAAGGGGCGACATCGTACCAGATATAACAAATGTTTAAAACTTTTTTAGTGCATTTTTTACCCAATTTGCAAAATTCGTCAAATTATTTCAATAAAGGTTCGATAACACTTTGAATTCTGTCACATTCTCAAAGTGCGATAACTGCTTTCCCCTCATGAAAATCCTCGTTAAGTGTCACGTAAAAGATACAGCAAACGAGACTATCAACCAGCACAGAAGGGGGTGTGCCGGTTGATTATTTGGCGAAGTCATTCAGCAGCTTATCTAGTCTGCCTGCTTACGCAAAAATGCCGGAATATCGAGATAATCCATATCGCTGCCGACCGCTTTCGCTTCTCCACCATTTTGCTTCCGAATAACCGTTGGGCGATCCAGCTTTTGGTAATCGGTTGTTCCGTCCGCTTTTACTGCTTCTGCACTGTTCGAAACTAACTTAACTGGCTGTTGACCTTTTGCCATCAACCCAGTTGCTACCACTGTGACTCTTAATTCATCATTTAGTTCAGGATCGATAGCGGTTCCAACGACAACGGTGGCTTCATCAGAAGCAAAATCTTGTACGATGCTGCCCACTTCGGCAAACTCATCGATACTTAAGTCTTCTCCACAGGTAATGTTAACCAGAATACCGCGAGCTCCAGACAGGTCCACATCTTCAAGTAGTGGACTGGCGACCGCAGTTTGTGCAGCCACAGCAGCTCGGTTATCCCCTGATGCAATACCGGTTCCCATCATCGCCATGCCCTTTTCTGACATTACGGTACGAACGTCAGCAAAGTCGACATTAATGAGACCTGGACGTGTAATCAGCTCAGCAATACCTTGAACAGCGCCATGCAGAACATCATTTGCGGCGCGGAAGGCTTCGGTCAGTGCTTTTCCTTTAAGTACCGATAGCACTTTGTCATTTGGAACAATAATTAATGAGTCCACATGACGACGTAACTCTTCGATACCGTCTTCGGCAACCGTCATTCGCTTTTTCAACTCAAAGAAGAATGGTTTGGTTACCACGGCAACGGTTAAAATGCCCATCTCTTTGGCAATTTCAGCAACCACTGGTGCAGCGCCAGTACCCGTTCCGCCACCCATTCCAGCAGTGATAAATACCATATCAGTATCTTTCAGAACTTCCTGAATGCGCTCGCGATCTTCCAGTGCAGCCTGACGGCCTACTTCTGGATTGGCTCCCGCCCCAAGGCCTTTAGTAATGGTTCCACCGAGTTGAATTGTGGTTCGCGCATTAGAACGACTCAGCGCCTGTGCATCGGTATTCGCACACACAAAGTCAACACCATCGATATTAGCCGCCAGCATGTGTTCAACAGCGTTACCGCCACCACCGCCAAGACCAATAACCTTGATAACCGCAGTATCCTGACAGTTATCGATTAACTCAAACATATTAGGCATAGTATTTCCCCTTCTTGTTACTAACTTTTAAAATTAAAATCCACTAAACCAGCTTTTCATTCGCTCAAAAATCGAGTTAAATCCACCTCGATGTTTAGGCGAATAATTAAATTCTTTAGTTTGCTGATGACCGTATAACAACAATCCGACCCCGGTAGCATAAATGGGATTGCGAACAACATCGGCCAATCCTTTAACGTACTGCGGCATACCTAATCGAACCGGCATATGAAACACTTCTTCAGCCAGCTCGATTAGACCTTCCATCTTCGAAGAGCCACCAGTTAATACGATCCCAGCAGGAATGATTTCTTCAAATCCACTTCGGCGTAACTCGGCCTGAATCAAGTTAAATAATTCTTCGTACCGCGGCTCAACCACTTCAGCCAGAGTTTGACGTGACAAGCGTCGAGGCGCTCGTTCTCCAACGCCAGGAACTTCAATGGTGTCTTCTAGTGATGTTAACTGTCGCAGAGCACAGGCATATTTAATTTTGATATCTTCTGCATGTTGAGTAGGTGTTCGTAATGCAACAGCAATATCATTGGTGACTTGGTCGCCTGCAATTGGTATCACTGCCGTGTGACGAATCGCTCCTTCGGTAAATATGGCAATATCTGTAGTACCACCGCCAATATCGACCAAGCACACACCTAGCTCCTTTTCATCTTCAGTGAGTACGGAATAACTCGATGCCAACTGCTCTAAAATAATATCGTCCGTATCAAGTCCGCATCGTCGAACACATTTAACAATATTCTGTGCCGCACTAACCGCGCCTGTCACCATATGAACCTTGGCCTCCAGTCGAACACCTGACATCCCGATAGGCTCTCGAATACCCTCTTGATTATCGATGACAAATTCTTGCGGTAACACATGCAAAATCTTTTGATCCGCAGGGATCGCAACAGCTTTCGCTGCATCGATAACGCGCTCGACATCCTGAGCATTTACTTCCTGATCTCGAATCGCAACAATACCGTGCGAATTCAAACTTTTTATATGGCTTCCGGCAATTCCGGTAAACACAGAGTGAATCTGACACCCTGCCATCAACTCAGCTTCTTCAACTGCTCTCTGAATGGATTGCACTGTAGACTCTATGTTTACCACCACACCTTTTTTTAAACCACGTGAAGGGTGCGAACCTATGCCAATGATATCGATCTGATCACTTGCATTGACTTCTCCAACAATGGCTACAACTTTCGAAGTACCAATGTCGAGTCCGACAATTAATTTTTTTTCTGGTGCTCTGGTCATAATCGTTCTCTCATTCACCCAATTCGGTTTAGTCGTCCTTTTATTTTCCTGCGACTTGCTCTTTGTGCTCTGTAGCTTTCCAGCCAACAGCAACACCTGACTGATAGCGCAAATCGATATAGGCGACCTGACTGCGCTTATGTTGTTTCATTTCTTCAAGCACGATTAAAAATCTTTCCAATCGCTCCGTTAGCTGTTGCTTTCCTAAATACAGAGCAATTTCATTTTCTAGCCACATTGTCCATCCGTTGTGTGAGTTAAAACTTAGTTTAGAAATGCGAAATTCATTTGATGGCATTTGCTCGGTAAAAAAATGATACATGGACAATAAGTCTTCTAACTCACCGTACTGTCCCATCAATAGAGGCAGTTCGATAAATTCATTAGCATTTGCCGGTTTAAATACCACACCTTCACGACTGATTAACTGCTTATTATTTAAATTTAACCAGGGCTGATGCTCTTCCACATCAACTAATAAGGTATTTGGCCACACTTTTCTCGCCTTGATATTCTTAACCCAGGGATGAGACAAAATAACTTCAGAGGCCTGTTTCACATCCAAAGAAAAAAACGAGTCTTTTATTGTTAGCTTTACATACTGCTCAAGCTCGCCTGCAGTCACAAATTCAGTCGGTTTTACCAAGGCCACTTGCCAACCTTCTTTTACTTTTGCTGACTCTACAACTTGTTCTTCACGAACCACGGACCGTTGCTCCGTTGCTTGTTGCTCCAACCAGCTCCACAGTGGCTGTTTTAAGTAAACGGCTCCCGCAACAACGCCCATCACGACCAAAACGACGGACAACAAGCGAACCCAGCGAGTCAGGCTCGTTTTGTCAGTGTTTCTTTTTACGGTCGCCATACGGCGTTGCTTTTTGCTCATAAACTAGTCTTTAAAATTTCTACAACAAGTTCATCAAATGAAATACCGGCCTGTTTCGCAGCCTTCGGAACCAAACTGCTTTCTGTCATACCGGGTACTGTATTGGCTTCAAGTAACTTGAAGCTGCCATCGTATTTATCACGAATGAAATCCACTCTACCCCAGCCTGCACAACCCAGCGCATTAAAAGCTTTAACAGCGATTTCAGCCAATAGCTTTTCCTCATCGGTCGATAAGCCGCTGGGACAGAAATACTGTGTTTCCTTAGAGTTGTATTTCGCTTCATAATCATAAAATTCTCGAGGCGTGACCATGCTAATACTGGGTAGCGCCTGCTCATTTAATACAGAAACGGTGTACTCTTTGCCCTCAATAAACGATTCAACCAAAACTTCGTCGTCGTACTTTCTCGCAAGCTCGATTGCCTGCTTTAAAGTTTCTAGACTGGTTGCTTTACTCATGCCCACACTTGAACCTTCATGAGAAGGTTTTACAAAAATTACTGGGCCTAAGCGAGCTACAATTTTTCGCAAGTTGGCATCGCTCAACTCTTGCTTATTGTCGACCAGCACGTGGGCGGCAACAGGAAGCCCCATCGCTTTCCAAATCATTTTGCTGCGCCACTTATCCATTGCAATCGCGGAACCGAGTACGCCACTTCCGGTATAAGGTATTCCCATAAATTCAAGTGCGGCCTGGATACGTCCATCTTCACCACCACGCCCATGCAACGCATTCCAAACTCGATCCACTTTAAGCTCAACGAGTTCTGAAAGAGGCTTTTCTTGAGGATCAAATCCTAAAGCATCGATATTCATCCGAAGTAGCCCTTGCAAAACCGCCTCGCCTGAACGAAGAGAAATGTCTCGCTCTGCAGAGCTTCCTCCGAATAAAACCGCAACTTTGCCAAATTGGTTATCTAATTTTGCGTTCATTCAATCAACTCTTTTTGAACACACTGTGTTTATTTTCATCCCAATGCTTCGCCAAACGACCAATATCACCGGCGCCCTGGGTTAGTACAAGATCACCATCTTCTAGTAATCCTGCCATCAACTCTCGTAATTTTTCTTGTGACTCCACATAGATTGGATCAAGCTCACCTCGCAATCGAATACTCCGACATAAGGATTTACTATCGGCACCTGCGATCGGTTTTTCTCCTGCAGGATAAACATCCAGTAAGAGCAATACATCAACTTCTGATAACACCGAAACGAAGTCTTCGTATAAGTCGCGAGTTCGAGTATATCGATGCGGTTGATAAACCATCACTAAACGTTTGTTCGGCCAACCTTCTCGAACCGCTTGGATAGTTGCCCGAACTTCTCGTGGATGATGACCATAGTCGTCAACAACCTCGACTTCGCCATTGTCACAGGGGAACACGCCATATGAGTGAAAACGTCGACCAATCCCCTGAAAGCTCAATAATGCTTCTTTGATAGCGTCTTCTTTTACGCCTTCTTCAATGCCTACAGCGATAGCGGCAAGTGCATTCAACACATTATGTTTTCCCGGAAGATTTAAATCGATCGCGATAGCTCTCGAACTATTTTTGCGAACAACTTGAAACCGAGAAACATTGCCAACTTGAGAAAACTCAGTCGCCCGATAATCAGCTTTTTCATCAAAACCGTAAGTCACATAAGGCCGCGACAGCTGAGGAAGTATTTCTTTAACCACGGGATCATCGATACAAAGAACCGCGAGACCATAAAAAGGAATATTATGAATAAAATCGACAAATGTTCGCTTCAGGGTTTCAAAGTCACCGTAGGTATCCATGTGATCTTCATCAATGTTGGTGACAACACATACCATTGGTTGCAAATGTAAAAAGCTGGCGTCACTTTCATCTGCTTCAGCAATAAAGTAGCGACTGGTTCCGAGCCGCGCATTACTTCCTGCACTGTTCAAAACACCGCCTATAACGAAAGTAGGATCCAACCCGCCTTTGGCGCATACCGTAGTAATTAAACTGGTAGTCGTCGTTTTACCGTGAGTTCCGGCAATCGCTATGCCATGTCGATAGCGCATAAGCTCTGCCAACATTTCTGCCCGGCGAACAACAGGTATTCGTCTAACGCGAGCAGCTTCAACCTCAGGATTGTTTGAGGCGATCGCAGTTGATACAACAACAACATCCGCACCCAGCACATTATTCGCTGCATGACTAAACATTATGTCGGCACCCATCGCTGTGAGCCTTTGAGTTACCGGACTTTCGGCTCGATCAGAGCCTGAAATTTCATAGCCTTGGTTTAACAGCACTTCAGCGATCCCGCTCATGCCAACACCACCAATCCCAACGAAGTGAATACGGCGGATACGTCGCATTTCTGGAATGGGAAATTGAGTCACTTTATTCTTCATGCGGCTTTACCTATTAATTGTTGGCAATAGGCAACAATTTGTTCTTTTGCATTCACTACAGCCAGCTGTTTCGCTTTTTCTGACATAGAGGCTAGCTGCTCTCGATTTGACAACCATTCATTTAATACCGACACAATTGACTTAATATCATCTTGTTGAATAACAACAGCAGCGCCATTATTCGCTAAACTTTCCGCATTTTGGGTTTGATGATCATCAACGGCATAAGGATAAGGAACAAAAATCGCTGGCAGTCCCATTACCGCTACCTCACTCACCGTTAAAGCACCTGCCCTGCAAATAATCACGTCGGCCCATGCATAGGCACGATCCATATCATGAATAAATTCATTGATAGACACATTATCCAGTCCAAGTGACTGATAGGCCTCTTCAACCGACTGACGATTACCTTTTCCAGTTTGATGCATTATTTTTAACGAATTGATTTGCATAACCTCAGCAAGCAACTTTGGTAATTCATGGTTAAAAACCTGAGCACCTCGACTGCCACCCACAATTAAAAGTTTTAATGCAGTGTCACTACTTCGATAATCTTTTTTTACAGCATTCTGATCGTGCAAATTAAGTAGTGACTGACGTAATGGATTTCCAACGGTATGAACTTTAGGATTGGGGGCAAAAGCACCAGGAAAGGCTTCACAAACGATGTCAGCAACTTTAGCCAGCATTCGATTTGTCATACCAGCAATTGCATTTTGTTCATGGATCATTAACTTTCGGCCGCTCATGGCTGCAGCTAATCCACCAGGACCACTGGCAAAACCACCAAAACCAAGAACCAATGTAATCTGATGATCACGCAACACTTTTAATGCCCTGAGAACACACTTCAAAATCACAAATGGAGCTTTGAGCAGCGCCAACTTGCCTTTACCACGAACTCCTGACACAGGAAGTAAATCAATGTCGAGTCCTTCACGAGATACTAGCTCCTGTTCCATTCCACCAACAGAGCCCAACCAACGAACGCGATAGCCTCGTTGTTGTAAATCTTTCGCGACCGCTAAGGCCGGGTAAATATGACCGCCCGTTCCGCCCGCCATAACTAGCACACCTAGAGATGACTGATTCATTCATCGCCTCCAGATTTTCTTGCAGTTCTCTCACCTAACTGCGTTTCAAAATTCACTCTCATTAAAATTGCGATGGCGACGCAACATACCACCAGACTATTCCCACCATAACTGATAAAGGGAAGCGTTAACCCTTTGGTAGGTAATGCACCACTACTTACGCCAATGTTCACCATCGCCTGAAGTGTTAACCAAATACTGATCCCATAAGCAAGGTATGCGGCATAGGCTTGTTGGTGTTTTAATGCATTGCGCGCAATTTGCATTCCGCGCATAAACAACATTAAAAAGAGCGCTATAACTATCACCACACCAATAAATCCGAACTCCTCGGCAAAAACGGAAAAAACAAAATCGGTGTGAGCTTCAGGAAGATAAGACATTTTCTGAATACTGTTACCCAATCCTTCACCAAACCACTGTCCTCGGCCATAAGCAATTAACGATTGAGTTAACTGATAACCCGATCCATAAGGATCTTGCCATGGATCCAAATATACTTTTAATCGATCGATTCGATATGGTTGACTTACTGCGAGCGCCACCATTGCCATACCCACACCTCCGCTTAGCAAAATAAATTGCCACAAGCGAGCGCCGGCTAAAAACATCATACTTAAAGTAGTGGCGGTTATTACCGCAGCCGCACCGAAGTCTGGTTCTGCAACCAATAAAACAGTAATTAAACTCACTACGATTAAAGGTTTGATAAACCCGCGCACTTGAGTTTGTAGCTCATCGGTTCTGCGAAATAAATATCCCGCGATATAAGTGATTACAAACAGCTTAACGAGTTCAGATACTTGTACAGTAATTGGACCTAATGCAATGACTCGCCTGCTCCCATTAACCGTGCGGCCAACCAGTAACACAAGTACCAAAAGAGCAATAGAAATAATAAGCAGCCATGGACCGTATTTCTGCCAAAGTTCAATTTTAATTCCAAGTGTGACGTAAAATGCCACCAGTGCAATCGCCAAATAGACAAAGTGACGTTGTACATAAAACATAGGATTGCTTGACACCATCCTTTCGGCATAAGGAATGCTGGTTGAAACTATCATCAGTCCACCAACTGCCAGCAACGACAAAACGATCCACAACAAGCGCAGATCGATAGCTTGATTAGTATTAAGCTTCATAGTCGAAGGTGAACTCATCGAGCACCTCCCACCAATTGATTGAAATGCTCACCTCGCACTTTATAATTAGGGTACATATCGGTACTTGCACACGCCGGAGAAAACAGCACCGTGTCCCCTGCAACAGCAATTTCTTTTACACGACTTACGGCTTCAGTAAGATCTTTAACTTGCAGACAAGAACTTTGTGGTAGTTCTCGTAAAAATAAAACAGCATCTTTACCGTAAACCCAGGTGTAGGTTATATGTTTTTCGATTTCAGCTTTTAGCTCTGCGATGTTGCCACCTTTTGCATCGCCTCCGGCTATTAAATAAAGATGCTTACTTTGCCCGGAAAAACTTTGTATCGCTGCTTTTGCGGCTCCTACATTGGTTGCCTTAGAATCATTAATCCACCGAATTGAATCAATGCTATCAACCAGCTGACAACGATACTCAAGACCGGAGTACTGCTTGAGTATCGTTAACACAGTTTCATTGATTTCAATGCCAAACAGATGAGCAATTGCCAGACAGGCAGCAAGGTTTAAACCATTATGTAAACCATTAACATGGCAGTCTGTTTCGCTGAGCAAGTGCACGTTGTTTCTACAAATAGCAAATCCACGCTCATCATTTGTAACAGAAAACTCAGCAGATGGCTCTGTACCAAAAGAAACTCTTGACAAAGGAATAGTGTCATCGTGAGTCAAAGCATCGTCCGTATTAATCGCCGCAGACTTACCCATCAAATAAATTCTTCGTTTGATCGCCGCGTAATTTTCCATAGTGCCATGTCGATCAAGATGATCTTCGGAAATATTAAGCACCGAAACGACTTGCGCCTTAAGGCTATGTAGCGTTTCTAATTGAAAGCTCGACAATTCCAGAACATAAAGTTCGGGCTTTTCATATTGCAACAAGTCCAAAACAGGAGTTCCAATATTTCCAGCAACTACGGTGTTAACACCTAATTGATTAAACATCCAGCCTAAGCAATCACAAACTGTTGACTTTCCGTTCGAACCCGTCACCGCAATCACTGGTACTTGATTGTCGATCGAAAATAACTCTACATCACCTACAATAGGTACGTGATTATGTCTCGCTAACTCAAGTGAAGGATGATGAAAATCGATACCGGGGCTGATAATAATTAAGCCAGCACCGGCAAGCTTTTGTGCATCGAAATCTCCACAAATTATCGTTACATCAGGAGACTTGGCTTTGAATTCATTTAATTGTGGTGGCTGCTCGCGCGAATCCATAACAAGAACAGGCCAGCCTTTACGCTGACAATAGTTAACGCATGAAGCGCCGGTTAAACCGAGCCCTAATACGATAACTGGATGTTCTTGACTAATTCGCTCAAACATAGTGTTCTCTATCTAATTTTCAAAGTTGCGAGTCCAATCAGAACCAGCACTACTGAAATAATCCAAAAACGAACAATTACGCGTGGCTCTGGCCAGCCCTTTAATTCGTAGTGATGATGCAAAGGAGCCATATTAAAAATTCTACGGCCAGTGAGCTTGTAAGAACCTACTTGCAAAATTACCGATACGGTTTCCATTACAAAGACACCGCCCATAATAAAAAGCACCAGTTCCTGACGAACAGCAACAGCTAATGTACCCAGCCCGGCTCCTAAACCGAGTGCGCCTACATCACCCATAAATACTTGTGCGGGATATGTGTTGAACCATAAAAATCCAAGACCTGCACCTACTAAAGCACCACAAAAAATGGTCAACTCTCCAACCCCGACAACATAGGGAATGGCGAGGTATTCCGAAAATTTAATATTGCCGGTTAAGTAAGCAAAGATTCCTAATGCACCAGCTACTAAGACCGTTGGCAAAATTGCCAGGCCATCTAACCCGTCAGTCAGGTTTACTGCATTACTGGTTCCAACAATGACAAAATAGGTCAGAGCAATAAACATAACTGCCCCCATTGGAATCGCGACAGTTTTGAAAAATGGAACGATTAAAGTTGTTTCAACCGGAGACACAGCGGAGTCGAATAGATAAAATGCTACCGCAAACCCCACTAATGATTGCCAGAAATACTTCCACTTTGCAGGTAAACCTTTAGGATCTTTTCTAATCAACTTTCGATAATCATCAACCCAACCAATTACACCAAATGCCAATGTTGTTAATAACACCACCCAAACATGACGGTTTTCCAAATCTCCCCAAAGTAATGTAGACAAGGCAATAGCAACGAGAATGAGTGCACCGCCCATGGTCGGCGTACCAGCTTTTGACAAATGGGTTTGTGGACCGTCATTACGAACGGTTTGTCCGATCTGATAGTGCGCCAATTTACGAATCATTACTGGACCAATAACCAAGGAAATCAACAGTGCAGTAATGACGCTTAAAATGGCTCGTAATGTTAAGTAATTAAATACATTAAAACCGGAGTAATATTGTTGTAAATATTCTGCTAGCCACAATAACATTATTGCGCCCCCCTTAATTTATTCTGTGCCAAGGATACAAGTGGCTCAACTACTCTTTCCATATGAGCACTTCGAGATCCTTTTAACAGCACAGCTAGTTGTGATTGTTCTAATTGTTCAACTAAATACTCCGTCATTTGTTGTTGCGAAGAAAAATGACGCGCTCCATCGCCAAATGCCTGGTGCGCAAATTGACTCAACACTCCAATCGTTAATAATTCATCAACCCCTGCTTCACGAGCATATTGCCCGGCTTTTTGATGGTACTCGCGAGCCTTTTCTCCTAACTCACCCATATCACCTAAGGCGAGTATCTTTTTCCCTTTTTGTTGAGTTAATACATCGATGGCCGCTGCTAACGATGTGTAGTTAGCATTATAAGTATCATCGATTACCAGTGACTGATTACTCAGCCGGTGCATTTGCAAACGGCCTTTCACACCACCAAAAGTTTTAAGTGCAACGCTTAGTGTTTCCAGGTTTAGCTTTAATGCATGGCAAATACTCAATGCGGCTAATGCGTTATAAACATTATGCTTACCCGGAACTGAGAGGCATACCGGAATGGAACGACCATCAAAATTCAACTTAAACGATGCGCAGCCAGAATCATCGAGTTCAAGGTGGCTAGCAGCAATATCCGCTTCATGTTCTATACCAAATTCAATGACTGGGTGACGCAAACGTTTACGCCAATACTCCGCAAAGGCATCATCAGCATTAACAATTGCGACTCCGCCTTCAGCGATACCCTGGTAAATTTCGCCTTTAGCCTGAGCAACACCTTGCAAATCACCAAAGCCTTCTAAGTGCGCTGCCGCAACATTGTTAATTAGTGCGACTTCTGGCTCAACTAAACCAACCGTATATTCAATATCACCGGGACGATTAGCCCCCATTTCAATAACCGCAAACTCGTCCTGTTTGGTGAGTCTTAATAGGGTTAATGGGACACCAATGTCGTTATTCAAATTACCTTGCGTAGCTAGAGTTGTCCCGCAGTGTTGCAACATATGATGCAACATTTCCTTAACAGTGGTTTTACCAACACTACCGGTCAAACCCACAAAGCGTGCGTTAGATTTTTTTCGAACCAGCTTTGCAATTTGCCCTAAAGCAACGCGTGTGTTTTGCACTACAACTTGTGGAATGTCTAAAGAACTTCGTTGTTCTACGATTAGCGCTCTGGCACCCTGTTTTACTGCATCAGCTAAAAAGTTATGTGCATCAAAGTTTTGTCCTTTTAATGCGACAAACAAACAATCTTTGCTATTAGTACGCGTATCGGTATTAACTTGTTCGATGGTTATATCGGTACCGACCAGCTGTCCCTGGGTTGCGATGGCAATTTCACTAAGCGTTAAAGGAATCATGCTGCACGCTCCGCCAAAACTTCTTTAGCAGCAATTACATCACTAAAGAAAACTTTTTTCTCGCCAAAAATTTGATAGTCTTCGTGGCCTTTACCCGCTACTAAAATCAAATCTGACTCGCTGGCCAAATCAACAGCTTGCTCAATAGCCGCTTTTCGATCAGCAATATATTTCACTTTTTCAGGTCGCTTTAAACCCGCTCTCATATCACTGATGATTTTCTCTGCTGACTCTGTTCTTGGATTATCATCAGTAAAGATCACTCGATTAGAGAACTTTTCTGCAACCTTCGCCATTAAGGGTCGTTTACCCGGGTCACGATCACCTCCACAGCCAAACACAGTAATAATTTTTCCGCTGCAATGTTCTCGTGCAGCTTTGAGTACTTGTTCTAATGCATCTGGTGTATGGGCGTAATCAACAATCACTATTGGACTCTGCTCTTGTTGGATCAACTGCATTCGACCATTAACCGACTGTAACTGATTGACCGTTTCAAACAGAGCATCCGCGTTTTGTAATCGCGTTCCCAATACGGCGATCACTGAAAGCAAGTTATAAAGATTGAAACGCCCAATTAAAGGCACTTCTAACTTACCACTTCCCCACGGAGTGTATACTTTGGCCTTGATGCCATTGAGTGTTAAGCGAATGTCATCAGTCCAAATCCAGTGATCCAAATCGGCTCCGCTGGTTGGCTCCTTTAAGGTTACGAATAATTTTTTAGCGGTTATTACGTTGTCTTTTTTCAATTTACGACCAAAACGGTCATCAACATTAAGTACGACCCACTGCAATGAAGGCATTAAAAATAACTGTCGTTTGGCCTCACCATAAGCATCCATGGTGTGATGATAATCAAGATGATCTCGGGTCAGATTGGTGAACACCGCCACATTAAACTCAACTGCACTCACACGCCCCTGTACCAGCCCATGCGATGAGACTTCCATGGCGGCATTTCCACATCCGTAGCTAACCGCTTTAGCCAACTCGCGTTGAATAGTCACAGCATCAGCGGTGGTATTATCGTTTGGCTTTTGCGCACCAAATGGACCACAACCTAAAGTACCTAATGACCAACAGCATCCTTCCAATAAGTGCAGCGCTTGAGCAAGCATTTGAACACAGCTGGATTTTCCATTCGTGCCTGTAACGCCAACCGTCATTAAGTTTCTCGTTGGGTGCTGATAGACAGTCGCTGCCAGTTCACTTAGTCGCTGATTTAAGTTAGGAACCAATATACAGGTCACATCATTCTTAATACACTCATCTAGAGCAGATTCAACCAATGCATCGGCTTCGCAAACAACCAATTTAACGCCCATATTTATTGCATTTGCAATGTATTGACGCCCATCCTGCTTGTGCCCAACACATGCAATAAAACCATCACCTACTTTTAATTTACGACTATCAACAGAAAGATTATTTATAGCTTGCTCTGTCGCTCC
>JBFHVL010000001.1:0-105216 GCA_041589565.1 Kangiellaceae bacterium | reverse complement strand
GCTTGCCAGACCAAGGCAAAGTATCAGTTGTATCAGTGGTTTTATCATTCGGCTACACATTACTTATTGTCTCTTCAATTTGCGGTGATTGACCTTTCATATCTTGCTTTGGCCGTGTTCCAGGCGCGTTTAGATGACATTGTTTACTCTGTTCATTTTCTTTAACGTTTATCGGCGTCTCGGGTTGACTGAGCTTTTCTGAATCCTGTTTAATCTGGACTCCATTTTCATCGTTTTCTACTAGTGTACTGATGCAGTGCTCTAGCGGTTTTTTCGCTGCCGTTTTAACAATAGGATCAAGCGTTTCCGGGTCTACCAACTGACCTTTGTCATCCGAATAGTCCGCTAGAAACTCCAGTAGTTCTAAAGACAACTCGGGTTGAACTTCAGTCTTTTCCTTTGCAGCATTTGCTATCAAAGGGATAGCGCAAACCGCAAGCCAATAGGCAGGTTTGATTATCCGAGCTTGTGTAGACTGTTTAGCTTTCAAGGGCTTCACTGGCATCCGACTCTAACCATTGATAAAACTCTAGCTCTTCAATTAACTCCATATCTTCTTCAACCGCCAGTAACTCCAAATCCTGAAAAAACAAAGATTCAGACTCTGTTGAACGCGGTGAGTGCATCAAACTGCTTACGGTAATAACCGCAACGGCTGCGGTAGCTGCCAATGATGGAATTCCAATCCATTGCCAACGCTTTCGTCGCTGACGGCTCGCCGTTTTTTGTGATAAGGCTTTTTCGCGTGCCTGTTTTAGCTTTAGCTGTGTTGCATAGTCAAGCGAGTCGCAGCTGTCGTCCAAGCGCTGTTTAACGTGAGCCACCAGGGCTTCTTCGGACTGTTGGGACATTATTGAAACTCCTCAAGCTGCTGCTTCAATGTGTGGACGGCTCTTGAATAGTGGGTTTTCACCGAACCCTGAGTGCACCCCATTGCAAAAGCGGTTTCTTCAACACTTAGGCCTTCCCATGCACGAAGCAAAAATGCCTGTTGCTGCCTGGGCGATAATTGTTGCAGGTGCTCAATTAACTTGTCGGTTGCCTGAAACTGTTCTAACGCCTCAATGGGTGAATGTTGATGAATATCGGGCGCATTTTCAATAGGATCGAGTTGATGCTCATCCTTCTGAGCGCTACTAAACCAGCTCATCCATCGATTGCGAACACTCTGTTTACGATACCAGTCATTAATCTTGCTGCTTAGAATGCGGTAAAACAGGGGTGTCCACTCTGATTCTGGTTTATGCGCGTAGTTTTCCACCAGTTTCATCATCGACTCCTGTACCAGTTCCAGCGCATCATCCGGGTTGCTGGTGGCTATTTGAGCAATACGAAAGGCTTTGCGCTCGACAGAAGCCAAAAAGTGGTCGAGCTGCTCGCGGTTCTCCAGAACCTGTCTCCTGGTAGCTGTTTTGTTGCTTTTATAGTCCGGCTGCAAGGCCAGTGTCAAACTTAATCCTGTCATGGCAATCCTGATGAATGACGGTTTAATAACAGTAACGACCGAAAGGCGTTTTGGTTGACATAGTTAATTTAGCAATGGATTCGACTAATGAAGCAGCAGCCGAAGCCGATAAAATATGATAGGATTCAAGCAATTAGCAGGTGGGCATTATGGCGTTAAATTTAGTTCCTTTTGACAGCACTCGTCCCATGTCTGAGACCAAGAAAACAGAGCGGTCAAAGGGCGTGGAGCAGCCCAATGCGACTACGAAAACTCGCAATGAGCGACATGTGCCTGCCGCCGAATACCATGCTGAAAGTGGAAAGCAAAAGGCGTCCAATCCCAATCGACGCAAAAAAAAAGGCGGTAAAGAGCCCGAGCTAGACGAAGAATTTGAACTTTACACTAAGCGGCAAACTAAAGACCATCATCTGATTACTGAATCTTTGGACGATGATGACCACCAATTGGATATAAAAGTATAACGGGAGCCTGACGCGCGCCGACTATGAGTACTTACGACTTTTCGACCCTGATGGCTCAAACGCGCAACTTGGCGGCGCGCTATCGAGAGGCTACGGGACAATCATTGCCTGTAACTATTGAGCTAGCCCGATTTGATGCGATTTCAATTCTTGGTTTAACCGAGATTCCGGGAGCGGAAGCAGAAGCTTTGCGTCAAGCGGAAGGTAAGGAACAGCGCCTTCAAATAAAGGGTCGAGTTATTTTTCCTGGTGGTAAATCGCGACAACGCGTTGGACAGCTTAACTTAAAAGCCGCCTGGGATTATACGGTATTGGTGATTTATAACCCGGAATATCAGCCGGTTGCGATATATCAACTATCTCGTGAACGAGCCGAGCAAGACAGTGCGGAGCTTTCGGCCAATAAACGTGGCTCTATGACCGTTGCCAAATTTAAAGCAATTGGCGAATTGTTATGGGAAGCAGAGCCATCTGAAGAGGCCGGTACACAAGACAAACAGCGCGATTCCTCTTCCCAATGAACTCTCACTCCAGTTACCTATTGTCTCAACAGGGGCCTTTTGCTGCTGCTTTCGAGCATTTTATCGAGCGTCAGTCTCAGCGAGACATGGCGCAAGCGGTTGAAAATGCATTGGAAAAGCGCGATACCTTATTGGTAGAGGCTGGAACAGGCACAGGGAAAACCTTTGCTTACCTGATCCCAGCCATCGAGTTTGATGGTAAAACGATCATTTCTACTGGCACGCGAAATTTGCAGGATCAACTCTTTACCAAAGATTTGCCGACAGTATTTCGAGTGTTGGGCAAAACACGCAAGGTTGCTTTGTTGAAAGGTCGTCAAAATTATCTGTGTCTTTATCGACTCGAAACCAACATTGAAGGTATGCACTTTACCAGTCGTGAAACGGTCGAGCAGATGGTGAAAATTCGAAATTGGAGTGAAAAGACTACCGACGGTGATTTGAGTCAGACGACCTTTTTATCGGATGACGCGCAAGCATTACCTCTTGTCACCAGTACTGCAGATAATTGTCTTGGTAGTGATTGTGGCTATTACAACGAGTGTTATGTAGCCCGTGCCAGAAAGCATGCGATGGAAAGCGATATTGTGGTGATTAACCATCACTTGTTAATGGCAGATCTGGTTTTAAAAGAAGACGGCTTTGGTGAGCTGCTACCGAGAGCCGATGCGTATGTAGTGGATGAAGCGCATCAGTTACCGGACGTTGCGTCGGCGTTTTTTGGTCAAAATCTTTCGTCACGCCAGCTGATGGAGCTGGCAAGAGACTGTGTGATTGCCTACCACTCAGATGCGTCTGATTGCATTGACTTAAGGCGTTTGGCAGAGTCTTTGGAAAAGCAGGTAGCGGATTTTCGAATAGTGTTAGGCGATGATGTGCCTCGTCAATTTTGGCGTCGATATCGAGAGCAAGGCAATGTTCGAGACGCGTTTAACCAACTTGCCGAAACGCTCGATGCTCTTACCGATATTTTAAAGACACAGGTTATTCGAAGTCGTGAACTGGAAAATTTATACGAGCGAGCTGAATCACTGTCCGCGAAAGCAGAGCTGTTTTTAGCAGATGACGAGTCAGAGGTAGTTCAATGGATTGAGGGCTATCGTAAAAGTTTTTCACTGAATACAACGCCCCTTAATATCGCCAAGTCGTTTCAAAATGCCAAGGCCGCGCATCAGAATGCTGCCTGGGTAATGACCTCGGCTACATTGGCGGTCAACCGGGAGTTTCAGCATTACCAACAAAAGCTGGGGTTGCAACAAGCACAAAAGCGGGTTTATCCGTCGCCGTTTGACTATCAAACACAGGCACTGCTGTATTTACCACGTTACCTGAAAAACCCTTCCAGTCTTTCGCATACACAAGACTTTGTTGAGCAATGTTTGCCACTGTTGCAAGCATCCAAAGGTCGTGCATTTCTTTTGTTTACCAGTCACCGTGCCTTGCAGGAGGCCTCCGAACTCCTGTCACATCATCGTGAGTACAATTTGTTTGTTCAGGGGCAGGCCAGTAAGACGTTTTTGCTGGAGCAGTTTCGTAAAACTCCCAACAGCGTGCTGCTCGGGACTTTCAGCTTTTGGGAAGGTGTTGATGTAGCAGGGGATGCATTATCCTTTGTTGCTATCGATAAGCTACCTTTTGCTTCACCTGGTGATCCAGTTAATCAAGCGCGTATTACTGCGCTCAAGCAGCAGGGTAAGGATGCTTTTCACACATTTCAGCTACCTGATGCTATCATTGCGCTGAAACAGGGTGCTGGTCGATTGATTCGCGGTATTCACGACAAAGGCGTACTAATGATTGCCGATCCGAGACTTATCGCACGTGATTATGGGCGAAAGTTTCTTGCCGATCTGCCGACTATGCTACCTACCCGTAATCAACAGCTGGTTTTGGAGTTTTTGGAAAACTTATGATCGCTCTTGCTATCGACACTGCAACTGAAGCCTTTTCTGTCGCCGTTAAAAAAGACGGCTTTGTGTACGAGCATTTTGAGATTGCTCCCCGCGAGCATGGCGATAAACTACTACCTGTGTTGGATCAGCTGCTAATCGAAGCTGGTGCTACTATGCGGGATGTTTCGCAAGTGGTCTATGGTCGTGGTCCGGGCGCTTTTACCGGTGTGCGTATTGCTATTTCGGCTGCTCAAGGCCTGGCTATGGGAGCAGATTGTCCTATGATAGGTGTTTCTTCGTTACAAAACCTGGCGCATCAGGCATTTCAGCAAACTGACGCCACGATCGCGATAGTGGCGATGGATGCCAGAATGGGCGAAGTTTACGTTGCAGCATTTCGTGCGGAAAGAACCGCGAGTGACGGAAAAGTCTGGCCAACAGCGATCATCGAAGAGCAGGTTATCGCTCCCGAGAAACTGTCCGCTTTAGAGCTTGACCCCCAGGAGCGCATGGTCACTATAGGCTCCGGCTGGGACGTTTACGAAAAAGAGTTGAAGCACTATTTATCTATAACGCCTCATTTTCAAATTACAGAGGCGTTTCCAAAGGCCGGTACTGCGCTGCTATTGGCAGAATTTGAGCACTACAAAGCACAAGCTCACTTGCCCGAGCAAGCGGTACCTGTTTACCTAAGAAATCAGGTGGCAAAAAAATCACAAAAACCAGGGCTACTTTAGCTCTAATGCTAGGCTCAGGTTGCTGTTGAAGATGAAAAAATAACCAATTGCGGCTATAATTACTTGCTTGTAGACAGTTAATAATACCGACTTATTGTGAAATTACGGTGAATCCTATGCCAGTTGAAATAAGCGCAGCCAATGGGTTTATAAATCCGAATCAGAACTCGCTCTCGAATAATCGAACACAGCTTGAGCGTGAGCAACAGGCACGTCCACAACAGCCAGAGCCGGTTGCCAGAGAAGCCGAAACCGAAACAAGCCAGGAACAAACGGAAGTTCGCCGCGCTCAAGCGGTTCAGCAGCTAGAGGCAGAGAACTCCCGAGTGCGCAGGGATGATAATTCCGATCTGAACTTCAGAGCGCAACAAGCGGTTAATCGGTTTAACGAAGTCAATGATCAGCAACAGCGCCAGGATGTTTCTGAATTGTTGGGTATCGATATTTTTGCATGAGGCGTCAACTTTCTTTTCTGTTGCTCGTTTATAATCGATGAGCAGACATTTCTTTAGGATTGTTTGTGAAGATTTCTTTGTTATTTGGTATTAAAAGCGTTACTTTTAGTCCAAATATTTTCATGCCAACTGAGTAATATCCATGTTTCGCTTACTAATTGTTTTAATGATTTCTACAATGGTTACGGGTTGCAACACAATTCCAACTCAAATTCAGGGTGATTATCAGCCGTTGAGCATACAGCAGGCGCGTAATCTTGAGTCGTCACCAAATGTCCGGTGGGGTGGCGTGATTGCCAAGGTCGATAACCAAAACAACCAGTCTGTCATTGAAATAGTCGCTAAACCTTTAGGGTCGTCGGCGCGACCAAACGATGTTGATGCATCCGGTGGCCGATTTTTAGCTATTATTCCCGATTTTATCGATCCCGTTGTTTATGAAAAAGGTCGAGAAATTACGGTTGTTGGTCAATTGTCGGATATGATCGAAGGTAAAGTAGGTGATATGACTTATATGTATCCAGTGGTTCGAGTCACTGGACATTATTTATGGAAAAAACGTCCACTCGTTAAAGAGGTTCATTATTGGGGTGCAACTTATTGGCCGGCTTTCCCACACCGCTACTACTATCATCCGCATTGGCATTACTACCCTGTCCACAAAGGGCAAAAGACTCAGCCCAATGACGCCAGTTCACCACCACCGTCTAAAAATAAAAAGGTAAATAAAAAGAAATAATCAAAAAAAGCGTAATTTCGGATTACGCTTTTTTGTTTGAGGCCTGAGTTACATTTGAGATTGAATGTAGTTTTGTAATCCAATTTTATCGATTAATCCCAGCTGTTGCTCTAGCCAGTAGGCGTGATCGACCTCGGTATCTTCTAGTAGTTTTTGCAACACTGCACGGCTGTGAAAATCTTTTTTATCTTCACAAAGCTTTATGGCGTCTTTTAACGCTTTGTCTACTTCGTATTCAACTTTGAGATCGTTTTCCAACATTTCGGGCACTGTTTTTCCTATACGCAGTGGCTGCCGCGTTACCATATCTGGAGTGCCTTCTAAAAATAGAATTCGCTCAATTAGAGCAGAAGCATGACCTTTTTCGTCATCAAACTCATGATCGATTCGCTCAAAAAGCTTTTTCATTCCCCAGTCATCATACATTCGCGAGTGGATGAAGTACTGATCCATGGCAGTTAGCTCTAACGCGAGTAACTCATTTAAGGACTTGATAACTTCTGCGTTACCTTTCATTCGATTGCGCTCCTGTTAAATTTGTGACTGTAAGTAATTGTCGAGGCCGGTATTTTCTATCAGGTATTGCTGTGCCTCAATCCAGTCAAGGTGTTCTTCTTCATATTCTAAAATATCTTCAAGCAGATCTCGACTCACGTAATCCTGTTTGTCTTCGCAGTGTTTAATCGCGTCACGTAATAGCTTTAACTGATCCAGCTGAAATGACATATCACATTTGAGCATTTCTTCGGTGTGTTCACCAATTCTAATTTTGTCGAGTTTTTGTAAGTTAGGTAGTCCTTCCAGAAACAATATACGCTCGATTAGATCGTCAGCCTGCTTCATATCTTTGATCGACTTTTTATAAGCCTTTTCGTTGAGTTTCTCGAGTCCCCAGTTTCGATACATTCGGGCATGAAGAAAGTATTGGTTTATGGAAGTTAATTCTACGGTCAAAACTTTATTAAGAAAATCAATGACGCTTTTATCGCCTTTCATGATAAGCCTCGCTGGCTAATTCTAATTTAGGGTGAAGACTACAAACAAAAAGGGTAAGCGATAGAGCAGAGTAAGTCAAAGAAAAGCGTGATTTTTCAAGTTGTTAGTAAATATAATGCGTATAATTCTTATTTGTAATATTAATTGAAAAGTACATCGAATCTTTAGTCTCTGGTAAGTCGATAGAATCAATTCGTTTCGGGTACTTTATCCTGCAGACCATAAGCAAAAGCGATTATTTTTGCGACAGCCAAGTAGAGTTGTTCCGGGATCTCATCGCCCAGCTCGAGTTGCTGAAGTACATCAACCAGAATAGGATCTTCGTGTACAAATACATCATGCTCTTCAGCAATCCTGATGATTTCTTCTGCAAGTGAGCCTGCACCTTTGGCGACTACTTTAGGTGCATTTTCACCATCGTAATGAAGTGCAGTGGCTTTGTTGATTTTCTCGTTGTCCATACAGATAACCTATCTATAGAGCGTTAATTAGCTAAATGATGACATCAAGCAATGCTGCATCTTTAGTTTGACCGATCAGCGATGGAACTTTCTTAATTTTTGATTGACCTTGCTCAAGTTTCAATCCCACCTTTGCTAGTGATGACTCAAGAGTTCCTAGTTCATGATCCAGCAACGCCAAAGTTTCTGGTCGCTCGGCGAAAAATCGAATACCAATTTTCTCATTTTTTAGTTCGGCCAATGCGCTAAACGCTCCTAAGTGTTCAAATTCAAAGCGTATAGTTACACGCCATATTTTAGTTGGCTTGTTCTTTTCGTTTGTTTGTTCTTGTTCCAGTTTTAATTGCACACTGGAAAATTGTTTACCTTGGCTTAAAGGTAACTCAAATAACCAGGGTTGAGTGGTACCTGTCTCATTTGGCAAATTATGATGTTGTAAGATACGAGTGCGGGAAAGACCAGATTCTATTTCTCCTACCACCTGCAGCAAAAGTTGCTTACGTATTGCCACGGCATCTTGCCTTTGACTGGGTAGTCGATGTTGTAACTGAGAGATAAGGGTCCGAAGTAAAGAGCCTTGTATGGGCTTGGTGTTTTCGTTTAAAAAGGGTGAAGCGGCACCTACTAAAAGATATTGCAGTGATGCAAACAGATTTTTTATATCTCCGCCTAGCACTAAACTGGCTAAAACTGGCGTTGAGGGCTGCGAGCTATTTAAGGGAGAGGTGGCAGGGGCTCCTTGATGCTCAAGCCAGGATTTTAATCGGACTTCACGAAAGACCCCCGAATTTTGTATAAGCTGTTTTAATGAATCGGCGGTAAGCTGTTTTCCTTGAGGTAGTCGTTTTAGTGTATCAAGAAAAAATTGGGTTTGTTGTTCGGGCAACTTAAGCGACTCATTGATTTTGGGTAATAAGGTTTGCAACTGGTTTAAGATTTGATGCACTGGTTTTTGTAACAATACATCTTGTTGTAACAAGTTTTTAAAGTGTTGTAATGCTAACTGTTGTGAGGGTAGCTCTGAGAGTTTGGCAGACAGGTTTTGCTGATAAGTATTGATAGGTGTTTTGTTGGGTACTACAGACTCTTTGTTAACTATAGTCTGATGCGTATTCGCCTTGGGCTTCTCTTCTGTGTTTAAACTATTGGCGACCAATTGCTTAATCAGCATAGCACTGTTATTTAAAACTCGTGTCGATACGCTGGATTTTTCGGAATTTGAAATGGATCCTGCGTTCATATCGGGTAACTTACCGGAAAGAGCTTTTGGAACGGTGTGTGTTATTAAAGATTTTGTTTGCAGGAGTTGGGACTGATAGCTTGAGCTTTCAATTGACTTTTGGATCGGCAATAAATTAGTCGTGTAATGTGGGGAAGCCTGGCGATTTAACTGAAACTCAATTAATGGCTTAGATTGTGAGAACACTCTCGACAGCTCGTTAATCAATGATTTTGCGACTGAAGACGATATTTGATTTTGTTTAACTAACTGCTTGAGATCGTCAATGACTTCCATGGTGACTCTGTTTTGCTGGAGCTGGGGGACGAGAGTCAAGGTTATAGGAAGTCTAATACTGCTGATAAGTTGAGCCAGCTTTCCATCATTTATTGTGGTCTCGATTTGCGGTGCATTAGATAAATTTCCCGCATTGTTGCTGAGAGTTAATGGTAATTGCAGTTGAATAAGGCTTGAACGCTGCGCTAAGTAAGCGGTTAAACTTTGCCCATTTAAAGTTTTGAACAGCAGTTGCAACTGACTGATCTTTGCACCCGTGTCAGGTAGTCGTTGCAAAATTTGGCTGAGCTGTTCGGTCATTCACTGAGTCCACAATCATGGATATCTGAGTCGCTTTGTATTAGTATAGCGCGCAATTTTCTGCATCACAGGTTAGCCACTTTGCGGAAGCACCTTCAATTCAAACTGACAGCGGATCAACTGGCGTTAATTCGAGGCGAGAGGCTGTTATTTAAGCAATGCAGCTTTACCCTCGGTAATGGCGAAGTGCTTCAGATCCGTGGCCCAAATGGCGCGGGTAAAACCAGTCTGTTACGCGTCATTTGTGGTATTCTTGAACAAGACTCCGGCGAACTGCTGTGGAATGACGCCTCTTTACGCACATCGCGACCTGATTTTTACAACAATACCATTTATTTGGGGCACTCTTTAGGCATAAAAGAGCGACTTACCGTATTGGAAAACCTTAAGTTTTATGGAGCATTGCGGCAGTCTGCGCCTTTTATCTCATACGAAGAAGCTATAGCTCAAGTCGGACTAACGGGATACGAAAATGAACTTGCCGGCTTTTTATCTCAGGGACAAAAGCGACGTGTTAGTTTAGCTCGACTACTGCTGGAGCCCGCGGCACTATGGGTTTTGGATGAGCCCTTTGTGGCTCTTGATGTGAATGGACAAGCATGGTTAGCCCGTCTTATTGAGGAGCATATCAATCATGGCGGAAGTGTTATTTTTACTTCACACCAGCCAGTCAGCTTTGAAAAAGAAGTTCAAATACTGGATTTGGGGGCACTGCAATAATGTTTGGGGTTCTCTTGAAGCGTGAGCTACAGCTATTAAACCGGAAAAAGTCTGAGTTATTGAACCCACTGTTTTTCTTTTTGGTCGTTACCAGTCTGTTCCCATTCGGCGTTTCTCCTGAGCCGGAGCTGTTAGCTCAAATTGCGCCCGGTGTTATATGGGTTTGTGCTTTGTTGTCGATCCTGTTATCGCTTGATGTTTTATATCGCGAAGATTTTGAAGATGGTAGCCTGGAGCAAATGGTTCTCACCGGGGCGTCTCCGACCGCGATAGTGGCGGCAAAAGCTGCTGCCAACTGGTTACTAACTGCTTTACCCTTAATTATTATGTCTCCGCTCATTGGCGTATTATTAAACCTTGATACAAACGCTTTTGGTGCCATGACTTGGTCGTTGGCATTAGGCACTCCCAGCATGTGTTTTATTGCTGCAATTGGAATGAGTCTTACGATTGGACTCAGGAGAGGTGGTATACTGCTCGCTTTACTGGTGCTACCGCTTTATATTCCTATTTTAATATTCGGTGCTATGACGGTGAATGCAGCAAGTCAAGGCCATGACTATTTAGGGCATCTGGCTTTACTTGGTGCCGCATTAGCATTGACCTTGTCGCTGGCTCCGTGGGCAGCGGGTGCGGCTTTAAAAGTTTCAATTAGTGAATAATGGTGTAATACACGTATGGATTGGACCTGGTTTTTCCGCTTAGGCTCACCTAAGTGGTTTTATCAAACCGCAGGTCGCTGGTTACCCTGGATTTGGGGGCTAACCTTAGCGGGCCTTATGACGGGCTGTTTTTGGGGGCTGTTCATTGCTCCTCCAGACTATTATCAGGGCGAGCTACAGCGAATAATGTACATTCACGTTCCTGCGGCTTATTTATCGATGTTTGTTTATGTCGTTATGGCTGTTAGCGGAGCCATTGGGCTCATTTGGCGAATGAAAATGGCCTATATGGTTTCCATCAGCTGTTCACCCATAGGAGCAGGTTTTACGTTCTTGGCATTGGCTACCGGATCGCTTTGGGGAAAACCCACCTGGGGAACTTACTGGGTCTTTGATGCTCGATTAACTTCGGAACTGATCTTGCTGTTTTTATATCTTGGTCATATGGCGCTTTTTAATGCCACCGATGACCTGAAAAAAGCGGATAAGTCGGCCGCCATTTTAGCCATTGTCGGTGTGGTTAATATTCCTATTATTCATTTTTCGGTAGAGTGGTGGAATAGCTTGCATCAGCCTGCGTCACTTACCCGTCTGGAAAAGCCTGCTATTGACTCATCAATGCTTTATCCCTTATTGGTTATGATCGTGTCCTTTAAGCTGTTTTTTATCGCAACTTTGCTACCTTGGATTCGTAACCAGATTTTATGGCGTGAGCGAGATACTCAATGGGTTAGGGAGTTGGTTAAATCATGATGTTTTTAACGGCAGCCGCGCTACCCGATCGCTGGGAGTTTATTTGGGCGTCATATGGTGTTTTTTTGCTGGTGTTTATTGGACTCGCGATTGCTCCAATTATTTGGCGTAAACGTATAGTTCGAGATTTAAAGCGTTATTATCGACGTCAATCTCTGTTAAATAAAAAAGATTAGGTGTGAGAAATTTATGAAAGCTCATCGTAAAAAGCGACTATTTGCTGTACTGGGAACAGTTGCTGGTGTCAGTATTGCGGTGTCTCTGGTGCTTTATGCACTCTCGGAAAACTTGAATTTATTTTATACACCTTCCGATGTGAATGCAGGTAAAGCGCCAAGCAACAAGTCGATTAAAGTGGGTGGCCTGGTTGTTCCGGGGAGTGTTGCGCGAGGAGACAACCTGATTGATGTTAGTTTTGTCATTCAGGATAACTCACATCAAATGACGGTGTATTTTAGCGATGTATTACCGGATTTATTCAAAGAAGGTCAGGGCATAGTTGCCACCGGAAAGCTGCTCGACAATGGCGATTTTAAAGCCAGTTCGGTTTTGGCTAAACACGACGAAAACTACATGCCTCCCGAAGTTGCGCGGGCGTTAGAAGAGTCTGGACATCCGGTTAAAAAACCGAATCCTCAAAACTAACCTTTAATGACGAGAGCCCTTAATGATTGTTGAGTTGGCCCATTTTTGCCTGATTTTAGCGCTTTTGGTTGCCTTGTTTGGTGCCATCTTTCCTATGTGGGGAAGCTTTTACCACAATAGCCAAATGGCGCGGTTAGCAAGACCTGCAGCGATTTTGCAGTTTTTGCTTGTTTTCCTGTCATTTGCAGGTTTGGTTCACGCCTTTGTAACAGATAATTTTACAGTTAAGTATGTCGCGGCACACTCTTACTCTCAGTTACCTCTAATTTATAAATTTTGTGCGGCTTGGGGAGCGCACGAAGGTTCCATGTTACTCTGGATCGTTATTCTCTGTGGCTGGTCAGCGGCAGTCGCGCTGTTTAGTCGGCAGCTTCCAGAACAGGCTGTGGCTCGTGTCCTGTCAGTCATGTCAATGATTACGATTGGCTTTCTGTCTTTTTCTATTTTTACTTCAAATCCGTTTGAAACTTTATTGCCTCATTTTCCGATAGATGGGCGTGACCTTAACCCTCTACTGCAAGACTTTGGTTTTATAATTCACCCACCGTTTTTGTACATGGGGTATGTTGGTTTTTCGGTCGCGTTTGCTTTTGCCATTGCTGCGTTAATTGGTGGTGAGCTGGACTCAGCCTGGGCACGATGGTCGCGTCCGTGGACTGTCGCTGCATGGATATTTCTAACCATCGGGATTGCCTTAGGAAGCTGGTGGGCCTACTACGAACTGGGCTGGGGTGGCTGGTGGTTTTGGGATCCGGTTGAAAACGCTTCCTTCATGCCCTGGCTATCAGGCACTGCGTTAATTCATTCTCTGGCGGTTAGTGAAAAGCGGGGCGTGTTTAAAACCTGGACGGTATTTCTGGCTCTCATTACTTTTTGTTTGAGTTTGCTCGGTACATTTATTGTGCGTTCCGGTGTCATTACATCGGTTCATTCATTTGCTCAGGACCCTGTCCGTGGCATGTTTATTCTTATTTTTCTTGCCATTGTTGTGATTGCCGCATTGACCCTGTTTGTCTTACGCGGCGGAGCGGTTAAATCTACCGGACGATATCAGTTAATTTCACGAGAAAGTGCGCTGTTAACTAATAATATGTTTTTGATGATGGCACTGTTAATCGTTCTAACCGGAACTTTGTTCCCGCTTATTATGGAAGCCTTCGATCGTTCGATTAGTGTTGGGGCTCCATATTTTAACCGACTCTTCTCTCCGGTGATGCTGGTTCTATTAACTATTTTAGGGGCGGGGCATTGGTTGCACTGGAAAAGAAACGGTAAAGCTTCTTTGTTAAAGACGATTCGAACGGTATCGCTAATAACTCTTGGATTGTTATTAGCAACGGCTTATTGGTTAAGAGGTTTTAGTGATTTTTATGTCTGGATCGGAATGACCGTAGCTTTTTGGGTTGTCGCATCTTTACTATTGGATGTTTTTAATAAGACGAAAAATGCCAGTAGTTTGTGGCGCGGGCTACAAAAAATTAAAGCTTCCTATTGGGGCATGCAAACCGCGCATTTGGGGCTGGTGTTTGCACTGGTAGGAATTGTGCTTGTTTCGTTCGCCAGTGAAGAAAAACTCATAAAACTGGCGCCAGGTGAAACCTATAAAATGGAAGGTTACGAGTTTACTTTTGAAAGGCTTGGTCCAGTGCAAGGGCCCAACTATATTGCGACACGTGGTACGTTTTCTGTAAAGGAGCAAGAAGATATATTTACGCTTCATTCGGAAAAACGTCGTTACACTGCCTCGGGTCAGGTTATGACAGAGGCGGGGATTAATCCGGGATTTACGCGGGACGTTTATGTGTCGTTAGGTGAAACGTTAAATGAACGAGATTGGTCGGTAAGAATTTATATCAAAGCTTTTGTTCGTTGGATTTGGCTGGGAGCCATTTTAATGGCACTAGGTGGCCTGATAGCCATCTCGGATCGACGTTACCGCCTAAAATTAGAATCGAGAGTTGCTGCATGAGTGATTCAAAGCAGACCTTAAGAACCCTGGCTTTACCATTATTTATCGTTGTACTTCTATTTTTGGGTTTATTTGCTTCGGCTCTGTTTGATGACAAAGAACTGGTGCCGTCCATGCGCTCAAACAAACCACTGCCGGAGTTTAACGCCCGAGTATTATTTGAAGAACGTACTGCGAAGTCTTCCGAGATTCGTGGTGAATATTGGTTGTTAAACTTTTGGGGCTCCTGGTGTCCTACCTGTTATGTAGAGCATCCCTATTTGATGGAGCTAAAACAGAGGGGTGTAAAGATTATTGGCGTCAATTATAAAGATACGGAAGCTGAAGCCGCACGGTTTTTGAACGAGCTTGGAAATCCTTATGAGTTTTCGTTTTTCGATCCTAAGGGGCGCATTGCAATTGAAATGGGTATTACTGCAGCTCCAGAAACTTTTTTGATATCTCCCGATGGCAAAGTTTTATTTCATCGTATTGGGGATATGAATGAACGTGTGTACAACACTTCGTTTAAGCCATTAATGGAAGGTCAATAATTATGAAGCTAAAGTTCTTTTTTGTTCTAATTATGGCTTTCGCGGCACAGGCGGCCGAAACTTTGCTGGAATTTAGTAGCAAAGAAAACGAGCAAAGGTATTATCGCCTAATCGAAGAATTACGCTGCCCTAAATGCTTGAATCAATCTATTGCTGACTCGAACGCCGGGATATCAGAAGATTTAAGAAATATTGTTTACGAAAAAATTGAAGCGGGTCGCTCGGATCGAGAAATAAAAATTTTCCTCAAAGAGCGATATGGCGACTTTATTCTTTATCAACCGGAAGTCGGTGGAGCTAACTTGATTTTGTGGTTTGCCCCAGTTCTATTCATGTTGGGTGTCATTGTGACTTTATTATTGCGTTATCGTAAAAACGAACCAAAATCAGAGGAAGATCTTTTATCCGTTTCAGAAATAAAGGAACTGGAGCAACTTTTGGATGAGCAAGGCAAGGGAGAGAAGTAATGCTTTGGTTATTGATGGTTATCATTTCGTTGCTTTCGTTTTTATTTTTGATTGCGCCACTTAGAAAGGCGGCAAACCCTCACTCTATCGATAGGTTAACCGTTAATAAACAGGTCTATCAGGATCGAGTTAAAGAGCTTGAATCGGAGAAAGAGCAACAGCAATTAACCGAGCAGGAGTTTGATGAGTTAGAGTCTGAGCTCAAGAAAAACCTGTTAGAAGATGCACATCTGTTGACTAAGCAGGAGTCTGGCTCTGGAATACATCAAAAGCTGGCCTGGAGTGTCGCAGGCGCTTTGCCGATTCTGGCGTTAGTTCTGTATTATTTTATCGCAGACTGGAATGCTTATTTACATTGGCAGTTTTTGCAGGAAAAACACAATAGTTATCAACAAGACGCGAAGGTAGACAGCGAGTGGCTCGAAAAACTGACCAATCAGGAACTGCTGCTACTCCTACGTACCCGATTATACAAAGAGCCCGGGGATACCCGAGGCTGGCTTATTTTGGGACAAACACTAGGTAATCTCGGGGCTGCTGTTCCCGCGCAGGAGGCGCTCAATAAAGCCTTGCAAACCTCACCTACTGATATTTCTCTACGGTTGACGGTAGCGCAGGTATTAACGACTCTTAATCAGTCTAAGGCTCTGGAACAGGCTGAACAGCTTCTGGAAAGCATTATTGGTACGAATCCAGAACATGAAGGTGCTTTGGCAATCTTTGGTTTTATTAAAGCGCGCCAAGAAGACTACCCGGCAGCGATTAATATTTGGCAAAGTTTAATCGACCGGCGAGTGGCTCGAGGAGAAGGTGAAGGTCAGGGCGTTCAAATTTTGAAGCAACAAATAGAGCAAGCCAAAGCCCTCTTGGCGGAACAGTCGGCGGATCCAGAATCAAGCTTCAAGCTTGTAGTGACTGTTTCATTGGCGGAAGAAATTCAAGGCCGGTTTCCTGCTAATACTCGAGTCTTTATTATCGTGCGAGGTGATGATGGCATGCCTGCGCCGGTAGCGGTTAAGTCGATGATGATTGCCGACTTACCAGCTACGGTTTCATTAACTGATGGTGATGCGATGATGCCCGGACGTACTATGAGCAGCATGCAAAAGCTCTTTGTCTCGGCCCGGATAAGCTTTTCAGGAAGTGCGGCCCCTCAGTCCGGTGACTGGCAATCAGCGACAGAGGCTGTAGATGTTTCTGAAATGGTGAAGATGGACTTAGTGATCGCGACCAAAATCCCATAGCTACCATGAATCATACACGTAGTAGCATAAGCACTCATCGAGCTTTGTGCTGCTGTGCAATATTTTTCATTGAAAAACTTTCTAACAATATTGACCTCAGTTTTCACCCGTTTTGAGACTCATTTGTCATTTTCAGCTTGCTATGCCTATCTCTTTACGGCATCTTGAAACTCTTGCAGTGGTCTTCTGTTCAGGAAAGTGCACGACCCGATAAAAATCGTGATAAATCAATAATCTGAGATCGAAAATAATTTTTGGTTTGAGTGTAACAATTGAGATTTTTATCAGTCCTTAGAAGTAATCCAAACATAATTATAATTGGGTTGTTAAACGTAAACTTATGGAGAACTGTGTTATGAATAAAGATATGAAAAAGTTAGCTGCGTTGGTTGGAGCTTCTCTGGCTGCATCTATGTCAGTGACTTCTGCAAATGCTGATGCTAATCCGTTTGGGATGCAAGATTTGTCCGGAGGTTATCAAATCGCGAACTTGCTAGGTGATGAAAAAGAAGGCAAGAAAGGTAAAGAAGGTAAGTGCGGCGAAGGCAAGTGCGGTGAAGGCAAAAAAGGTAAAGAAGGCAAGTGCGGCGAAGGCAAGTGCGGTGAAGGCAAAAAAGGTAAAGAGGGCAAGTGCGGCGAAGGCAAGTGCGGCGAAGGCAAAAAAGGTAAAGAGGGCAAGTGCGGCGAAGGAAAATGCGGCGAAGGTAAGAAAAAAGGTAAAGAAGGCAAGTGTGGCGAAGGAAAATGCGGCGAAGATAAGAAAAAAGGTAAAGAAGGAAAATGCGGCGAAGGTAAGTGTGGCGCATAATCTAACTTTATGAAGATTAACACTTGCATCTCTGGTTCTGGGCTGGGCTTACGCCGTGATTTAATGGCGGAGCTGGTTCAGAGCCAGCAGCATTTAATTGACTTTATGGAGGTTGCACCAGAAAACTGGATAAACATTGGTGGTCGATTAGGAAAACAATTTCGCTACTTTACTGAGCGATATCCTTTTGTATTTCATGGTTTATCCCTCTCAATTGGAGGGCCTGCGCCAATTGATACTTCTCTGGTCAAGAACATCGGCAAGTTAATGGATGAGCATAAGGTTGAAATCTACAGTGAGCACTTAACCTATTGTTCCGATGATGGACACCTTTATGATCTTATGCCCATTCCTTTTACTGAAGAAGCCGTGAATTATGTGGCTGAGAGAATCATTCAGGTTCAAGATATTCTAGGTCGGCAAATTGCCATGGAAAACGCGTCTTACTACGCTGCTCCAGGCCAGGAAATGTCAGAAGTAGAATTTATTAATGCAGTTTTAGACCGTGCCGATTGTCAATTGCTGCTAGATGTAAACAATATTTACGTAAACTCCATTAACCACAATTACGATGCAATTGAGTTTTTAAAAGCTCTGCCAGGCAAACGCATTGCTTATGGACATATTGCTGGTCATTACGATGAAGCTGATGATCTTAAAGTTGATACTCACGGTGCTGACGTGAAGTCTGATGTTTGGCGGTTGCTGGAGGTTGCATATCGGGAGTTTGGTGTATTTCCGACCTTGTTGGAGCGTGACTTTAATTTTCCTCCGCTCGATGAGCTTTTAGAAGAAGTATCACAGATTAAAGCAATACAAAGTGATTATTTAGAGATTGAGCAATGTGACCATGGTTAGCCGTCCTGAATTTCAAGAAATACAGTACCAACTATCATCACATATACGGGACCCTGAGCATTCAAATGCACCCAAAGGGATCGAAGAGCGTAGACTGACCATATATCGAGAGCTCATCTTTAACAACATCGCAGGATTTGTGGAGTCAGGCTTTCCGGTAATTCACTCCATATTGAATGATGAAGAATGGAAACAGCTGATACGAGAGTTTTTAGTCAATTACCGAGCTAAGTCTCCGTATTTTGCTGAAGTTGCAAAAGAATTTCTAAGCTTCGCTCAAACCAACGAATCTACCATTATTGCAAATTATCCGTTTTTTCAGGAATTGGCTCATTATGAATGGGTAGAGTTAGCGCTAATGATCGATCCTTGTGATTTAAAATCAATCAGCACCAAAGCTTCGGTCGATTTAATGAATGAAGTTCCTATTCTGTCACCTCTAGCGTGGCCGCTGGCGTATCAATTTGATGTTCACCATATTTCTAAAGATTATCAGCCTGCCAAAGCGCCCGATGTTCCTTCATTTATTGTGGTCTATCGCGACAAAGATGACGATGTCGAATTTATTGAAGTTAATGGAGTGACATTTAATTTGTTGACTATCATGCAAAAAGAAAACGGGCTAACTGGCGACCAAATATTAAAGCGGTTGTCAGATGAGTTACCTCAGGTTCCCCTGCAAGCTATTTTTGAACATGGGCTGGATACCATGCTAAAGCTGATGAAAAAGGATATTATTCTGGGAGTTGCCAGTCATTAATTTTGCGTTCAGTTTAATTGTGATTAGATCCTTTTTTCATTCCTCCTTATAATGTGCGCAATTACAAGTCAGAGCATTTTATTATGAACAAGCTGATTGTTATTTTGTTAGTCGGCCTGATTACAGGTTGTGCCTCGACGGGCAATTCAGTGGACCCTTACGAGTCATTCAATCGTAAGGTTTATGGGTTTAACCGGGCCATCGACAAAGCCGTCATTAAGCCTGTGGCAGAAGGGTATCAAGCTATTACTCCAGATCCTGTTGAAAAAGGGTTTGATAACTTTTTCTCCAATATTGGAGATATCGGTAACTTAATTAATAACGTTCTACAGTTTAAATTACTCGATGCTACCAGTGACTTAGGAAGATTCGTTATTAATTCGACGTTAGGATTGGCTGGCTTTTTTGACCCTGCGACAGCCATGGGGCTCGAAAAGCATGATGAAGACTTTGGTCAGACACTTGCAGTTTGGGGAGTCGAATCAGGACCTTATTTGATGCTGCCTTTTTTCGGCCCATCGACGCTCCGAGATACTGCAGCTATGCCTGCCGACAATTACTTAGATCCTCTGAGCGATATAGAGCATGATCCGACTAAGTTTCAATTAAAGGGGATGCGCTTACTAATCAAACGTGCTGAACTTTTAGCTTTGGAAGACCAGATTGAGTCGGCTCTCGATGAATACAGCTTTATTCGAGATGCCTATTTACAGAATCGCCGTTACAAAGTGTTCGACGGTGATTTGCCATTAGAAGATAACTTTGAGTGCGATCCCGAATATGAGGACTGTTAACTTAAACCTAGGTTAATTAGCCTATAGTTTCGGTTCACAATACGCTGAGGAACATTCCCAGAACAAGAACTATCGGTAATGTGGTCATCGGATCGAAATATCGTTTCAATGGCTTGTGGGACGCTTGATAACGGCTCATATAAAAAAGCTCCACTAATGTTGGAGCTTAATAATAGGTCAATAAATAAACAGTTTCTGAGAATGGCTTCTCAATATTTAAAAATGCATACTAGTTCACATTTTCAATTGAGCCAGCTATTTCATAGTGATCGTTCTCGATCTTGTCACAGCGAATAACGACGAGATCAGCCTGCAAAGGCGGTAATTTGGACTGCACCGAGCTTACCTTCACTTCAAGTCGTTTACCTACGTCAAACGGGTGGTCACATATAAATGCTACACCACCTGCGCTAAGATTTTTGCTGTCACCTATAAACTGGTCGCCAGTATCTGGATCGGTAATTTCTACCTTGGCGTCAACAAACATCCTGATAAAATCGCGTTTTTCTTCGTATTCTCTTTCGATCGATGACATTGTGAGAACCTCTATGACTATCTCTGTTACCCTTTTACCCGACTCAAGCCATAGTAGGTAATAAAATCAAGTTGGTCAATGTCCAAAATTAGCTCTCGTGAACTGCATGCATTTAACGGTTCCAATCTAAGGTACCAGCTTGATTCGACGGGGTATTGTGCTATACCACAGTATAGAGATAATTTATTAAACTTTGCGATGCAATAAATTGGATACACAGTCGAGTATTACCAACGAACGCTGGCTCTCCAGCGAGATTCCTACCATTCTCACTATTGATGATGATCCTTTGGTGCGTCAGAGCATTGTGATGTATCTAGAAGATTGCGGCTATGATGTGCTCGAAGCCGAAAATGGGCGTCAAGGCCTTCAGATATTCAAAGATGAGCAGCCAGATTTGATCCTATGCGATCTCAGAATGCCAGAAGTAGATGGCATGAAACTGCTGGAAATAGTTACCAAAGAAAGCCCCGATACGCCAGTTATCATGATTTCCGGTGCAGGGATGATAAACGATGTTGTCGAAGCATTAAGGTTGGGTGCGTTGGATTATCTGGTAAAACCCATTACGGATCTGGGAGTTCTTGGTCATGCTGTCAAGCAAGCGTTACTTAAAAAACAGCTGGAAAAAGAAAACCAGATCTTTCGTAGCGAGCTGGAAAAAGCCAATCGAGAACTGGAAGAAAACCTGGCAGTGTTAAAAGAAGATCAGGAAGCGGGGCGTCGCGCACAACTTCAGCTTTTACCCCCTCCTCAAGGTGAAATAAACGGCTTTCGATTCGAACATACGGTTATTCCATCACTCAATGTCAGCGGTGATTTTGTTGATTACTTTCAAATTGACGAGCGCTTTTTTGGCTTTTATATCGCTGATGTTTCTGGTCATGGTTCTGCCTCAGCTTTTGTTACCATGATGTTAAAAAGTTTGTTTAATCAGCCTATTCGCAACTATCGCGTTAATGGCGACGATACGATTCTTTACCCTGATCGAGTGTTAGATTATTTAAACAAAGAGATCCTGGCCGCGAACATTGGTAAGCATGTCACTTTGTTTTTTGGTGTTATAGATTGCCAGACCAATGAAATGAAATACTCCATAGGTGGTCATTTTCCAAGGCCTGTTGCAGTCAATGAGAGGCAACGCTGGATACTTCAGGAACGTGGCTTTCCAGTGGGGATGTTTGATTGGGCGACGTTTGAGTGCTGCCTAATGAAAATACCGGATGAGTTTAGTTTGTTTTTATTTTCCGATGGCGTTCTTGAGTGTAGCAATGCCCAGGAAGTGGCGCCCGAAGCAAGCTTATTGTCTCTACAGTTAAACCATGAAACTCGAGTTAATGATATTGTAGAACAACTCAAGTTGAGGCAACTCAATAAACTTCCTGACGATGTTTCTATATTTGTATTACATCGCAACTAATTAAAACGAAAATACTTGTAGTACTATGAGTGCAAAAGTCAGTTATTCAAATATAAACAATAAACATTGCATTAAACTGCGAGGGGACGTTCGTTATGCTGACGTAATACGTCTCCAGTCCTATGTTGAACAATTAAATGAGGCACAACAAAGTTTTGTAATAGATGTGACCGAAGCCACTCATTTAGACAGTACCGCATTGGGCTCTCTCGCATTGATCGCTAAGCTTGCTTCTCAACAAAAACTCCCTAAGCCAGATATCTTTGTAACAAATCCACAGGTATATGAAGCATTACTCGGTGTATGTTTTGATCGAGTTTTTAATATTCAACAGGAACGATTGGATACATCGAATTGTCAGTTTGAATCTATCAGTTCAGAGGAAGAAGCGATTGAGCAATTGACTGGCGCGGTGCATACCGCTCATCAGGCGCTCGCTGATCTGAGTGAAAGCAATCGGGAATTATTCAAAGATGTGAACGATTTATTAAGTCGAAAAAGCTAAATTGTTCATTCAATCGGTAGCGGTTATTACCATTTCTTTTTAGGTTGAAACAAATCGTCGGTATCGCCTAAGTCAGCAGTTTCGTTGATGTCTTGCTCTTCTGCCTGAGGAGTATCGCGCATTGCATTAATTTCTTGCTCTATTTCTTCAACTCGACCCAGCAGCTTTTGTGTATTGGCATCAGAAATATTTTGTCGCAGTAACGACTTCTTTGCATTTTCCAAGTATTGCATCGCTTGAGGAAAGTTTTTCTCATCGGCACTTTTTCGGGCTACACCAATAAATGTATGAGTTTGTAATTGTAGATACAATTTCTTTAAGTGCGATAATCCTTTACTGGCTATATTAATGTCCATGCCGGGCATTTTTCCAATTTTATGAACATAGCGCATTAGATTTTTTAGCTTGCCCATCATTACGACTATTTCTTGTGGATCGTAGGGAATGTTTAATCCTTGAGAGTCGGCTGGAACATCGGGTGCTGTTAACTTTTCATTGACCGAATCAAGTGATTGTTTTACATCAGGCTGATTAGGTTCAACATTTAACGCCATCGACAAGTTTTGAGCAATGTATTGGAGAATGACTTGTCGTGCCTGAGGGCCAATGGGAAAGTCGAAGAAGCGGTCGTAGAGTTCTTGTCCTACACGAGCACGATAACGATACTTAGCGATACGCTGCCTTTTCTCCGCTTTTACCTGTTCACGAAATTGAATGTATGCACTGGCAGCGACACCCAACACGAGTAACGAAATGATTAATATGACGATAGTTGTGGTGTTCATAAGCCCAATTTTTACCTGCAGATATTAATTATTATGATATATTTCAGTGGTTTGTCACTTATTAAATCTAGTTTAGTGATATTTCTCGCTCTGGTTTATGGTAAGCGCAAACGAAATACTCCTCCACCCAGTTCACCGCCATTTAACAATTCAATACTACCGGTTTGTTCGTTATTTTTGTGCAACTCAGCAATTTTGCTTGCAAAATAAAGCCCTAAACCAGTACTGCCAGTACTGTAATCAATTGATTTAATGAAGTTTTGTTGCTGGTCAATCATTATTTGGGGGTAGCCCACACCGTCATCAGCAATGTCAATTACCAAACCTTTGTCGAAATAGGCGGAGATTTGAATTAAGTTCTTGGTATAACGAATAGCATTGCCGAGTACGTTATTCAAAACACTTGCAACTAAATCTTGATCGAAACAACCATCCAGTTCATCTTCTATATTTAATTCGATTTCTATCCCTTTTGACTTTACAAGGGGAGCATACTGCGCAACTTGATCGGTTATAAAGTCTTCAACATCAAGATAATTGATATTCACAGGTAGTTGTTGGTGATCGAGTTTGTATAGCCCTAGTAATTGAACTAATGCAGAATTTAGCCGGCTCGATTCATACTGTAACACTGCGAGCTGGCGGTTATCTTCGTCAGACTCAGCCGGATAACGAGATTCCAGCGATGTTAATGCACTTAACAACATACTCAATGAGTTTTTCATATCGTGCACGGCTGATGCGAGTACCATGGAAAAGTCGAGATTATCATCTACTTCAGACATGACTAAAAATTCTCCTGTTGAATAACGCGTGTTAATCTCAGCAGCTCGCTAAATCGTTGAAATCTTTTATCGTCGGGTGAAATGGTATTGATCGAGTTAAGAAACTCCATACATTTATCAATTACTGAGTCATCTGCGTTTCCTGATTGGTGTACTTTTAATAATACCTGGACCGTATTCAATATAATGGATATGTTTTTAGGTGATGCTTCTACAGCCTTAAAAAAGCAATCGATGGCTTTCTCGTACTCTTTGGCTTCGAAATGTTTAATCCCCTGAGAGTTGAGTTTGTGAGCTTCTTTACCTTTTTCCAAAATTGATTTGTCTTTAAGGTAGGGCAGTGCTTTTTCCAGAAAAGCGGAGTCTTCGAAATTGTGTTGAACAGCGTCTTTGACGATTTCTTCGGCAATGCCTTCTTCACCAAGGTTCTGTAGACCTTGTGCTACTTCAAGTCCTGCATGAGCAGGAAGCATGGTATCCATTGTTCTATATATATCTTTTGCTGAATCTACGCATTTTCTTGCCTCGTCAACTTTACCCTGACTTTGATAAAAGTTGCCTTCAGCTACAGCACCGCGGAGTTTGCAAACTTTATTATGCTTGTACTCTTTATAAAAGTCGTGCAAATAATTTTCTGCTTCCTCGATCAGTTGTTTTGGTTTGCCCTCTTCACTAGAGTCCAATTTCATCGATACGCTATTGGTATAATTGATATAGCTGTCTGGCGATTTAAACATTGAATTAGTGCCCAGACGAATGGTTTGTTTAAAGGCATGGATGGAAACATCGAAATCCTGATTTTCGCGGGCTACTTCGCCTAGCATAGTTTGGCGTTTAATTACTCGAGGCGATTTTTTGATTGCCGTCTGTAAAGTTTCTTGTGCATCTATTTTTTGATCGAGTTTTAGTTGGCACTCCGCCAATAAATCGTAAGCTTCAAGCACCATAGGAAACTTCTGAATGGTATTTTGTAAGGTGTGAGCTGCGTTATCGAAATCTCTTTTTGCCATTAAAGCTTCTGCCAGTCCTACCATGGCCCATGGCACTTCCCGCGCCGACAAGATTTCTTCGTAAATCTTCATAGCCTCAAGATATTGGCGTTTAAGCATCAAGCATTCTGCTTTCAGTTTTTGTATAGCCATTTTATATTTCGGGTAGGCCTCAGCGATGGCATCACATTGCTCCAATGCTTCTTTGAACTTTCCTTTGTTTTTGGCAACCAATATAGGCTTAAGGGTTGCTTTTTTAGTTAATAGCTTGGTGAGCCTGGACTTTAGCAGTGCATTGTTAAATGGCTTGGTCAGATAAGCATCGGGCTGATTTTCGATTGCTCCCATAACCATAGCGGCAGTATTTTCAGCTGTGGTCATTATAAAGATTGCATCGGGCTTAATGCGCTTGTAAAAGTTAAGCTCTTCAAGCACCTGCATACCATTCTTGCCACTGCCTAAATTATAATCAGATAAAATGATATCGTAGTACTTTTCATTACAAGCTCGAATAGCCGATTCGCCCGAATTAACTAAATCCACATGCTCGACACCAATATCTCCAAGCATTGCTTTTAAAGACCGTGCAAACTCCGCAAAGTCTTCTATTATCAAAGCGGACTTATTTCCATAATTAACCATGAGTTAGAAAACAGCTCCTCAAAAGGTATTTTTTCTAGCATAAAATCAATCATAATAGTATTGTCAGAAGTATAGATGTTAATTACAAAATAGTAAGTGTATTCAAGGAATTAGTGTAAAAAGTTCGCTTAGCTTACGAGGAGTAGGGCGTTGGCCGTTTCATTAGGTGAAAAACTGGTAATTGCAATATCTTCAACCGCTCTTTTTGACTTGGAAGAGAGCCATCGGATTTTCGAAAAAGAGGGGGTAAAAGCCTATTCTGAGTATCAGATAGCACATGAAGATCAACCTCTATCGCCGGGGGCTGCTTTTGGATTAGTAAAAAAGCTTCTATCGCTTAATCACAGTGAGTCTGAGTCGCCACCGCGTGTGGAAGTTGTATTGATCTCTCGCAATAGTGCCGATACTGGACTTAGGATTTTTAACTCGATTGAAGCGCATCAGCTCGATATTACTCGAGCGGCTTTCACTGGAGGTCGAACTCCTTATCAATATGTATCGGCGTTTAACGCCCATCTGTTTTTATCCACCAACCCGGATGATGTTAAAAAAGCACTGGAGGCAGGATACGCTGCTGCAACCATCGTCTCGCGCTCAAAGGCCTTACCTAAAGAGGAGCGGGAGCAGGCCGAACTTAAGTTTGCGTTCGATGGCGATGCCGTAATATTTTCAGATGAGGCTGAAAAAATATATAAAAAACAAGGGCTTGATGCATTTTCGGCAAGTGAGAAGCTGGCCGCGAAGAATCCCTTGAAAGGCGGTCCTTTTAAAAACTTTCTTGCTGCTCTGCATAAAATTCAAAAGGAGTTCCCACAAGAATCCTGTCCGATTCGGACCGCTTTGGTAACTGCAAGGTCTGCTCCAGCTCATGAACGAGTAGTGAGAACCTTACGTAGCTGGAATATTCGTATCGATGAAGCCTTATTTTTGGGTGGGTTAAACAAAGCTGAGTTTTTAAAAGCGTATGGTGCGGATGTATTTTTCGACGATCAGCAGGATCACTGCCGATCAGCAAGTGAAGTAATAGCTACCGGGCATGTTCCTCATGGAGTTGCGAATGAGGTTTGATGGATTATTCAGCGCTTTTAATTCCATTTTAAATTGTTTCCCGTGAAACTTATTCTATTTTCAAATAAAAACATCGTGTTGAGTACAATAATTAATCAGAATTCCATATATAGTATTTCATAGCTTTCCCACCTACTAATCACACTTTATCCACAGAGATATCCACGCTGGTTAATTTTTGATTTCGTTCTATTCTTAATAAGCAGGCGGAATAAAAACGTCAGATTAATCTTTCTTAGGAGTTAAAAGGCATGAAGCTCCAACAGCTCAAATACATCTATGAGGTGGCTCGACACGATCTTAATGTTTCGGCAACCGCTGAAAGCTTATACACCTCTCAGCCAGGGATCAGTAAGCAAATTCGTTTGCTGGAGGATGAGCTTGGCGTTCAGGTTTTTACTCGAAGTGGTAAACACCTGACCAACATAACTCCAGCGGGCGCGCGAATTCTTGAGGTAACCACCGAGATTCTTCAGTTGACTAAAAAGATACAGGATATTGCTGCTGATTTTGTCTGTGAGGATAAGGGTATTTTCCGGATCGCGACAACTCACACGTTTTCCAGGTACTTATTACCGGGGATCATAGAATCATTTACCAAGAAATATCCCGAGGTACGACTGCATCTGCACCAGGGGATCAACGCGCATGTCGATCACATGTTGGATCATGGCGATGTCGACTTGGTGATTTATGGTGAACGAGATGGCTGGTTTAACGATAAGGTACAAGTGCCTTGCTTTCTGTGGCATCAGTGTATCGTTGTACCAAGAGAACATCCCTTAGCACACGACACTCAAATATCCTTAGAAAAGTTGGCGAGTTTTCCGCTTTTGGCGAAGCTCACACCGAACGGCAAAATGTCTGAGGTAGAAAGGGTATTTCGAGAGCAGGGCCTTGAACCTGACTTTGTGATTACCGCTACCGATTCCGAAATATTAAAGTCTTATGTTCGAATGGGAATGGGGGTCGGGTTAATCGCTCGTATGGCCTACAGTCCGGACAAAGACAGTGATTTAAAACTGATAAACGCTGATCACCTGTTTTCACCTATGCGTGCGAAAATTGTATTCCACAAAAACTTCTTTTTCCGAAAATACGTAACCGACTTTGTCAGTATGCTGGCACCGCATATGGACGAAGAAATGTTGAGAAAAGTTGCAAGGTGTCGCTCGGCCAACGAAATGAATAATTTAATCAGTAATTCAATGTTACCCGAGCGATAAACGAGCATCTAAACAGAATTAGCACTCGATAATATTAACCGCGAGTCCACCGCGGGCGGTTTCTTTGTATTTGGTTTTCATGTCCGCACCGGTTTCACGCATGGTTTTAATAACCTTATCCAGCGAAACTTTATGAGTACCATCTCCACGAAGCGCCAGACGTGCGGCATTGATGGCTTTAATCGATCCCATGGCATTACGCTCAATACAGGGTACCTGAACCAATCCTCCAACCGGATCACAGGTAAGCCCAAGATTGTGTTCCATACCAATTTCTGCCGCGTTTTCTACCTGTTCGGGCGTTCCTCCTAGTACTTCGGTTAGCGCTGCTGCCGCCATGGAGCAAGCAACCCCCACTTCACCCTGACATCCAACTTCGGCTCCAGAAATAGAGGCGTTTTCTTTATATAAAATTGCGATTGCAGAAGCGGTCAGTAAAAAGCGGATGATGGCGTCGTCTTCAGCCTGACCTTTACAATGGTGCTGCACGTAATAGTGAAGTACTGCTGGAATGATACCCGCTGCGCCATTGGTAGGGGCTGTTACAACTCGACCACCTGCTGCGTTTTCTTCGTTGACTGCAAGGGCATAAAGATTGACCCAGTCCATAACTGACAATTCATCGACTTGATTCTGACTGGCTTTCAGCTTACGAAATAACGAAGGTGCTCGACGTTTTACTTTTAGCCCACCAGGTAAAATACCCTCACGCTGACAACCGCGCTGAACACATGCTTTCATGGTTTCCCAGATAAGTAAGAGTCCATCTCGGATTTCCTGCTCGTTACGCCATGCTTTCTCATTAGCCAGCATTAAACTGGATATTGATAAGCCGTGTTCATTTACCAGCTGCAATAATTCGGTTGCGGTTTTAAAGGGATACTTAAGTGGTGTGTTATCTTCAACAAAAGGATCTTCTGCGGATACATCATCATTGACAACAAAGCCGCCACCAACTGAGTAGTAAATGTTTGACTTGATCGGGTTGTCGTCGATGTCATAGGCTGTAAATCGCATTCCATTAGCGTGCTTTGGCAGTACTTCGCGACGATGAAAAATTAAATCCTTCTTTTCGTTAAATGAAATTTTATGAGAGCCATCGAGCGATATTTCACCATTGTTTCGAATTCGATCCATGCGATCGGGAACAGTGTCGGGATCTAGCGACGCAGGACGATTTCCTTCAAGTCCCATCAGTACTGCCACATCACTGCCGTGACCTTTACCGGTTTGACCTAATGAGCCATAAAGCTCGCTTTTTACTCGGGCAACTTGAATCAGTTTGTTGTTTTTTTGTAATTCTCTGATAAAGCGTCGAGCGGCACGCATTGGACCGACGGTGTGCGAACTGGATGGGCCAATTCCTATTGTAAAAATCTCAAACGTACTGATGGACAATGTCTTCACCTTGGCTTTGTGTGTATTAGTTTTCCTAATGAACTTTAGGTACTTAGGATTGCGTTTTTGTGCGCTATTTTATAGGAGTCGAGATGGGATACACTACCAGAATCCGTCAACCCGGACAGTGGTCTAATCTGTTAATCACTTCTCTCACACGTTTCGAGAACTCTACCAGAATTCGAGCTGTGGCTCCCCAGATATTGTAATGCTGATATTGGATAGAGTAGTAATAACGTTTTTGTCCTTGAAAAAAAGCGCTCTTTAATTCCTGATTCGTTGGGTTACAAACAAAACTTAGAGGAACTTCAAACGCTTCATCGACTTCGGATGAATCGATGGTTAATTGGTAGGGGTCTTTAATTATTCCAACAAATGGGGTCATTAAATAGCGGGTGATCGTTTCATGCTGGGGGAGTTCGCCGATAACATTTACCTGATGAGGAAGGATGCCTATTTCTTCGAAAGTTTCACGCAGTGCGGTTTGTAATAACGACAGATCTCGCGATTCACGACTGCCTCCAGGAAAACTGATCTGACCGGGGTGATTTTTTAAGTGTCGCGCTCGTCGTGTGAGTAATATGTGATAGCCCACTTGAGAGCCAACCTGACGTTCTACCAAAGGAACCAGAACCGCTGCCGGAGTAAGTAATTGTTGATTATCGGATTGAGCATCGTCCACTGTTGTTGTTTGAGAATGAGGTTGGCTTAATGCCTGGTGTAATTGATTCGGTTCAAACAGCATATTATCGGTTCTCTTCAAAGCTGAGAAAGGGGCTCAAGAATTTTACTAAGTTTGGCAAATGTTTCCTGATATTCCAAATCACATTGAGAGTCATCGACCAGTCCACCGCCCGCCCAAGCATATAATGTTTGGCCTTTGGCCATTAAAGTGCGAATTAAAATGCTGCTGTCCACTCGACCATTAAAGCTAAAGTAAGCGATTGAACCGCAGTAAAAGTGTCTTCGGTTAGGTTCAAGTTCTTCAATGATTTCCATGGCTCTGACTTTGGGTGCTCCAGTAATAGAACCTCCAGGAAAGGCCTCCTTTAGCACATCCACAGCTGTTGTTTCGTTGTCAATTTTTGATTCAATAGTTGAGATAAGATGATGCACCGAAGGGAATGAATAGCAACCAAACAATTCGGTTACCTTAACGCTACCGGGAATTGCAGTTCGTCCTAAATCATTACGCAATAAATCTACAATCATTAAATTCTCGGCACGATCTTTTTCGCTGTTGAATAACTCACTTTTTAAAGCGTCATCAATCTTGGGATCGCTGCTTCTCGGTCGGGTTCCTTTAATAGGTTGGGTAACCACGTTATCGCCATCGACCCGAATAAACCTTTCGGGCGACAGGGACAATAACGTGCCACATTCAAAGTTAAAATAAGCAGAAAAAGGCGCGCCGTTAAGTTGATTAAGATGCTCATAAGCTTGCCAGACATCGCCTTGATAGCTAGCGGTAAAGCGTTGAGCCAGATTAATTTGATAGCAGTCTCCGGCTTTTATATAGCTTTTTACGCACTCAAATTTGTTACTGTACTCCTCTTGTGTCATGTTAGATTGCCATGGGCTGGTGAGTTTAAAGTTGCATCCTTTCCTGGAGAACGCTTTTTGTTTAGTCTTAACTGAATAGAGACGTTGTATTGTTTTGAGCGAGTCTTGTTGCGGAGAAAAATCGTAAAGAAACGCACTTTGATTTTGATGATCTATGATCAGCGGACACCAGTAAGTTCCTGCGACCAAGTCGGGAATAGTGGTATCGTTTTTAGCTATCGAATCGATGGACTCGAGCTGCCTTCCTAAATCGTAAGCAAAGGCTCCAGCGATACCACCGGTAAATGGTAAATCTTTAGTTAATTTATTCTGGTCCGGTTCATTATACTTACTCAGCCAAAGGTTTAATTGCTCGAAACAGTCAGCAATTTCTGTTTGTTGATTACAGCTTGGCCGCTTAACAAGGTGTTTGCCGTTTTGACTGATTAAAACTTCGTTGGGTTGACATAATAGGATGTCATAACGACCGTCATCACCCTCAGTTTGACCACTGTCGAGTAACAGAGAATAGGGGAGATGCGCCACTTTCTCGAAATAGTAGGTGGCTGTTTTTTGACCGAAATAATCCAGCTCAATGTACTGCATAAATTTGATTTTAAAGGCTATTTTGCGCCTGACGGCGGTCATACGAATCGGTTATAATAGCAAAGTTTTACCCCATATCGTTGAACCCATTTCGCTTTTAATGTAATGTTGTGCGGTGCAATAGAATAGCCGCGACATTCAAAGTACACCCAAATATCTGTGTACACTATTCTGGAGGAATTCATGGCGGTCATAAAAAAAGCCGACTTTATTGATAGTATTGAAAATGCATTGCAGTTTATTTCGTATTATCACCCCAAGGATTTTGTCGATGCGATGCATGAGGCGTATCAAAAAGAACAGAGCCCCGGTGCGAAAGATGCGATTGCTCAAATCCTCATCAACTCCAGAATGTCCGCTGAAGGACGTCGTCCAGTGTGTCAGGACACAGGCATCGTTACCGTTTTTGTAAAAATAGGCATGCAGGTTCAATGGGACAGTGATTTAACTGTCCAGCAAATGGTGGACGAAGGTGTCCGTCGAGCCTATAGCAACCCCGATAATCCTCTTCGAGCTTCCATTGTCGAAAATCCCGTCGGACCACGAAAAAACACCCGCGATAACACTCCTGCTGTTGTGCATATTGAAATGGTCGAAGGCGATAAGGTTCACGTCGATGTTGCTGCAAAGGGAGGCGGTTCAGAAAACAAATCCAAGTTCGTTATGCTTAATCCAAACGATTCGATTTTGGACTGGGTATTAGAAACCGTACCGAAAATGGGAGCAGGCTGGTGTCCACCCGGTATGTTAGGAATCGGTATTGGTGGTACTGCAGAAAAAGCCATGGTGATGGCCAAACAGTCCTTAATGGATCCCATTGATATTCATGAACTGACTGAGCGTGGGCCACAAAACTCAGTTGAAGAGTTGCGATTAAAGATCTTTGATGAAGTGAACAAGCTGGGCATTGGTGCTCAGGGTTTGGGCGGCTTAACGACTGTTTTGGATATCAAAATCAAAGATTGCCCCACTCACGCGGCTTCACTTCCTGTCGCAATGATCCCTAACTGCGCTGCGACCCGCCATGCTCATTTTACGCTTGATGGTTCCGGTCCTGCAGAATTAAAACAGCCTTCTATTGATGATTGGCCAGAAGTGACCTGGGAAATCGGTGACAATGTACGACGCGTTAATCTGGATACAGTTACGCCAGAAGACGTTGCCAGCTGGCAACCCGGTGAGACTTTATTACTATCAGGTAAGTTGTTAACTGGGCGCGATGCGGCACACAAACGAATTCAAGATATTTTCGCCAAAGGCGAGTCATTACCTGATGGTGTCGACTTTAAAGGTAAATTTATTTACTACGTGGGCCCAGTAGATGCCGTTCGTGATGAAGTCGTAGGACCTGCCGGCCCAACGACAGCGACACGTATGGATAAATATACTGATATGATGCTGGAGAAAACCGGTCTGCTCGGAATGGTTGGAAAAGCCGAGCGAGGGGATATCGCGATTGAAGCCATCAAAAAGCACAAAGCTGTTTATTTAATGGCAGTGGGCGGCGCCGCTTATTTGGTTTCTAAAGCTATCAAAAAGGCACGCGTGGTGGCTTTTGAGGAGTTAGGAATGGAAGCTATTTACGAATTTGAGGTGCAGGATATGCCGGTCACGGTCGCAGTTGATTCGACTGGTGAGTCTGTGCATAAAACTGGTCCTGCCGTATGGAAAGTTAAAATCGAAGAAATGGCAGCACACTAGTGCTGCTTTTTTATAGCTGTTGAAAATTGGACTACAGACGATAAGAGAAAAACTATGACACAAACACAAAGCGCAGGTGCAAAGTTTCGCGCAGCGGTTGCGAATAACAAGCCGCTTCAGGTGGTGGGAACCATTAATGCCTATACCGCTCATATGGCGAAACGTGTTGGCCATCAGGCTATTTATTTATCGGGCGGTGGTGTCGCGGCAAATTCTTTGGGCATGCCCGATTTAGGAATCAGTTCTCTAGAAGATGTGTTGATCGATGTGCGTCGCATTACCGATGTTTGCGATTTACCCTTGTTAGTCGATGCCGATACAGGTTGGGGTGGTGCTTTTAATATTGCGCGAACCGTTAAGTCGCTAAGCAAAGCCGGTGCAGCAGGTTGTCATATTGAAGATCAGGTAGCGGCTAAGCGTTGTGGTCATCGTCCTGGTAAAGAAATCGTATCCAAGAATGAAATGATCGATCGCATCAAGGCTGCTGTCGATGCGAAAACCGACGATCAGTTTGTCATTATGGCACGCACCGATGCTTTGGCGGTTGAAGGTATGGATGCTGCCGTTGAGCGAGCGCTGGCTTGTGTTGAAGCCGGAGCCGATATGATTTTTCCAGAAGCTATCAATACACTCGAACAATACAAAATTTTTAAAGAAGCGGTAAAAGTCCCTATTTTGGCCAACATTACTGAGTTTGGTAAAACACCATTATTTTCGACCCCTGAATTAGGTGAGGTGGGTGTCGATATTGTATTGTATTGTTGTGGTGCCTATCGCGCTATGAATAAAGGAGCTTTAACAGTCTATGAAGCTCTTAAAAATGACGGCCACCAGCGTAATGTGATCGACATTATGCAAACCAGAGATGAGTTATACGACTACCTTAACTATCATAGCTATGAGCAAAAGCTCGATTCACTGTTCGCACAGAATAAGGAGAAATAAAAATGGCAGAGCAGATTTTACCAAAAGCCAAGAAGTCAGTAGCGCTTTCGGGTGTTGCGGCAGGTAACACTGCATTATGTACTGTTGGACGTACTGGAAATGATTTAGCCTATCGCGGATATGATATTCTCGATTTTGCTGAGAAAGCCGAGTTCGAGGAAATTGCTTATCTTTTAATTCACGGAACGTTACCAACTGAAGCGGAACTCAAAAACTACAAACGTAAATTAAAGTCCATGCGCGGTTTACCTTTAGCCGTTCAGGAAGCATTGGAATGCATTCCTGCGGCGGCTCATCCAATGGATGTACTGCGAACAGGTTGTTCAGTTTTAGGGACAGTGTTACCCGAAAAAGACGATCATAATGAAGCTGATGCAAAAGATATTGCCGATCGTTTAATGGCCTCTTTTGGTTCAATGTTGTTGTATTGGTATCACTTTAGTCATAATGGTAAACGCATCGATGTAGAAACTGATGACGATTCTATTGGTGCACACTTCCTCCACTTGTTGCACGGTGAAGAGCCTTCTGAATCTTGGGAAAAGGCTATGCATATTTCACTAATTCTTTATGCCGAGCACGAGTTCAATGCTTCAACCTTCACTAGTCGAGTGATCGCAGGCACAAATTCCGATATGTATTCTGCTGTATGTGGTGCTATTGGTGCTTTACGTGGTCCTAAGCATGGTGGGGCTAACGAAGTCGCGCTGGAAATTCAAAAGCGTTATGCAAACGCTGATGAAGCTGAAAATGACATTAAAGAACGAATTGCTCGTAAAGAAATTGTGATTGGCTTTGGTCACCCTGTGTATACCGTTTCCGATCCACGTAACGAAGTGATCAAGAAGGTTGCCAAACAGCTTTCTGAAGAAAACGGCGATATGAACTTGTATGATATTGCGGAGCGATTGGAAACTGTTATGTGGGAAGAAAAGAAAATGTTCCCTAATCTTGATTGGTTCTCAGCGGTTTCTTATCATCAGATGGGGATCCCAACGGCTATGTTCACGCCAATTTTTGTTATGTCACGAATTACCGGTTGGGCAGCGCATATTATGGAACAACGTGTTGATGGGAAAATTATCCGTCCTAGCGCTAACTATGTAGGTCCAGAAGATCTTAAATGGGTCGATATTAAAGACCGAAAATAATCTTACTGTATAATATTAAAAGCCGGGCTTTTGCCCGGCTTTTTTATAACGCGAAAAGTTAACTTTTCAAAGCGTCAATGGAGATTACGATATTTTCATTCGCTTCGACTTTCCACTTTACTTCATAATTAAATAAACGAACGCCATATATTTTATCTTCTGACGTATTTTTCTTATAAGCCGGACGGGGATCTTGAGTTAATATTTCTGTGATCACCTGATGTAATTCTGGATGGCGCTTTGAAAATATATGACATTGTTGCAAGGCATTTTCACTAAAGGAAATCTTCATAGGCTCGGGCTTTTCTTGTGCAAAGCCTGCTTGAGCTTCACCAACAATATCGGCGTAAGGCAAATAAGGCTTTATATCTAAGACTGGCGTGCCATCAAGTAAATCCAGGCCTTGCATGACTAGGCTAGTGATTCCTTTTACGGTTTTAACTTCCAGTAGTTTGCCCACTGATAAACCAATACCATTAGGACGAAAACTTGAGCGAGTAGCAAATACCCCTAGTTTTCGATTTCCGCCTAATCTTGGAGGACGAACTTTAGGGCTCCAGCCTTGCTCCAGATTATGATGAAACAAAAACTCAACCCAAAGGTGAGAATGTTGTTCGATGCCGTCGAAAAGCGCCGAGTCATTAAAGGGAGCAATAAACTCAATCTCGCTTCTTACACTGGGAACCAATCCGGGCTGTCGTGGAATCGCAAATTTTTCCTTATATGGAGTTTTTGCAATACCTATGGGAGTCAATTCAATTTTCATGAGTAGGACTTCATCAATATCTCGGCTTAGGTAATAATGGACCCAATGTAATCATAAAGAGCGATATAAGATGCGTCGAGTCTTCTGTTTTGGCGATAGTATTACGTTTGGCGAGCGAGACTCAAGTCATGGCGGTTGGGTCAGTCGAATAAACCAACGGTTTTTTGAGCAGATAGGCGAAGAACAGACACTTTCAACGGCAGCATACAACTTAGGGGTTGGCGGCGAAACCACTGATGGCCTAAAGAGGCGTTTTGAGTTTGAGCTTCGCTCACGATGTCATAGAAATATGACTTCAGTTGTTGTTTTACAGTACGGATTAAATGACATGGTGATTCATAAAGGTAAAAATCGAGTGCCGGTTCCGTACTTTAAGGACAATCTGGGAGAGTGCTTAAAGCTCGCAAACCAGTTAAATATTAAAGCTGGTTTAATAAGTATTTTACCATTCGAACGTAAGCTGGACGGCGTAGAAAACTGTTTTGGTCACTTAAGGTTTTTTAAAGATATAGCGGTATACAATAACGCTCTTGTTGAACTGGCGAGAGACGTTGGAGCTTCAATTATTGAAGTCGCACCTGGTTTTGTACAAAGTGAGCACTTGTCTGAGGATGGTATTCACCCTAATTCTGCCGGGCACGACGAAATTTACCGTAATGTTTTCGGCTGGTTATCTAAAATCGTTTAATTGTTTTACATCGACTACAAACTCAAATTTGAGAAATTATGCATCAACTATCCGAATTACCCTCGTTATTGCAAAGAAATCGCATATTTATTCTGCTAAAACAGGATAATTTTTAGTCTTCTTTATTGCGGTTAAAATCACTTATAATGCGGGGCGTAAAGTACAACTGGTCTGAGTATCGATGAGATGCTTAGCACCTTATAATAAATCCTTAATTTACTGAATTGGAATATAGCTATGTCAGGTGGAGTACTATCAAATTGGGACGATCTCCTGTTATTGGATGATCAACTGACCGAAGAAGAGCGGATGATTCGAGATGCCGCACGTCAATACGCACAAGAGAAGTTATTACCTCGAGTATTAGAAGCTAACCGTCACGAACATTTTGATGTCGAGATTATGCGTGAGCTTGGTGATCTCGGATTACTTGGTTCAACTATCGACGGTTACGGCTGTGCAGGAACCAGCTATGTAGCTTATGGACTGATCGCCCGTGAAGTAGAGCGTGTAGACTCCGGGTATCGTTCGGCATGTAGCGTACAATCTTCATTGGTAATGTACCCCATTCATAAATTTGGTACTGAAGCGCAGCGTGAAAAATACCTACCCAAACTAGCTACTGGTGAATACATTGGGTGCTTTGGTTTAACTGAGCCAGATGCAGGCTCGGATCCTGGCAGCATGAAATCGCGCGCCAAAAAAGTTGAGGGTGGATATCGTTTGAGTGGTACCAAAATGTGGATCACCAACTCGCCAGTCGCTGATGTGTTTGTGGTTTGGGCCAAAACCGAAGACGATGTGATTCGTGGCTTTGTTTTGGAAAAGGGCATGGAAGGTTTAAGCGCTCCTAAAATTGAAGGTAAGTTTTCGCTTCGTGCGTCTATTACTGGTGAAATCGTGATGGATGATGTGTTTGTTCCAGAGGAAAACATGTTCCCGGAAATTAAAGGCCTTAAAGGCCCCTTCAGCTGTTTGAATATGGCTCGTTATGGTATTTCCTGGGGCGCCATGGGAGCTGCAGAAGCTTGCTGGCATGCAGCTCGACAATACACGTTGGATCGCAAACAGTTTGGTCGTCCCTTAGCGGCAACACAACTGGTACAAAAGAAGCTGGCCGATATGCAAACGGAAATCTCGCTGGGCTTACAGGCATCTCTTCGAGTAGGTCGACTCATTGATGAGCAAAGATTCGTTCCTGAGATGATCTCTCTAGTTAAGCGTAATGCGTGTGGAAAAGCGCTGGACATTGCTCGCACCGCTCGAGACATGCATGGCGGGAACGGCATTAATGATGAGTTTCATGTTATTCGCCATATGATGAATCTTGAAGCGGTAAACACCTACGAAGGAACTCACGATGTTCACGCTCTGATTCTCGGCAGGGCACAAACGGGCATACAGGCCTTTAAATAATCTCAAAAAAAGCCAGCTTAGTTGCTGGCTTTTCTTTTAGCTTTTCCTTAAAAGTCTCAATAAGGTAGAAATTAAAGTTTCTGCTATCCTTAAAAGTGTCTGAGCTTATAACCGTAGATTGTAATTTATGATTGATTTATCTGTAGTGGTTTTGGCCGCGGGCGGGTCGAGCAGAATTGGCGTGTCCAAACAAATGATGAAGTTTCATGGAAGAACCTTGGTTACCATGGCCTGTGAACGAGCATTAAAGTTAAGTGAGAATGTCACTATTATTACCGGAGGAAATCATCATACGGTCGAATCCGAATTATCCAGCCTAAAAGTCGACAAAGTGTACAACCCTAACTGGGAATCAGGCATTGCTTCATCTGTGGCGCTTGCCTGTAAACACGAGTTTAACTCCAGGCGGATGATGCTAATGTTTTGTCATCAGCCACTAATTCCCTTTGACCATTATCAGACTTTATTAGAACAGGCAAATAATGAACCGGAAAAGATCATTGCAACCGAATACAATGATCATTTCGGAGCTCCCGCTATCATTCCCCATCGAATGTATTATGAGCTATCTACTCTAAAGGGTGACGAATCACCGGATGTATTTATAAGTCGCCATTTGAGTGAGACTCGATCCGTCACTTGTGAAGACGCCGCAAAAATGATTACCGAAAGAAGTGATATGGCATTATTGCAAGCTTAACGATTTGATTATTAACCTGGTTGAAAAATATACGTTAATTTTTTGATGCACTGTAATCGTTCCTTTCCAGATCTATCGCATTCAGTTGCTTAAATAAGTAGCAATTTCAGTTTAAAGGCCTTTAATTTTATTAAAGTTGGCCTTTGTAACCAAAGGTACTAATTTATTATCTGAACTGCATCCTGTATAATTATGCACCCAAATTTCGGGATGTCGCTATTATCGGGCCTTAATTTAAGCACTTCGGCGGCATTCTGGTTGAATCAATCCTAGCATTCAAACGAGGAACGACACGTGTTAGAAGCCTATCGAAAGCATGTTGAAGAACGCGCCGCTCAAGGTATTCCGCCCAAGCCCCTGTCTGCCGAGCAAGTCAATCAACTAGTGGAGCTGCTAAAAGCACCTCCTGCTGGGGAAGAAGAATTTTTGGTAGAGCTTTTAACTCATCGAGTACCACCCGGTGTTGATGAAGCCGCATATGTTAAAGCGGGATTCTTAACGGCTATTGCTAAAGGTGAAGTCACTTCGCCTCTGGTGGATAAAAAGCACGCGGTTAAGTTGTTAGGTACTATGTTAGGTGGATACAACATCGCAACTCTGGTTGAACTGCTTGATGACAGTGAGCTGGCTCCTTTAGCAGGTGAAAAGCTAAAACATACCTTATTAATGTTTGATGCTTTCCATGATGTTGCTGACAAAGCGAAAGAGGGTAATGAAGTTGCGAAAGAAGTGATTCAATCATGGGCCGATGCCGAATGGTTTAAATCAAAACCCGCGCTGCCGGAAAAAATTACCTTAACCGTATTTAAAGTTCCCGGTGAAACCAACACTGATGACTTATCACCTGCACAAGATGCCTGGTCGCGTCCTGATATACCCTTACATGCACTGGCCATGTTGAAAAATCCACGTGACGGTATTGATGGCGATCCTATCGAAATAATCGAAGAGTTAAAGAAGAAAGGGCATCCGGTAGCCTATGTTGGTGATGTAGTAGGAACAGGCTCATCACGTAAATCGGCAACCAACTCAGTGTTGTGGCATACGGGTGACGACATTCCCTATGTACCTAACAAGCGCGGTGGTGGCTTCTGTCTCGGTGGCAAAATTGCCCCCATCTTCTTCAATACAATGGAAGACGCCGGAGCGTTACCCTTTGAAGTCGATGTGACTAATATGAATATGGGTGACGTAATTGATGTATATCCTTACGAAGGTCGAGTTGAGAAAGACGGTAAAGCAATTGCTCAGTTTGAATTGAAAACCGATGTGCTGTTAGATGAAGTGCAAGCGGGCGGACGAATCCCGATGATCATCGGTCGTGGCTTAACTGCCAAAGCACGTGAGTTTCTGGGTCTGCCAGAAGCCGACTTCTTCCGTAAACCTGCCGAAGTTCAAGATTCGGGTAAAGGCTTCACCTTAGCGCAAAAAATGGTGGGTAAAGCTTGTGGTGTAGAAGGCATTCGTCCTGGCCAGTACTGCGAGCCTAAAATGACTACTGTTGGTTCGCAAGATACCACCGGGCCTATGACTCGTGATGAGCTTAAAGACTTAGCTTGTCTCGGCTTCTCGGCTGATCTTGTTATGCAGTCCTTCTGTCACACTGCGGCTTATCCAAAGCCTGTCGATATTGAAACTCAGCACACTTTGCCTGACTTTATTCGTAATCGTGGTGGTGTGTCATTGCGACCTGGAGACGGTATTATCCACAGTTGGCTGAATCGTATGTTGCTCCCTGACACTGTAGGTACGGGTGGTGACTCGCATACTCGTTTCCCAATGGGTATTTCATTTCCTGCAGGGTCCGGTTTGGTAGCTTTTGCAGCAGCAACCGGCGTTATGCCACTGGATATGCCCGAATCCGTGTTGGTGCGCTTTAAAGGTGAAATGCAACCTGGGATTACCTTACGCGATCTGGTACACGCTATTCCTTATTACGCGATCAAAGAAGGTTTGTTGACGGTTGAAAAAGCGGGCAAGAAAAACATTTTCTCCGGACGCATTCTGGAAATCGAAGGTTTGCCCAATCTAACGGTTGAACAGGCATTTGAACTTTCCGATGCTTCGGCTGAGCGTTCAGCGGCAGGCTGTACCATTGACCTGTCTGAAGAGTCGGTGTCTGAATACCTGCAATCGAACATCGTTCTGCTTAAATGGATGATTGCCAATGGTTATGGCGATGAGCGTACCTTGTCACGTCGTATTGAGAAAATGGAAGAGTGGATCGCAGATCCTAAACTAATGCGCGCTGATAAAGACGCGGAGTACACTGCCGTTATCGAAATCGACTTAAACGAGTTAAAAGAGCCTGTATTGTGTGCGCCGAATGATCCCGATGATGCGCGTTTATTAAGCGAAGTAGCGGGCGACAAGATCGATGAAGTATTCATCGGTTCTTGTATGACTAACATCGGTCATTTCCGTGCCGCGGGTAAATTACTCGATAAAGTTGAGCCGGGAACATTAAATACACGCTTATGGTTGGCTCCTCCTACTAAAATGGATGAGCACCAATTGATGGAAGAGGGCTACTACAATATCTACGGTCGAGCCGGTGCCCGTCTGGAAATGCCAGGGTGTTCTTTGTGTATGGGGAATCAGGCACGAGTTGCACCTAAATCAACGGTTGTTTCTACGTCAACCCGTAACTTCCCGAACCGTTTAGGTCAAGGCGCCAATGTTTATCTGGCATCTGCTGAACTGGCAGCAGTCGCTGCGTTGATGGGCAAACTACCAACGGTAGAAGAGTATTTGGAGTACGCCAAGGATATCGATAGCATGGCAAACGATATCTACAAATACATGAACTTTCACCAAATGGAAGAGTATAAGCAAAAAGCCAATACGGTCACTATTCCTGTCACCAATCAGGTAACGGTTGACGCATAATCATTAAGTCGCTTAAAAGCCCGCATTATTGCGGGCTTTTTTGTAGCTAAAGAGTTAACTTATTGAGTAAGCTTTGTGGTTCAATCCGTCGAATAATATTTAGTTTTAATTATGTCAAAACAAGTGTCGCCAAGTTTAAACAAGACAGATGCAAAATCTCATTGGGAGCAGGTTTACTCCAATAAAGCAGATACTGAAACCAGTTGGCATCAGAAGTCGCCAGATATATCTCTTTCATTAATCACTCCATTGGTTAAAGCAATCAATAGTCCTCGGGCACTTGATGTAGGTGGAGGAACTTCAAATTTAATTTACAATCTGATGGACTCGAGCTTAGTCTCAGAAGGGGCCGTACTTGATATTTCTGCAGCGGCAATAGCGCGAAATAAACAAAAAGCAGGTAAACTGGCCGATTCCATAGAGTGGTATGTCGATGATGTCACCAGATTTGAATGCAAGAAGCCTTTCGATATTTGGCATGATCGAGCGGTATTACACTTCCTAACTGATAGCAGTGCTCAAGCGTCCTATGTCCGTCGTTTGGACCAAGCATTAAAGCCCAATGGCTATGCCGTCATTGCTACCTTTGCTGTGGGCGGTCCTGAAAAGTGCAGTGGTCTTAGCATTCAGCAATACGATGAGCCGCGTATGATTCAATTACTGGGCGATAAATTTCAACTGGTCTCCAGTTTGACTCATGAGCATTTAACTCCGTGGGCGAGCCAGCAGTTATTTCATTATTTTGTATTTCGAAAGAGAGGCTAGTCCATCTATAAGGCTTAGGGTTAAGCAGTTGGCAATACCAAAAGTATCAATAAGCTATACTTGAACATAACGACTTTCCTTAGAAGGCGAGTCCCAGTTTAATAGTTGCTCAAACAACAATAGCTGGACAAGTCGATGAACACCACCGTTAAAAACTGGAGCCTGTTTCTTTTTGCAGTCATTGCTACGGCGATGATGTTTTTTCTGTCGCCGCCTATTCCACAATTAAGCGAATTTCATACTTTTGCCGATACTCGAAGCTTTTTTGGAATTCCTAATTTTTGGAATGTGGTATCTAACATTCCATTTTTTATTGTTGGTTATTTAGGCTTAAAACAACTCGGCTCCGCCAACATTCCTGAAAAACTAAAGCTAACTTATCAAACAATTTATTTCGGCGCTCTGTTGATCTGTGCCGGTTCGAGTTTTTTCCACTGGCATCCTGACCATTTTTCACTGATGTTCGATCGATTACCCATGACTTTCGTATTCATGTCATTGCTAACTGTTGTGATAGCTGAGCAGGTGTCGGAACGGGGCGCTAAAATCTTATGGATACCTCTGATGATGATCGGAATTGTATCTGTTATCTATTGGTATTGGAGCGAAAGCCAGGGCGTAGGTGATTTAAGACTTTATGTGTTGGTTCAGTTTTTACCTATGTTGTTAATTCCTGCAATGTTATTGATGTATCCATCGCGTTATTCATCAACAAAAGGTTATTGGCTATTATTTGCCTTTTATGTTGTCGCTAAACTGTTCGAGCAATTTGATGGAGAAATTCTGGCTATTGGCGAGATTATTTCTGGGCATTCATTAAAGCATATTCTTGCGGCAGTTGGTCTCTTCTATCTGTTACGACATTTTGTTAGTAGAAACCATCGTCTCCAAAAGTCGAACGAGTGGAAAGCCAGTGTTACCTAACGCCCGTTTGACTGCTGTGCCAGAACGTAAGCGTTGGCTCCATGAGCCACAAATCTTAGCTGCATGATGGTATTTTCTATTAAGGTTTGTCGGCGATCTGCGCTGGCGTCAAGATACTCAGCTCCATTGTTAAACGTAAGGGTAACCAGAGCTTCGGCCTGAATCCTTGCAACATTGCCCGGCAAGCCTGTGGATTGGATTAGATACTCTTCAAGTTCAGCGGTAAGGTGCTCTTCCTCTCGAGCGATAGCCTCACGGAACGCTCTCGAGGTGCCGGAACGTTCGCGCAGTAATAAACGAAAGATATTTGGATTTTGTTCGACAAATTCCATAAAAACTTCGACCGAGACTTCGATGACGCTGATTCCTTCATCAAAACGACGTCTTGCGCTTCGCATCAGTTGCCGTAACGTTAATCCACATTCATCCACCAAGGTAAGTCCTAGTTCTTCCATGTCTTTGAAATGCCGATAAAAAGACGTGGGAGCAATACCTGCTTCACGTGCCACTTCGCGCAGGCTCAAGTTTGCGAAACTTTGCTCGGCGCTTAATTGGTTGAGCGCTGCATGAATGATCGCTTGTCGGGTCTTTTGTTTCTGTTGTGCTCGAATGCCTGCCATAGTGATGTCGAATAATGGTCGAAGCGGTAATAATAAGTCAGGCCAGCGCCAAATAACAGTTTGCGTTAAAAATGCAAACTTTTACCCAATAAGTTGTGGTTTTGGGGAACCATGACTATAATCCGGGACGAATAAGCTAACACTTGTTCGCTGAATGAAAATCAATCTGAGAAGTTCCATGTCAAAAGTTGTAAAGTCTTCAAAGCCGAAAATAATCTGGCTGAACGTTTCCGTTTTTACCCTTACTACCTTCATCGCCATTATCGGAGTACCTTGGTACGGCCTAGTTTACGGTTACACAGCCGCTCATTGGGTTTGGACCATCCTTGCCATTGGCTTTTGTGGTATGTCTATTACTGCGGGATATCACCGCTTGTGGTCGCACAAAAGCTACGATGCCCATCCAGTGATTCGCTTCATATTTGCCATAGGTGGAGCCTTCGCCGTTCAAAACAGCGCCCTGCATTGGTCCTCTGATCATCGAGTTCACCATCGGTTCGTCGATGATAACGATAAAGATCCCTATTCGGCCAAGCGTGGCTTTTGGTATTCCCATATCGGCTGGATGCTTCGCGAGTATCAAGCCAAGCGTTACAATGATTATTCCAATGTTAAGGACTTACAGCGCGATTCCATAGTGATGTGGCAACATCGCAACTATTTGTGGCTAACATTATTGGTTAACTTCGGGGTACCCATAACTCTCGGCATTATCTACAACGATGTTGCGGGAATGCTATTAACCGTCGGCTTTTTACGATTAGTAATCAGTCATCATGTGACGTTTTTTATTAATTCCCTGGCTCACATTTGGGGTAAACAGCCATATACCGACGAAAATACTGCTCGGGACAATGGGGTAATTGCCTTGTTTACCTATGGGGAAGGCTATCATAACTTCCATCACTATTTTCAAAATGACTATCGCAATGGGATTCGTTGGTGGCAATTCGATCCAACAAAATGGTTGATTAAATCATTATCCTGGCTTGGGTTAGCGACGAATCTTAAGAAAAGTGATGATGTTAAGATTGAGCAAGCTAAAGCTCAGATGCTGTTAAAACAAACAACACATAAGCTCTCTCATTTACCACATGCGGATGAAGTAATCGCCAAATTAAAAGCCGAATATGAAGGGTATTGTGCAAAGCTTACAGATTATTATCGTTTGCGTCGTGAGTGGCTATTAGCTCAACGTAAGCAGATAATAGAAAATTGTGAGCATCATGAGCTATATCAACAGATGTTAAAGCTCAAGCAGTCAGTCATGGAACAGCGTAAGCAGTGGAAGCGATTTAACAAGCAGTTGAAGGTGCAGTACGCCTAAAGACAAAAGCCGGTTTACTCCGGCTTTTGGTTTAATACACAATACTTAGTAAAGTCTTTAAGCTCATTGGCTGTCCAATCGCCTTTGGGCTTTTCCTTCATATCGTCGCACCATTCTTTGCTGCCCACTTTGGGAGCACAGGATGAGAGCGCCATGATTAAAATACTGGCGATAACTAATTTTCTTTTCATTGGTTTCCTCTGGTGTCTTTGTTAAATAGGTAGCCAGGGGCTATCGGTAGTTAGTCGAAAAATACTTGTGGCAAGTACAAACTGAGCAGCAAAGTATAATGGCAATCCAATCAGCTTGTCATGAAACCTGGGCTTTTTAAATCGATGGGTAGCGACAAAGAGGTCGGAAACTAAAAATAGAATCCCCCCGATAGCGATAATGGTGAGCTGGCCTTCGTTACGAGTGCTCATAGCGATCGAGCACATAAGCCCAAGAATTAGCATATAAAAGGGTACCGCTACTTTCATTGCACCTCGAAGGTCAGGTTTAAGCCAGCGATAAACGGCCAGTAATCCCAAGGTAAGAGGCAGCGCTCCCGCAAACCATTCGAGCCATTGAAACGAATATTGTAAAAAGGCTCCAATATAAAATAGGTGTCCTGTTGCGAAGGCCAGCATTCCTGCTAAAAAAAGCTTAGAGCTCCTTCCGATCAACAATATATCGCCAACGACACCCAGTGCTATGGCAATTAATATTAACAGTGCGTAAGTGGATGGGGTGCTTGTGTAAAGCAAAAAGCAATAAGCCAATACCGTTAGAGCGGTGAGTGCTTTCATAACGCCGGCGATGAGGTGATGTTTGAAATAATGAGCAACTAACAACGCCACCAGAAAAATAGCTGCAAGCGCTGGAAAAATAACTAGTTCAGAGGTGTTCATGTAATAAGCTTTATAAGTAAATTTTTTTCAAGAGTATCACAGGGGTACAGTGATAAATGAGGGCCAGCTTTATCTAGGAAGGTGTGAATAGTACCATTGAACACATTTTGAGATAAATTCATAATGGCCTCACCTGCTCGCACGCAAAAGCGCTCAGGTATTGAAGAGTGATTCTTCAATTGCTCCCTTTTGCATTTGTTGCAGCCTGTTTCAGGCTGCTTTTTTCTTTTTAGAGCCCTTGTTTTTGATGTTTATTTCTTAATTTGAGCCAAAAATAGGTTGGGTTAGTAACTGACTGGCCGTATCGCAAAGCTGCTTTCTTTTAAACAAAAATTGTCTTTTTTTACCCCCAACTTGTCGCCAGAGTACAGCGGCTCGAATACCTGTTAACAGCAGCGCTCGAATGCGATCTTGATTAAGCTTGTTTTGCAGAACGTCAGGCTTACCCTGAACCTGAATTCGCAAGGGTAAGGTCGATATGCTTTGAGAATAGGCATCCGCGAGCGAAGCCATCACATTGGGTGACATCATGTCATCATAATCGAGCAAACGTCGTGTATGCTCAATTCGCGATGAAAGTACCGATTGCACTTCCGAGTTATTCATAAACTGTTTCTGCAGAGTAAGCAAGTTAGCCATATAACGACCAAACTCGCTGTTGCGCTCACTGGATGATGAGGGGTCGAGTTGTGCTCTTAGCATTCGCAGGCCTGAAGTAAGGCTTGCACTGCCAGAGTAGAGATCGACAATGGAAGGTGGCTCTGTGACGAATACGCTATTTATCAGAGGTAATACTTCGGCGTCGTCCATTTCACCTTTCCAGGCGACTTTTTGAACTTGTTGTATGGCCTGCGAAATAGCTGCTAGCGCAAGAACAATGTTTTCCACGAAACAATTTCCTCAAATTTTCTCAATCGACTCGATGATTCCACCACCCAGGCAAACCATTCCATCATAAAAAACAACCGACTGGCCCGGAGTTACCGCGCGTTGTGGCTTCGCAAAAATAACCTGCCAAGTCTCATCATCTATCTTGACAACTTCACACTCGAAGTCTGTTTGGCGGTACCGTACTTTGGCGGTACAGTGGAATCCTTGTGCGGGCTCTTCTCGCGAAACCCAGTGGAGTTGGCGGCAAGTCAGGCTGCGACTCATGAGTAACGGGTGATTATGTCCTTGACCAACGATTAACGTATTGGCACCAACATCTTTATCGACGACATACCAAGGATCATCACTGGCATCTTTTAAACCGCCAATTCCCAGTCCTTTTCGTTGGCCTAAAGTATGGAACATCAAGCCTTGATGTTTCCCGATATTGTTGCCCTGATCGTCTAAAATAGTCCCGGGTTGAGCAGGAATAAATTGCTCTAAAAAATCTTTAAATTTTCGTTCACCGATAAAGCAGATTCCGGTGCTGTCTTTTTTGCGTGCGTTATCAAAGCCTTGTTCTTCTGCAATTTTGCGAACTTCGCTTTTCTCCAACTCGCCCACTGGAAATAAGGTTTTCAAGAGTTGCTCTTGTCCGAGCGTGTACAGGAAATAACTTTGATCTTTATTGTTATCCAGTCCTCGTAATAAACGAGCTTTGCCGTCTTGTTCGTCGCGACGCGTATAGTGCCCGGTAGCGATGAAATCCGCGCCCAGGTGGATAGCAAATTCGAGGAAGGCTTTAAACTTAATTTCCTTGTTACACATAATGTCGGGATTAGGCGTTCGCCCGGCTTTGTATTCCTGCAGGAAGTACTCAAACACGCGATCCCAGTATTCTGCGGAAAAGTTGACCGTGTGAAGCTCTATACCCAACTGGTTACAAACTGCCTGAGCATCATTTAAATCTTCGGCGGCGCTGCAATACTCATCAGTATCGTCTTCTTCCCAGTTTTTCATAAACAGGCCTTCGACCTGATACCCCTGCTGTAACAGGAGATAAGCCGATACGGAAGAGTCAACTCCGCCGGACATACCGACAATGACTTTAGGCTTTTGATCACTCATATAAATGCAATTTCGACTGGAATTGAGGAGCTATAGTTGGGGCAGGCGAGTATAACACAAGTCTGCCAGCTTCAATTCATTGTCACAGTAGTGGAACTGTTCTAATGGATACTTTTGTCCCGCTAGGAAATCTTCCAGGCACTTAAGTACCAAAGCGCTACGTAAACTTCGACCCAGATTACAAATTTCATCCAACGTCATCCAGTGTGCCGCGACTATGTCGGGATCCTGCGGTATAGGAGTCTCTGTGTCTGGAACATCACCAAAAAAGCAGAAGCGTAAATAGTGCTTGCCATTTGTTGCAGGACTTAAAAAATAGTTTCCTATCAAATAGATAGGGTTGAATGTTAAACCTGTTTCTTCATTAACTTCGCGACCTATAGCATCGATGATCGACTCGCCAACCTCGACGTGTCCGGCGGGTTGATTATAAACCGTTGCGCCTTTGGAGTCGGTTTCTTCAACGATTAAATAGCGGTCATTTTTACGAATGACTGCGGCGACGGTTACATGAATGGACTGCACTTCAGATAATCCTCTTATTCAATGAGTTTGTATTCGCCGGGTTTGAGATCTCCAAGTTCCCAACGACCGACTCGGCAGCGAATAAGCCGCAAAGTAGGATGCCCAACAGCGGCAGTCATACGACGCACCTGACGATTTTTCCCTTCTCGAATGGTGAGTTCCAGCCAGCAGGTCGGGATATTTTTACGCTCTCTTATGGGAGGCTGACGTTGCCAAATTAATGGAGGCTCAATGAGCTTGACCTTAGCGGGACGGGTAATCCCATCTTTTAACTCGACTCCAGTCTTTAAAAGCTTCAGCGCTTTATCATCGGGAATATTTTCAACTTGTACCCAATAGGTCTTTTCTTCTTTATACCGAGGGTCGGTAATCTTATGCTGTAACTTTCCGTCGTTGGTTAATACCAACAGGCCTTCAGAATCTTTATCAAGCCGACCTGCTGCATAAACGTCTTTGATATCAATGTAATCAGCAAGCAATGAATCGCCTGGCTCACCGGTGAACTGGCAAAGTGTATTAAACGGTTTGTTAAACAGCACGATTTTGCGATTATTGGACTTGTTCATTAATTGCTCGAAAAGTTGAGTAAAATATCATCGAAAACCATTGGGCGTTATTTGAACTATACTGAGCTGCGTTCACTAACAAGTTGTATTGTAACGCTTTAGACCTTTTTGTGCAGTGCAGTTGGCTCGATTTTCGCGTATAATGCGCGCCGCTAATTAAACAATGTCTACCTCATTAATTGTGACACTGCAGAATCGATAGTGCAGAAAAGCCAGTCAATCTTGGACACAGTGTGTAGATAAGCGCCATTTGCATTGACGAGCGGTCAAGTAATCCAGCTCCTGGCTTTTTGCCAACAAGATGCATGTCAGGCGAATGCATTTTAAACAGATTTTATTTAACCATTAACGGGAATGGCTATGACAAGTTCAAAAATCATTTATACATTGACCGATGAAGCACCGGCGTTAGCCACTTACTCTTTCCTTCCGATAGTTGAATCTTTTACCAAGGTCTCGGGTGTAGAAATTGAAACCCGTGACATCTCTTTATCTGGACGCGTTTTAGCCGCATTTCCAGAGTTTTTAACAGAAGAACAGCGTCAGTCCGATGATTTAGCCTACTTAGGCGAATTGGCGAAAAAGCCCGAGGCTAATATTATCAAACTGCCCAATATCAGCGCTTCGGTCCCACAATTAAAAGCGACCATTAAAGAGCTGCAAGCGAAAGGATATAAGCTTCCAGACTATCCTGAAGAGCCTGCAAATGATGACGAGAAACAAGTTAAAGCCCGTTACGACAAAATTAAAGGCAGTGCGGTAAATCCGGTTTTGCGTGAAGGCAATTCGGATCGTCGCGCTCCTGGCTCTGTAAAGCAGTATGCGAGAAAAAATCCTCACTCTATGGGAGCATGGTCAAAAGACTCCAAGTCTCATGTTTCCAGCATGGCCGAGGGCGACTTTTTTGGTAGCGAGCAGTCGGTGACTGTAGATAAAGACACCTCTGTAAAAATCGAGTTTGTCGACGCAGCTGGAAATGCCAAAGTATTAAAGGACAGTTTCCCGGTTCAGGCAGGTGAAGTGATCGACTGCGCGGCGATGAATGTAGCCAAGTTAAAGTCATTTTTTGCGGAACAAATTGAAGATGCCAAAGAGAAAGATGTTTTGTTTTCTCTTCACTTAAAAGCAACCATGATGAAAGTGTCGGATCCCATTATGTTTGGTCATGCAGTTAAGACCTTTTATCAATCGGTATTCGAAAAACACGGCAATACATTCGAAAAAATTGGTGTCGATGCTAACAACGGTTTAGGTGATGTTTATAACAAGCTTGAAAAACTCAGCGCTGACGAAAAACAGACTATTGAAGCAGACATTACAGCTGTCTATGAACAACGTCCTGCAATGGCGATGGTGGATTCCGATAAAGGTATTACCAATCTGCATGTTCCATCTGACGTAATTATCGATGCATCCATGCCAGCGGCCATTCGTACCTCTGGGCAAATGTGGGGGCCAGACGGCAAGCAAAAAGATACCAAATTTGTGATTCCTGATCGCAGTTACTCGGGCGTTTATCAGGAAACCATAGCCTTTTGTAAAGAGCACGGCGCATTTGATCCTGCTACTATGGGTAGCGTCTCCAATGTGGGGCTGATGGCTCAAAAAGCCGAAGAATACGGTTCGCACGATAAAACTTTTGAAGCAGAAGCCAAAGGCGAGATTCGTGTGGTAGATGCTGATGGTAATGTATTGATGCATCAGTCGGTCGACCAAGGTGATATTTTCCGTATGTGTCAAACCAAAGATGCACCGATTCAGGATTGGGTAAAACTGGCGGTAAATCGTGCACGCGCAACAGGTAATCCTGCCGTGTTTTGGTTAGATGAAAACCGTGCTCATGATGCCCAGTTAATTTCCAAAGTTAAAGGCTACTTGCCTCAGCATGATACCGACGGGCTAGAAATTCATATAATGGCTCCTCGTGAAGCCACGCGTTTTTCACTCGATCGAATTAAGCAAGGTCTGGACACTATTTCGGTGACTGGCAATGTCTTGCGCGATTATCTAACTGATTTATTCCCAATTTTGGAGCTTGGCACCAGTGCCAAAATGTTGTCTATCGTTCCTCTGATGAATGGCGGCGGTTTATTTGAAACTGGCGCGGGTGGCTCTGCGCCTAAGCATGTACAGCAGTTTGAAAAAGAAAACCATCTGCGTTGGGATTCATTGGGTGAGTTTTTAGCGTTGGCTGTTTCTCTGGAACATCTGGCGACTAACTTTGATAATCCTAAAGCCATGGTACTTGGAAAAACTCTGGATCAGGCGACTGCTAAGTTCCTAATGGAGAACAAGTCGCCTTCACGCAAAGTCGGCGAACTTGATAATCGAGGCAGTCACTTCTATCTGACTCTTTACTGGGCAGAAGCATTGGCCGAGCAAAATGACGATACAGAGCTGAAGGCTCGTTTCGAACCCTTGGCTAAGCAATTAAAAGAGAATGAGCAAAAAATTGTTGATGAGTTAAACAATGCTCAAGGTGTGGCTATGGATATTGATGGTTATTACAAGCCGAATCCAGAACTGGCATCTAAGGCCATGCGCCCAAGCGAAACCTTTAATCAGGCATTAGCATCATTGTAACGTTAAGCTTTGTTTTAGGCAGACAAAAGAAAACCTCCGGGAGCACCCGGAGGTTTATTGTGTCTATCGGATGAAGTTTATTCGCTGTTGGCGCCTGCTTTAGGCACAATTTGCGAAGCATGAAGACCTTTTGGCCCTTCACTCACTTCAAACTCAACTTCCTGTCCAGCTTTTAGGCTGCGATAACCATCCATATCAATTGTGGAATAGTGAACGAAGATGTCTTCGTCACCTTTCTCGGATCGAATGAATCCGTAACCTTTGGCGTTATTAAACCATTTGACGGTTCCCGTAGGCATGACAACTTTCCTCTATCCAGAACAGTGATTACATCTCAAATCGCTAACTTTTTGATATTTATTACGATTTGAAGCACCAACACAATGATTTGCATAAAAAATAAGCATTGTCAAGTTTATAAAATGAGCTACTACTTGAAATGAGAGGCAGTAGACCTTATTAGTCTGTCATGGCTTCAACGATATGGTATTCTTGCATCTAATGTAGATTTTTCAGCAAAGTGTCTAGCGGTAATCTAAAATTAGTTATGAGTCAGCAAGAAAATGATTGGGATGGCGATCAGGGGGTAGCGGTTGAAGAATCGAAACCCGAAGTTAAGCAGCCTCCCATGTACCATGTCGTATTGCTTAACGATGATTATTCGCCGATGGATTTTGTGGTCGAGGTGATCATGAAGTTTTTCGGCAAGCACGCAGAAGAAGCCACAAAAATTATGCTGCAGGTTCACTATGAAGGTAAAGGTGTGTGTGGCACCTACCGAAGCGAGATAGCGGAAACCAAAGTGGTGCAGGTAAACGAGTATGCTCGTGCGCACCATCATCCGCTGCTGTGCATCATGGAGGAAGCCTAAGGTTTGTCCAGTAGGTAATAGGTGTAGTTATGCTGAGTAAAGATCTGGAATTAACGTTAAACCTGGCTTTTAAACAAGCTCGAGACAAGCGTCATGAGTTCATGACCGTCGAACATTTGCTATTGGCATTGCTCGACAACATGATCGCTTCGAACGTGTTACAAGCCTGCGGTGCCGAAATTGAGGTGCTCAAAAAGCAGCTCACCGAATTCGTGGATGAAACTACGCCGTTAATTCCACAACACGATGAAGGGCGTGAAACTCAGCCAACGCTTGGTTTCCAGCGAGTCTTGCAGCGAGCAGTATTTCATGTTCAGTCATCGGGTAAAAAGGAAGTGACAGGTGCCAATGTTCTGGTGGCCATTTTTAGCGAGCAGGAAAGTCAGGCTGTATATTTCTTGCAGCAACAAAAGATTACTCGTCTTGATATTGTTAACTACATCTCTCATGGAATATCTAAGGTTGGGGAAGAAGATATTGAATCAACTAACAACGCTTCTGAGGTTGAAGAAGAGACTGGACAGGAATCAGCCAGTAAATCACCCTTGGAGTCTTACGCGACAAATCTAAACGTATTAGCGAAAGAAGGGCGAATCGATCCGTTGGTTGGTCGCGGTCTTGAACTTGAGCGTGCAGTACAGGTTTTGTGCCGTCGACGAAAGAACAATCCTTTATTTGTTGGTGAAGCAGGTGTCGGTAAAACCGCCATAGCCGAAGGCCTTGCAAAACGAATTGTTGATGAAGAAGTTCCTGAAGTGATTAGCAACGCGGTTGTTTACGCCCTCGATCTGGGAGCTCTTTTAGCCGGTACCAAATATCGTGGTGATTTTGAAAAGAGGTTAAAGGCGTTATTAGCCGATCTTAAGAAACAAGAACATGCCATTCTGTTTATCGACGAAATCCATACTATCATCGGCGCCGGTGCTGCATCGGGCGGTGTGATGGATGCGTCTAATTTAATTAAGCCTCTATTAGCTAATGGTGAGCTTCGCTGTATGGGCTCTACTACTTTTCAGGAGTACCGAGGTATTTTTGAAAAGGATCGTGCATTAGCTCGCCGCTTCCAAAAAATTGATATTAATGAGCCCAGTGTCGAGGAAACCATTAAAATTCTACAAGGTCTTAAGTCGCGGTACGAAGAACATCACGATGTAAAATACTCTTCACCTGCGATTAGAGCTGCTGCGGAACTATCTGCTCGATACATTAATGATCGTCATTTACCCGATAAAGCAATCGACGTAATAGACGAGGCCGGTGCCAATCAACGTTTGCAGCCTTCTTCCAAGCGTAAAAAATTAATTGGTGTACACGATATCGAGAATATTGTTGCTAAGATTGCAAAAGTCCCACCTAAAACAGTTTCTGCTTCTGATAAAGATTCACTGCTGAATCTTGCTAGAAATTTGAAAATGGTGGTGTTCGGTCAGGATCAGGCCATAGAAACCTTATCTGATGCCATCAAATTGGCCCGTTCTGGTCTGGGTGTCGAAGATAAGCCCGTAGGCTCGTTTTTATTTGCTGGACCTACCGGGGTGGGTAAAACCGAGGTGACCAAGCAGCTAGCGAAGCAATTAGGCATTGAGCTGATTCGGTTCGATATGTCCGAATACATGGAACGCCATACGGTATCTCGTTTAATCGGCGCACCTCCCGGATATGTAGGTTACGATCAGGGCGGTCTGCTCACAGAAGCCGTCAGCAAAAATCCGCATGCCGTGGTGTTGCTCGACGAAATTGAAAAAGCGCATCCGGATGTTTACAACTTGCTGTTGCAGGTTATGGATCATGGAACCTTAACAGACAACAATGGCCGTAAAGCAGATTTTCGCAATGTTATTCTGGTTATGACGACTAACGCCGGTGCGGCAGAGTTGATAAAACCCTCTATAGGTTTCCAACAGAACGAAAAAGAAAACGATAACATCGAAGTCATTAATCGTACATTTACTCCCGAGTTTCGTAATCGACTGGATGCTATTGTCTGGTTTAAAGGGCTTAGTGAAGAGGTTCTGCTGTCGGTGGTGGATAAATTTATCGTTGAACTGCAAACACAATTGGATGACAAGCATGTTAGCCTCGAAGTTTCACAAGCTGCGCGTAAATGGTTATGTGAAAAAGGATACGATCCTAATATGGGGGCCCGACCAATGGCTCGAACCATTCGGGAAAAATTGAAAAAGCCTCTAGCTGATGAACTTTTATTTGGTCGACTGGCATCAGGCGGTCAGGTGAAAGTAACATTTGAAGAGGGTAACGATGAGTTGTTGTTTGAAGTGATTGGTAAAGAAGAACTTGCCGTCACCTAAACAAAATTAATTGTATTTAAACAAAGAAAAAAGCCTGAGAGTTTACACTTTCAGGCTTTTTTAATTCTTGGAGTTTTCGACTATCGAGAGCGGAACACTATGCGCCCTTTTGACAGGTCGTAAGGAGTCAATTCGACAGTAACTTGATCACCGGTAAGAATGCGGATGTAGTTTTTACGCATTTTACCTGAAATATGCGCAGTCACTATGTGGCCGTTTTCTAACTCCACGCGGAACATGGTGTTAGGAAGGGTTTCCAACACAGTACCTGTCATTTCAATATGATCTTCTTTCGCCATTCAATAAAAGCCTTTGTTACTTCGGGATAATTTGAGCGCGTAATGATGCCTCAACAGAGCAAAATAATCAAAATTATTTGACGAATAAGTATACCATTACATGAAAGTGAGTAAAACGTGTGCAACTTTGTGCGTATTTGCGGCTAATTTAGCCGAATCCAGCGGTTACCGATAAGGCAATCAAGGGGGCGATACTCGGACTTGTATTTCATTTTGCGACAATCTTTAACCAGGTATCCTAAATAGACAAAATCCAGGTCGAGCGATTGGGCTTCCTTAATTAGCGTGAGTATCGCTAATCGTCCTGGACTGTATTTTTCATAATCAGGGTCGAAGTAGGTGTAAACAGCCGATAGAGCATTTTCCAATCGATCGATTACCGAGCAAGCGATGAGTTTGTCTTTATCATAAAATGACAAGAACTGTGTATTGGCCCAGTCGCTAAATAAGAACTCTCGGTATTGCTGTTCTGAAGGTGGATACATATCACCATCGGCATGGCGCTGGTGTAAGTAACGTTCATAAAGCAGATAGTGTTCCGGAATATACCGAGCAGGCTCCATGCGATAGTTAAACCCTTCACCTTTTTTCAGGCAACGTCGTTGATTTTTATTGGGAGAGAATTGCTCTACTGGCACACGAACAGGAACGCAGGCCTGACAGGTTTCGCAATGAGGGCGGTAGATGTGCATTCCGCTGCGCCGAAAACCTGTTTCACTTAACCGTGTGTAGAGTTTTCGATTAATTATTTTTTCCGGATCCAAGAATACCGTTGTCGCCTGCTGCTTCTCAATATAGGAACAGCTGTGCGCTGGTGTTGCATAAAAGGTCAGTTTTAACAGCTCATCATGAGGATCTTGTATCACTGCCGTATCCTTTTAAAACCGGTATTGATCAGATATCACTCGGGTTCGCCAAAAATCCGGGTGAACGTCTTTATCTCGATAATTATAAAGATAGCTCAGAAAATCCTCTCGTGAAACCTGTTTTGCGCCGAGACTCATCAGGTGAGGATTGGGTAGCTGGCAGTCAATAAGAGGGAAGTTAGCCGATTTGCAATGTTCAAGCAGGTAAAACAGGGCAATCTTAGAAGCATCCGTCGACCGGTGGAACATAGATTCGCCAAAAAACAGTTGCCCCATACTCACACCATATAAGCCCCCAACTAGCTGTTCATCAGACCAAACTTCGACCGAGTGAGCGTATCCAGCTTCATGTAACTGCCCGTACGCGATTTGCATTTCTCGCGTGATCCAGGTTTCAGGACGATTAACAAAGCGTTGTGCGCATTGAGCGATGACTTGATGAAACGACTGGTTGATGGTGACCTGATAATTCCTTTTTCTTAACCTTTTTATTAATGATCTGGAAGGTGAGGTTTTGTCTGGATAAAATGCCGCTCTAGGATTTGGACTCCACCAGAACACTGGTTCCCCCTCATTAAACCAGGGGAAGATTCCGCGTCGGTAGGCGGATAGAAGCAGGTCTATGGATAAAATATCGCCAAAGCCAAGCAGACCATTTGGATCAGCCAGCGCTTCTGAAACGGGTGGAAAGTCTTCGGGTTTTTGTATGAAAGGAAGTTCTATGGTCATGATCATCAGTTTATTTCATTAGTTTTATTGTAGGTGTCTTTGATGGCTTTGTTAATTATCGAGCAAAAAAGAAGCTACACTTACTACTCAATGATACATTACAACGCTTGTGCTCCTGAACAGCGGTTTCATTCTACACAGGGCAATTGGTAACAGAATCTGGGACTTTCGAAGAGATGCGATTTTCTGATCTAGGGCTGAAAATGGGAGATGTGATGCAATTACAAACATCGCCAGAATCAGACTCCCGATATCCTGTAAAGTTGTTGGGATTTTTACCTGACTGCAGTGTGATGATTTCAGCTCCTTACGAGCAAAAAAACAAACCCATCTTTTTGCGCGAAGACCAAATGGTTACCTTAAGATTTGTCGTGAATCATGTAGCCAGCGGATTTTCTGCTCGAGTACTCACAATGCGTACTCGGCCTATGCCATATATTCATCTTGAAATGCCACAAAGTGTTGAGGCGGTAGAGGTTCGTAACGCAGTAAGGGTAAGTACAGAAATTTTTGCCACAACTGTTAATGAAACTCACAAGTCAAATCCGATAAAAGTAACCCTGACAAATTTGAGTGTTCTTGGTGGTCGTTTTGAATGCGAGCGAAAGTTAGCATTAATTGGCGATAAAATATCGCTAACTATGTCTCTTGATCTTGACGATATCGAAAAAGTCGTGACACTGGATGGAGTGATTCGAAACAAGGGACGCACCCAGACTGAGCAGGGCGAAATTAACTGGTATGGTTTTCACTTCGAGTTTGCCGAAGATGAAGATCGCTTATTGTTAAAAGCGTATGTCTATCAAGAAATTTTGCGTTCATTACATTTGCTTTAATTATAAAAAAACACCGCTTAAATGCGGTGTTTTTGAACTGACTTAGATTATTTTTTTTCTAAAGAGTCTAGAAAGCGTTCTGCATCGAGTGCCGCCATACAGCCAGCACCAGCAGAAGTAATAGCCTGACGATAAACGTGGTCAGCTACATCTCCGGCAGCAAACACTCCGTCAATTGATGTTTGAGTAGCGTTACCGTGAAGTCCCGACTTGACCACAATATACCCACCATTCATTTCCAGCTGCCCCTCAAAAATTTGGGTGTTAGGCTGATGGCCAATAGCAATAAACACTCCATGAACATCCAGTTCTTCGGTGTTGCCATCTTCAGTGCTTTTTATTCGAATTCCTGTGACCCCGGAGTTGTCGCCCAGCACTTCGTCTAAGGTACGATTCCAGTGCAACACAATATTGCCATTTTTAGCACGATCCAAAAGTTTATCACGCAAGATTTTTTCTGAACGTACATCATCTCGACGATGAATTAAGTGTACTTCGGAAGCTATGTTTGATAGATAAAGAGCCTCTTCAACAGCTGTATTGCCACCACCAATAACGGCAACTTTTTGACCGCGGTAGAAAAAACCGTCACAGGTAGCACAGGCCGAAACGCCTTTGCCTTTGAATGCTTCTTCAGATTCAAGGCCTAAGTACTTTGCTGAAGCACCAGTGGCGATAACCAGCGCGTCGCAGGTATAACTCCCTGAATCCCCCTTTAATTTGAAAGGGCGCTCACTTAAATCAACTTCATTAATGTGATCAAAAACAATTTCGGTACCGAAGCGCTCAGCATGGCGCTGCATTCGCTGCATAAGATCCGGACCCTGCACACCTTCATCATCACCGGGCCAGTTATCCACATCGGTGGTCGTGGTTAATTGACCACCTTGTTGCATTCCCGTGATGATCACCGGACTCAAATTGGCTCGAGCACCGTAAACTGCGGCGGTATAACCCGCTGGACCTGAGCCTAAAATTAAAAGTCGGCAATGTTTGTTATCGCTCATTTATCTGCTCCAACTGCAATATAGAAAGTTTGGCGCTAAGTGTAATAAGTTAAGCACGGGCTAACAACGCCAATCGAACGATTTCTGTAATGAATTTTTTATATCACTGAAATTAGACCGATAGGTAGGGTAGCTGAAAGGGATAGCGACGGAGAACTGACTATAAAAAAAAGCCACCTTACGGTGGCTTTTTAAGCAGAGTTTAAAGTCCAATGGCAACCTTGGGGTCGACAAACTCGAGGTTTTGGCTTTCTGCAACACTTCGATGCGTAATTTTGCCTCGGTAAACATTAAGACCATTTAGTAGATGCATATCATCAGCGAGGGCCTTTTTATAGCCTTTATTTGCCAAGGCAATAATATAAGGCAGAGTGGCATTATTGAGCGCAAATGTTGAAGTGTGTGGAACCGCCCCCGGCATATTAGCAACACAGTAGTGAACGACATCATCAATAATGTAAGTCGGCTCTGCGTGTGTCGTTGCTTTGGATGTGGCGAAACAACCACCCTGGTCGATTGCCACGTCGACGACAGCTGCACCAGGCTTCATCTGGTGAACCATTTCTTCGGTAACCAGTTTAGGCGCTGATGCTCCAGGAATTAATACGCCTCCAATCACCAGGTCGGCGTCGAGAACATGACGTTCAAGCGCATCTTTACTGGAGAATACGGTCTCGACAGCGGAGCCAAATTGGACGTTAACGCGGCGTAAAACATCAATGTTACGATCGAGTAGAACTACATGAGCGCCCATACCGACAGCGATTTGAGCTGCATTACTACCAACGACACCACCACCAATGATGACGACTTTGGCTGGTGAAACGCCAGGAACACCGCCCAATAGCATTCCACGTCCCTGACGTGATTTTTCAAGGCATTGAGCACCTGCTTGAATTGACATACGGCCGGCAACTTCAGACATAGGGGCCAATAGAGGGAGGCCGCCGGTTGGTGAAGTCACGGTTTCGTAGGCGATACAAACCGCGCCACTTTTAATAAGATCCTGGGTTTGGGGTACATCAGGTGCTAAATGCAGATATGTGAACAAAATTTGACCATCGCGAATGCGGGCGCGTTCTTCTGCAAGTGGCTCTTTAACTTTAACAATCATCTCGGCTTCGGCAAAAATTTCATCAGGAGTTTCACGTATCTCTGCGCCGACAGCCCGGTAGTCTGCATCGGTGAATCCAATCCCGATGCCTGCATTATGTTCAACGATGACCTTGTGGCCATGAGCTATCAGCTCTCGCACGCTCGCAGGCACCATGCCAACGCGATACTCATGGTTTTTGATCTCTTTTGGTACACCAATCAGCATTGTTTTTCTCCGAAAAAGGCCTTGTTTTGTGTTGGCGCAAGTATAGTCGTGTTTTATTAAAATATTTCACTTTATTTTGCGACTCAAGAAGATAAAATGACTGTTAATAAGTAATTAATAGAGAAATATACTGCAAATATGTCATCCAAAGGACGAATCCTCGACAGAATAGACAAAGCCATCTTACGAGAGCTTCAAAAAGACGGGCGTATTGCCAATGTAGAATTGGCCAAAAGAGTTGGCTTGAGTGCAACGCCTTGTCTGGAGCGTGTACGACGACTTGAGAACGAAGGCTATATTTTGGGGTATCAGGCGAAAGTTAACCCCCAAAAGCTTGGTTACGGGCTGCTGGTATTCGTCGAAATCACTTTGGAGAAAACGTCCCCGGATGTATTCAACGAGTTTAAGCAGGCAGTCAAAGACCTGCATGAAGTGCTGGAATGCCATCTGGTGTCGGGCGACTTTGACTACCTGGTAAAAGCGCGTGTCGAAAATATGCTAGCTTATCGTACGTTGCTGGGAGAAACCTTGCTGACTCTACCGGGAGTAAGTGAGTCCCGAACCTATGTGGTGATGGAAGAAGTAAAGGAATCTTCTGAAATTTATATTGCCTAATTCAACAGGAGTGGCTGCGAAGTGGCTTTCATCGAATTAATGGAGAATGCTTTTGTGTGCTTTAGGAGCTCGCGTTCCATGATATCATAGGGGCTTTGATTGTGTTTTAAACAAGCGACAGGCACTTGGCACTTAATTGTTCATAATCTATTCACATTCTTGTCAAGGTTTTACTGATAATTACAGGTTACAGGATTGGCTAAAAATAATTCAGAACAAACAGCTATGACCGATACTGCTGCAAACTTAAGTTGGCGACTGCGTGAAGGCGTTGTGATATGCCTCGGAGCGTTAGCGCTATTCCTATTGTTAGCGCTAGCCACCTATCATCATCAAGATCCAGGCTGGACCTTTACGGGCAGTGGCGAACGTGTTCAGAACGCGGCAGGTAGAGCAGGGGCTTGGTTGGCTGATGTATTTCTGCAGCTGTTTGGATATTTGGCTTACGTTTTTCCTTTTATGATCGTTTACTTGGCTTACCTGATCTTTAGAGAAAGAAAATTAATTGTACAACACGACTGGCGTTATTGGGCTTTACGCTCTATCGGTTTTTTTCTCACTCTGCTTGCTGGAACGGCAATTGCCAGTTTGAATTTTGAGGACCCGTTGATTCAACCCAGTTACACCTCTGGTGGGGTATTTGGTCAATTGATTGGCGATTCCTTGATAGCCGCATTTAATGCATTAGGAACAACGCTCATTCTGCTGGCTTTATTTCTTACCGGTTTCACTTTGTTCACGGGTTTATCGTGGTTTCACCTGATGGATCAAATTGGTGCGGGTGTATTACGCGGACTTGATTGGATTGGTCAACGCTGGAGTGAAGTGAAAGAAAAGCGTAATGAACGAAAACAGTATGAAGAGAAAAAAGAATCGCGCAAAGTTGCGATAGCTGCCGAAAATGAAAAACGCGAAACCCGAAAACCGATACGCATTGAACCCGTAGTCAATAAAATTGAGCCAAGCGAACGGGTTGTAAAAGAAAAACAACAAAAACTCTTCGATGAGCCCGTTGTTGGAGAGCTTCCTCCAATGAATTTGCTCGATGAACCCAAACCGCACAAACACCCTATTTCACAAGAGTCTTTGGAAGCCATGTCGCGGCTTGTAGAAAAGAAACTAGCCGATTTTAACATTCAGGCAGAAGTTGTTGCTGTTCATCCCGGTCCGGTGATTACGCGTTATGAACTAGATCTTGCGCCTGGCGTGAAGGTCAGCAAAATTACCGGGCTTTCAAAAGATTTAGCGCGGGCATTGTCTACGGTAAGTGTAAGGGTTGTCGATGTTATCCCGGGTAAACCTTACATCGGACTTGAACTTCCGAATGAACACCGCGAAATAGTTCGACTAAAAGAAGTGGTTGGCTCGAGAGAATTTGATAACTCCAAGTCCAAGCTCAGTATGGCTCTTGGAAAAGATATATCCGGCAATCCTGTGGTGATTGATCTAGCCAAAATGCCTCACTTGCTTGTGGCCGGTACAACCGGTTCGGGAAAGTCGGTTGGATTAAATGCCATGCTGGTCAGTATTTTATATAAATCTTCACCTGAAGATGTCCGGTTTATCATGATTGATCCAAAAATGCTTGAGCTGTCAGTATATGACGGCATACCGCATCTGCTAGCGCCTGTGGTAACCGACGTAAAAGAGTCTGCCAACGCACTACGCTGGAGCGTTGCAGAAATGGAGCGGCGTTATCGCTTAATGGCTGCACTGGGCGTGCGAAACCTTGCTGGATTTAATCGTAAGATTAAAGACGCGATTAAAGCCGGAGAACCGATTCGCGATCCTTTATGGACCGATACCGACGATATGAGTGACGAAGCGCCAGAGCTTAAAACATTGCCACAAATTGTCATCGTAATTGACGAATTAGCCGATATGATGATGATTGTTGGAAAAAAAGTTGAAGAGTTAATTGCCCGTATTGCACAGAAAGCTCGTGCAGCAGGCATTCATTTGATTTTGGCTACTCAGCGTCCTTCGGTTGATGTAATTACTGGTTTAATTAAAGCTAACGTGCCTTCACGGATCGCGTTTCAAGTTTCTTCACGAATCGACTCTCGAACTATTCTCGATCAAATGGGAGCGGAGCATCTGTTAGGGCAGGGTGATATGCTTTACCTGCCTGCCGGGAAAAATATACCGACCCGTGTGCATGGTGCTTTCGTTGATGATGACGAAGTGCATCGCGTTGTTGCAGACTGGCAAAAGAGAGGTGAACCCGAGTTTGAAGAAGCCATAACTCATGGTGTATCAGAAACCGAAATGATGGGTATCCCTAAAGGTAGCGAGGAAGAAGCAAGTGCAGAGCGTGATGAACTTTATGATCAGGCTGTGGCCATAGTTACTGAGAGTCGCAGAGCGTCTATTTCGGGCATTCAGCGCCGATTAAAAATAGGTTATAACCGTGCGGCACGCATGATTGAAGAGATGGAAGCTGCGGGTGTAGTGAGCGAAATGCAATCCAATGGCATGCGTGAAGTGTTAGCGCCACCACCACCTAAAAACTAAGTTATTACTTTAAATGCAGGTTATTTGATGTTTAAAAAGCTAAATATCGTTCTAAATGTTTTGTTGGCATGTGTTTTAGTGTCAGCGCATTCTTTTGCGATTGCCTCTAATGATGCTCTCGATGAGCTAGTCGATGAAACGACGAAAATTAAAAATTATCGAGCCAACTTTAAGCAAAAAATAAAAGATCAGTTTGATAATCTTAAAGATCAGTCCGAAGGTGAGTTCGTGATACAAAAACCATATAAATTTGTCTGGTTTACTCAATCGCCGTTTGAACAAAAAATTGTTTCGGATGGCCAATATCTCTGGACTTTTGATATGGATCTCGATCAGGTTAATATTCAAAACCTAAATAAAGCTATGGGTAACACACCTGTTTTTCTATTGGGTGCAGACGCGCAAACCTTGGGAAAGAGTTTTGATGTGAATAAACTGGAAACGGGTGAGAGCAAGTCGAAAACTTTCGAACTAAAACCGAAAGAAGCCGGATATCCTTTTGAGCGAATGATGGTTCTGTTTAAAGACGGTTTGCTAAGAGAAATCTTGCTTATGGACACGCTAGGCCAGAAAACTATAGTGGATTTTTCCGGTGTTGAAGTTAATCAACCGATTGAGCCAGCTACTTTTGAGTTTGAGATCCCAGACGGAGTCGATGTGGTTGACTCGCGGGTAATTGAAGACCCTAACCTTCCGTAAATTCGAGACGCTGCATGACTGATCTATTTGAAGTGGAGCAGCCCTATCGACCACTGGCTGATCGAATGCGTCCGGCGCGGTTATCGGAATATGTCGGGCAGGAGCATTTGCTTGGGGCAGGTAAACCATTACGTAAAGCGATAGAAAATGATCAGCTGCACTCAATGGTTTTGTGGGGACCTCCCGGCGTAGGTAAAACCTCTCTAGCGCGATTAGTTGCCAACGAAACCCAAAGTCACTTTATTTCCATTTCTGCCATCATGAGTGGTGTTAAAGAAATACGTGCGGCCGTAGAACAAGCGCAGCAGGTGCAAGTGAGTGGTCGTAAAACTATTCTATTCGTTGATGAGGTGCATCGGTTTAATAAATCTCAACAGGATGCTTTTTTACCTTACGTCGAAAACGGTACATTTTTGTTTATAGGAGCAACCACCGAAAATCCGTCTTTTGAGCTAAACAACGCACTTTTGTCGCGAGCAAGAGTGTATCGTTTGAGTGTGCTACAAAACCACGAGCTCGAACAACTGCTTCACCTTGCATTAATCGATAAAACACGTGGGCTTGGTGATCTGCAGCTGACTATTTCCAATGAAGCAGCAGAGCTTTTAGTTAATGCAAGCTCTGGTGATTCGCGTCGTTTATTAAACTTTCTTGAGATTGCGACAGACTTCGTTACTGGTGAAGCCAATGCTCAAATTGAAATTGGACATATTAAAGAAGTCGTCGGAGAGCAAATTCGGCGCTTTGATAAATCGGGTGATTTTTTTTATGACCAAATATCGGCATTGCATAAAGCTGTTCGCGGTTCGGACCCAGACGCTGCGTTGTATTGGTTCTGTCGAATGATTGATGGTGGATGCGATCCTTTATACATTGCTCGTAGGGTAGTGCGCATGGCCTCTGAAGAAGTAGGTAATGCCGATCCTAGAGCAATGAGTATAGCCTTGGATGCGTGGCAGGTTCAGGAGCGACTTGGCTCTCCAGAAGGTGAATTAGCAGTTGCTCAAGCGATTTGTTTTATCGCCTCTGCTGCGAAAAGTAATGCTGTCTACAAGGCTTATGGCGAAGCTAAAGCTACCGTTGCCGAAGATCCCGGGCACGATGTACCTATTCATTTAAGAAATGCGCCGACTAAATTAATGAAACAACTTGGGCATGGCAACGAATATCGCTACTCGCATGATGAACCCGGAGCTTTTTCAGCAGGCCAGAGCTATTGGCCTGATAATATGACGCCTATCCAGTTTTATCGCCCAGTCGAGCGCGGTCTTGAAATTCAGATCAAAGACAAGTTAGCGCGATTAGCCGAATTAAACAAAGCAGCAGAATAATTTGCCATCAGGTAAACAGGACCACAATAAGAAGGGCATATGAACGACTCAAATGTTGGGGTTTATATTATCGCCGTAGCACTCGGTAGCGCCTTGGGCGGCGTTTTGCGATTCCTGGTCCGCGAGTACTCAGCTTACTGGTTGCCTCTCGACTTTCCCTTAGGGACTTTTATCGTTAATGTTGTCGGCTGTGCATTAGCTGGCTTTTTATTTGTTTATTGGCAACAAGTTACTATGTCACCCGTTTTCAAAGCTGCCATTATGGTGGGGGTGCTAGGGGCGTTGACTACTTTTTCAACGTTTTCAATTGAAACTTTACAACTGATCCAGCAACAGCAATTGGTAAAAGCCGCAATAAATATTGCACTTAATGTGACTATTTGCATGATTGCGGTTTTTTTTGGTGCGTGGATCGGTGGTAGAATAGTGCAATCATAAAAATTCAGGAAAGTGTTTTCTTATGTTAGACCCCAAATTATTTAGAAACGATTTGGATCGAGTTGCAGCCAATCTGGCTCGACGGGGATTTGCTCTGGACAAGCAAGTTATTATCGACTTGGAAGAACAGCGCAAAGCGATTCAAGTTAAAACCGAAGAGTTGCAGAATCAAACTAAAACCAAGTCTAAAATGATTGGCCAGTTAAAGGCCAAAGGTGAAGATGCCCAGCCGGTACTTGATGAAGTGGCAGCATTGAAAAAACAACGTGAAGATGCTGAGCATCAGTTACGTGAGATTCAGGAAAAACTGAGTGATATTCATTATTCGACGCCCAATTTACTGGATGACTCGGTACCTGATGGCAGTGATGAAAAAGATAATCAGGAAGTTCGTCGTTGGGGAACACCACGGGATTTTGATTTTGAGGTTAAAGATCACGTTGCACTTGGCGAGATAGAGCAAGGGTTAGACTTTGCCGCTTCGGCGAAATTAACAGGCTCCCGCTTTGTTGTAATGCGTAGTCGAATTGCTAGACTCCACCGGGCATTAATTCAGTTTATGCTGGATGTGCATACTAAAGAGCACGGTTATCAGGAAGTGTATGTCCCTTACATGGTGAACCGTGAAAGCTTAACCGGAACCGGGCAGTTGCCCAAGTTTGAAGAGGACTTGTTTGCCGTAAAAGGCAGTACACAAGACGATCGTCCTTTGTATTTAATACCAACAGCAGAAGTTCCTGTAACTAACCTGGTCAGAGATGAAATTGTGAACCTGGAGCAATTGCCACTTAAGTATGTTGCTCACACACCTTGCTTTCGATCGGAAGCAGGTTCCTATGGTAAGGATGTAAAAGGGTTAATTCGCCAGCATCAGTTTGAAAAAGTGGAGCTGGTGCAAATAGTTCATCCAGAACACTCAATGCAGGCACTGGATGACCTCACCAGTCACGCAGAAAACATATTGAAGCTGCTAGGGCTTCCCTTCAGAACCGTTGTTTTGTGCAGTGGAGATATTGGATTTGGATCGGCGAAAACCTACGATATTGAAGTGTGGCTACCGGGTCAGCAAGCCTATCGAGAAATATCCTCATGTAGTAATTTCCAAGATTTTCAAGCACGTCGATTGCAAGCTCGATTCCGCGATGGTGGTAAACCTGAGCTAGTTCACACCCTTAACGGCTCGGGTCTTGCGGTTGGTCGAACATTGGTCGCATTAATGGAGAACTACCAAACTGCCGAAGGACGTATTGAGATCCCGGAAATACTACAACCCTATTTAGGTGGTGATACGATTATCTAACTCACTCAACATTCGGCATTAAAGCCAGGTGTTAATAAGTCAGGGACGACGTATTGGATATAGGTTAGGCAGTAAGACTTTGTTAAATGAAGGTAATTAGATAAGGAGATTAGAGTAGGGAGCTCTCAATGTGCGTCCACTGCACAAAGTTTGAGTTACTAAACCAGCATATCAGATATAAATTGCATACCCATTCGCTGATAGAAAGAGCGTTCGTTTTGGATCATTGCAGAAAACTCTTTAATATCTTTTGTTGAAATTTCTGGAAGCAAGGATTTCGACTTCTGGGTTTGTAAGCTTGGTTGAGTTAGTTTGTTGTTATTCGCCATTATTTTTAGCCCCCTCGACATTTTATGGATGCGATTGTACTTAAAGTTTCAATTAGAAACTGAGATAGCGGTCACAAGTCGGCTAGGCAAATTTGTCTTCAAATATGATTCTCGCAGCCGCAGAAATTTTCTCTGTTATGAAGGTGTCATGGGCCCAGTCTTCGGGATAGGAGCCAATTGCGTGGACATGCTCTTCAGTGAGTGGGGCTTCAAATGACTGGCCTGGTTCGAAAGTAGTTTCAATATTAAACTTAGCTAACGTTTCAGCAGTGCTTTTACCAACACAAAGCTTCCCCTGATCGTTCACATACCAGCGTAAATTCATAGGTCTTTCCTACTCGCTAAACTACACGTTGTTGTTTGAATTAAGTGTAAGACGCCGATATTTTTAATTATTTTTCGACTTCACCATTTTAAGGTAGGTGAATTATCATTCTGTGAAAATTATCACACTTTTTTTGTGAATAATAAGGCTGATTTACTATAAAAAAATGGTATGCAAACAAAAAAGGGGCAAAAGCCCCCTTTTTTCAATAGGTTAATTTATAACCAAATATCACATATTGGGATAATTGGGGCCGCCGGCACCCTCCGGGCAGACCCAGGTGATGTTTTGTTTAGGGTCTTTGATATCGCAAGTCTTACAATGGACACAGTTTTGAGCGTTAATTTGCAGTCTGGGATTGCTGCCATCGTCGTCTCTAATGATCTCGTACACCCCAGCTGGACAATACCGTTGGGCAGGTTCATCGTATAACGCCAGATTGTGATCGACCGGAATTTGAGTATCGGTCAATTTTAAATGCACAGGCTGGTCTTCTTCATGATTGGTATTAGAAATAAATACCGATGAGAGTTTGTCGAAGGAAATTTTGCCGTCTGGCTTTGGATAATCGATGCGTGCACACTCTGCCGCAGGCTTTAATTGTTCATGATCGGCGTTGGGATCACTTAGCGTCCAGGGTAGTTTTCCATTGAAAATGTTGATATCGATATACGCATAAGCCGAACCTAACAAATTACCCCACTTATGCTGTGCCGGACCAAAATTACGTTGTTGGTGCAGCTCTTTGTAAGCCCATGATTTACGGTAATTGTCGCCATAAGCTTGTAAATCGGTATTGGCTTGACCCTGTTTGATTGCATCGGCAACCACTTCAGCAGCGATCATTCCTGACTTCATCGCCGTATGAGAGCCTTTGATTTTTGCGAAGTTGAGGGTGCCCGCATCATCACCAATTAACAGACCGCCGGGAAAGTGCATTTTTGGCTGAGACTGCAAGCCACCTTTTACAATGGCTCGCGCACCGTAGGAAACTCGCTCGCCGCCTTCGAGGTACTGTTTAATCACGGGGTGGTGTTTGTAGCGTTGAAACTCATCGAATGGGCTGACGTGTGGATTACTGTAGGACAGATCGGTGATTAACCCTACTGCAACCTGATTGTCCTCAATGTGGTACAGAAACCCGCCACCCGCACTGCCGCTTTCGGATAGGGGCCATCCTGCAGTATGAACCACTAAACCTTGTTGATGTTTTTCCTGAGGAATAGTCCATAACTCTTTGATTCCAATGCCATAATGCTGCGGCTCTTTGCCTGCGTCCAGCTTGAATTTTTGAATCAATTGTTTACCTAGGTGGCCACGGCATCCTTCGGCGAACAGAGTATATTTCGAGTGCAATTCCATGCCGGGCATGTAACCGTCTTTGTGCGAACCATCTTCCGCGACACCCATATCACCTGTAGCAATGCCTTTTACACTGCCATCTTCGTGATATAGGATTTCGGTTGCCGCAAACCCAGGGAAAATCTCTACACCAAGCGCCTCTGCCTGCTCGCCAAGCCAGCGGCATAAATTTCCGAGGCTTATAATATAGTTACCCTCGTTATGCATGGTTTTAGGGACAAAGAAGGAAGGGATTTTTCGAGCTTTTTCAGCAGAACCCATCAAATAGATGTCATCACCTTTAACCTCTGTGTTGAGTGGAGCACCAAGGTCTTTCCAGTTGGGTAGTAACTCATTTAAGGCTGTTGGCTCGAACACTGCGCCGGAGAGAATATGAGCACCGACTTCTGAACCTTTTTCAACCACCACGATAGAAATGGGGTTGTCTGCCTCCTGGCTGATTTGTGCCAGACGAATGGCAGCTGAAAGTCCTGCAGGTCCTGCGCCTACGATGACGACGTCAAACTCCATAGATTCACGTTCGCTCATTGAATAATGTCCTCCCCAAGTGGTGGTATATAGTGGTTTTTAATAGGGTTTGTCGGCAAAACGGTTGATCTTTGCATGGGATCCCGTCAGAATCTTGCCTTATTTTTTTCATTGCACTGCAATATTGAATCGGTTAGTTATTATAATCAACTCAGTACAGGACAATCCATGAAAATTCTGGTCGCTATAAAGCGAGTTATCGACTACAACGTAAAAGTTCGCGTTAAAGCCGATAATTCGGGCGTTGAAACCGCCAACGTAAAAATGTCGATGAACCCCTTCTGTGAAATCGCCGTAGAAGAGGCAGTACGTTTAAAAGAGAAAGGCGTTGCGTCTGAAATTGTGGTGGTTTCCATTGGACCTCAGCAAAGTCAGGAAACCTTACGTACCGCACTAGCCCTGGGCGCTGATCGAGCAATACTGGTCCAAACTGATGATGAAGTTCAGCCCTTGGCTGTGGCAAAAATTCTTAAAGAGTTAGTCGCCAAAGAATCTCCAGAAATGGTGATTATGGGTAAACAATCCATTGACGGTGATAATAACCAAAGTGGTCAAATGTTGTCCGCTATGCTGGACTGGCCTCAAGGCACTTTTGCGTCAGAAGTTAATGTTGAAGATGGCGTGGTCAAAGTTACTCGCGAAATTGATGGTGGTTTGGAAACGGTTGCTTTGCAATTACCTGCTATTGTCACCACTGATTTACGCTTGAACGAGCCTCGTTTTGCATCGTTACCCAACATCATGAAAGCAAAGAAGAAGCCGCTTGATCAAATGACTCCTGCTGACTTGGCTGTCGACACCACACCTCGCGTTAAAACATTGAAAGTTGAGCCACCACCGGTTCGCGAAGCCGGTATTAAGGTGGAATCTGTAGCAGAACTGGTTGATAAACTTAAAAATGAAGCGAAGGTGATCTAATGACAACTTTAGTAATTGCAGAACACAATAATTCAGCCTTACAAGCTTCGACCCTGAATACCATTGCGGCTGCGAAAGCTTTAGGTAATGACATTCATGTATTAGTTGCTGGCAGCAATGCAAGTTCTGTCGCTGAGCAAGCTTCAAATGTAGATGGAGTGAAGAAAGTTCTTCATGCTGAAGATGGGGCCTTGGAGCATACCTTGGCAGAAACTTTAGCTAATGTAGTTGTTAAAGTGGCTGAAGGCTATACCCACATTCTGGCGCCTGCCACTACTTACGGTAAAAACTTCTTGCCTCGCGTGGCAGCTAAACTGGATGTTCAGATGATTTCTGACATCATTGCTGTTGAATCAGCCGATACTTTTAAGCGCCCAATTTATGCCGGCAATGCAATTGCTACTGTCCAAAGCGACGATGCCGTTAAAGTAATTACTGTGCGTGCCACAGCATTTGATCCTGTTGCTGCCGAAGGCGGTTCTGCGGTTGTTGAGTCGGTTGACTTTGGTGACGCGGCTTTCGATAAAGCTTCTTTTGTTGGTCAGGAGTTAACTCAGTCTGAGCGACCTGAGCTAACCGCTGCTCGTGTAATCATTTCTGGTGGTCGCGGCATGCAAAGCGGTGACAACTTCCATATGCTGGAAGAGATCGCTGACAAGTTAGGTGCCGCTGTTGGTGCATCTCGAGCGGCAGTTGATGCTGGATTTGTTCCAAACGATTATCAGGTTGGTCAAACTGGTAAAATTGTTGCGCCAGAGCTTTATATTGCAGTAGGTATTTCTGGAGCAATTCAACACTTGGCCGGTATGAAAGACAGTAAAGTAATCGTAGCCATTAACAAAGATGAAGAAGCGCCTATATTCCAGGTTGCTGATTACGGTTTGGTTGCTGACTTATTTAAAGTTTTACCGGAGCTAAAAGAAGCTTTGTAATCTTCAATCGCTTATTAATAGAAAAGCCGCTTTCGGGCGGCTTTTTTTATGCTTGCAATAATAGAATGTTATTTCCGATCGATAAATAAATCGGTGTAAAGTTCGACGTCGGGATCATTCTGGTACTTCGAAAAATCAGTGATGCCAGCTTGTGACAAAACTTGTTCGTCGAGTAAGCACTGTCCCGTTAACTGATTACTTTTCGTGGTGATGATTTCATAAGCCGCGTCGGCCATTATTTGAGGTGTTCGGCAGTGATTGAGTGTTTCTTTATCACCTACGGCAAACTCAATCGCTGCAGTCGCAATCATGGTTTTAGGCCAAAGCGAATTTACCGCAATACCGTCTTTTTTAAGCTCTTCTGCAAGGCCAAGAGTTAGCAGTGTCATACTGTATTTGGAGAGAGTATAGGGTGAATAGTCTTTTAGCCATTCAGGCGATAAGTTGATCGGAGGCGATAGGTTTAAAATGTGGGCATTATCGGACTGTCTTAAATAAGGAATTCCATAATGTGCCATATTAAACACGGCTCGATGATTAACGGACTGCATCAAGTCGTAACGTTTAGGACTTGTTTTTTCAACATTTGTCAGGCTTATTGCACCGGCATTATTAATGATGACATCGATACTACCAAAATGGTTCTGGGCACTCTCCATCAGCTTCTTAACTTGCAACTCTTTGCGTACATCGAGCTGATAGGGAAGGGCATTACCGCCAGCTTGCTCAACTTCTTCGGCAACACTGTAAATGGTCCCTGAAAGTTTAGGATGAGGTTCAGCCGATTTAGCTGCAATCACAATATTTGCGCCGTCTGAAGCAAACTTTAAAGCCATAGCTCGACCGATACCACGACTGGCACCGGTAATGATGATGGTTTTAGTATTTAATGACATGGATTGTGCTCTTTTTTAATAGTGAGGAGGTGGAGTTTCTTCACTTTGCGATGCAACCGCCTGTTCTTGCAGGCTATTCATGCGAGCGTGCACTTTTTCAAGTTGTCGATTTAATTGGTCGATTTGTTTTTGTTGAGCAATTAAAGTGTCACTTAATTGCTCAATTGCATCGTCTTGAAAGGCAATCTTACACTCGAGTTCGGCTATGGTGTCTTCTACTGTCATAACGTTCTACAACAAGGCTTCAATGTGAGAAGTTAAGTTTTCAGGTTTATCTTTTGGAGCAAAACGTTTTATTACTTCACCATTCCGATTGATCAAAAACTTGGTGAAGTTCCATTTGATACGTTTACTACCTAAAATCCCGGGTGCCTCTGCTTTAAGCTGTTCGAATAAAGGGTGGGTTTTTTCACCATTTACTTCGATTTTTTCAAACATTGGGAAGGTCACCGAAAAACGCGTTGTGCAAAAATTTGCAATTTCACTGTTATCACCAGGCTCTTGCTTTCCAAACTGGTTGCAGGGAAACCCTAACACGCTGAAGCCTTGCTCTTTATATTGCTGGTAGATTTTTTCCAGTCCATCGTATTGTGGTGTAAATCCACACTCGCTAGCAGTGTTTACAATCAGTAAAACTTGGTTCTTATAGTCCGACAATGAAATTTTGCTTCCATCGAGCGAAACCACTTCATGATCGTATATGGATTGAGACATCGAATTTACCTATTCGTTGTAATAGTTTGTGTACTCATCTTACAACAGCTAAGAGGATTTGGTAATCTTTGTCCCTCGCAATCTGGAGTAAAAGATGAAAACAATAAAACTAATAACCATTGCACTTATCTTAACTGCTGGCTGTTTAAAGGACGTTCAATCAGCCGGCAAACTGAACGACCAGGAAGTGAATTATCTAAAACAATTAAGGGATAAAGCGCAAGCCAGCGACTTGGCTTATCAAATATTAGAATCTCTTACTACAGAAGTTGGTCCTCGAATGGCAGGTACCGAAGGTGATGCCAGAGCAGTGGCTTGGGCGGAAAAAAAGTTTCAAGAGCTGGGGTTTGATAAGATCTGGAAAGAACCAGTAACCTTTCCAAGCTGGAATCGTGGTGACGAGTATGCAGAAATTTTATCTCCCTTTCCGCAAAAGGTATTTGTAACAGCGCTCGGAAATAGTGTTGGGACGGGTGAGCAAGGCATTCGTGGAGAAATTGTTCATTTTGAAACCTTTGAAGATTTACAAAAGGCAGAGCGCGGCGAAGTAGAAGGCAAAATCGTTTTTATTAGCTATAAAATGGCTAAAACTCGAGATGGTAGCGCTTATGGCAAAGCCGTGGTGGCCCGTAGTCAAGGCGCTTCAGTAGCTGGAAGCAAAGGTGCCAAAGCTATTGTGATTCGGTCAATTGGAACCGACCATGATCGATTTCCGCATACTGGAAACATGAATTACTCAGAAAGTGTTACCAAGATTCCGGCGGCCGCGTTATCCAATCCAGATGCAGACCTATTACTGAATCAGTTGCGTCGTGGCCCTGTCGAGCTGGGGTTGACTTTGACTTCCGGAACGGGTCGAGACTACACCTCATATAACATTATCGGAGAAATTAAGGGGAGTGATCGACCTGATGAAGTCATCGTGATAGGTGGCCATCTCGACTCTTGGGATCTGGGAACAGGCGCCGTGGACGATGGAGCGGGTGTCGCACTTACCATGGCTGCAGCCAAGCTGATTGCTGAAGGAAAACGGCCCAAGCGTACTATTCGAGTTGTGCTGTGGGCGAATGAGGAGCAAGGTCTGTGGGGTGCTAAAGCCTATGCCAAAGCGCATGCAGTTGAAATGGTCAAGCACATTACCGGAGCCGAATCTGATTTTGGAGCAGGTCCTATCTGGTCAATTGATTGGAGTTCGGCCAATGAGAAGGAGCCGCTTATCGATCAGCTTGTTGAGGTGCTAAAGCCACTTGGGGTTGAGAAAGGTAAAGCTAAAGCGACCGGAGGACCAGATCTTTGGCCGTTACGAGCTTTGGGCATGAGCACTTTCGCGCTTCGTCAGGATGGCACTGATTATTTCGACTTACATCACACAGCCAACGATACACTCGACAAAGTAAACCCTGAGCATTTAAAACAAAACCTGGCCGTGTGGGTGGTGTTTGCTTATGCCACAGCACAAGTTGAAGGAAACTTTGGCTTCGGTCTTAAATATTAATCAATTGAGAAGACACTATGACAGACTCAAGTATTCTAAAGGTTGTTGAAGGCGGCGTAATGACGCTGCAGTTTCATCGCCCTGATAAAAAGAATGCTATTACCGCTGATATGTATCAGGCACTGGCAGATGGTTTAATTGAAGCCACTAGTGATGATTCCGTGCGACTGGTGACCATAATCGGATCCGACAGCGCATTTTGTGCCGGAAATGATCTTAAAGACTTTCTCGAAAATCCGCCTCACCAGGATGACAGTCCAGTTTGGCAATTTCTGTTTGCTTTGGCATCCTGTACCAAACCCATGATTGCGGGTGTTAATGGTCCGGCTGTTGGAATAGGGACGACGCTACTATTGCATTGCGATTTAGTGGTGGCTTCCAGTTCCGCTGTCTTCGCCTTACCCTTTACCTCTTTAGGTCTATGTCCGGAAGCAGGCTCCAGCCTATTGATGCCAGAGCAAATCGGACTGAAAAAAGCAACTGAATGGCTGTTACTAGGCGAGCGTTTTAATAATCGACAGGCTGAGCAGGCTGGTTTAATTAACCTGGCGGTTGAAACGGCAGCAGATGTTGAGCAGCAGTTGCAGCAGTGGCAACAAAAGCTACTAAAACTGCCCGCTGAGTCGGTGCATGCCACTCGAGAATTATTGCGGGGTAGCAGTCGCAAACAATTGGTGGACCGGATTAAAGAAGAGGGTGAGGATTTTAAGAAATTGCTAGATGGCGATGCTGCAAAAGCTGCTTTTGAAGCATTTCTAAAGCGTTAAACACAGAGAACGCTTAACTAGAGCCGACCAGCCCTGGTTAAGCGATTCTATTAAGGTGTTACTTTTCTGAAACTTTGCTACGACTCAGTCGTGCATCGGCTTCTGTTTGATGGTCGGCTGCCCCGCGTCGGCTACGGCGAAATAAAAACTCGCCATTGACTGATTGGGTATTGCGTCCACTGACTTTGTGTTTTAATAGTTTCATCGAAATACATCTCCTTGATGTGTGTTTTCCGTCCTAATGTAAGGCCCGAGTATTGCGTTATTGTGACGGCCTGTACTGTATAGTATGCGACCAGCTGTGATTTAGCAAATTACTTCACCTTGAAAAAGGGCTATATCACTGGCTTTGATGTATTTTGACTCAATTAGTTTCCTACGCGACAAGCAATAAACAAAGCCCGCTAATCACTAAAACACCGATAAAATTGAGTGCTACTCCTTTGCGCGCCATTTGTTGAATTGAAATTTTCTCACTCCCGAAGACTACTGCATTAGGCGCCGTCGCAACGGGTAACATAAATGCGCAGCTGGCACTCATTGCCGCTGGAACCATTAAAATGGCCGGATCGATACCTGCGGAAATCCCGGCGGCGGCCAAAATGGGCATAAGTAGTGTGGTTGTCGCTGTATTACTGGTCACTTCGGTTATAAATGTTACTGCGAGGCAAATCAGTGGTAGTACGAGCCATAAGGGCATCTCGGTCAGTATCACCAAGTTTTCCCCGGCTAACTGACTGAGCCCTGACTGCTCAAACGCTTTGGCAATACATATACCGCCGCCAAAAAGTATTAAAACGCCCCAAGGGATTTTGTTGGCTGTCTCCCAATCCAGCAAGCGATCGCCTTTGCCGTTGGGGACCATAAACATGACAGCGGCAGCGAGTAGAGCAACACTAGCATCATTGGCGTAAGGTAGCTCAATCCATCCTTTCCAACCGCCAAATGGCTCGGTACGAGTGATCCATAAAACTGCAGTAATCGCGAAAATTGCTAAAACGCGCTTTTCTTCTGCGCGCCATGCGCCAGGGTGAGGTACTTCGAGGTGGTTATTAGTTTGTAAGCCTCGTTTAAGCCACAACCATGCTAGAGGAATAAATACCATGACGACCGGAATTGCCCAGCTCATCCATTGCACAAATCCAATTTCTTGGCCAGTTGCCTGCTCATAAACACCACGAAATAACATATTAGGTGGAGTGCCAATGGGAGTGCCTATACCGCCAATACTTGCAGCGTAAGCTGTGCCTAGCAGTAATGCGGGAACCAAAGCTTTATCGCGATTTTTTTCAAGTACCGCAAGTGCAACAGGAAGTAACATCAGAGTCGTTGCTGTGTTAGAAATCCACATGCTAAGTAACGCAGCAGCAACCATAAAGCCAATCAGCACACGTGAGCTGGAGTCTGCTCCAAACAGATGGATCATATGAAGTGCGATACGGCGATGGGTTCCAGAACGTTCCATTGCCTTGGACAGTATAAAACCACCCATGAGTAACAAGATCAGCGGATGGCCGTAGGCTTGTGCTACCTGATTTGGAGCAACGATACCCAGTAAAGGAAAAAGTGCTAACGGTAATAGGCTGGTCGCCGCTATAGGAATGGGCTCAAATACCCACCAGAGAGCACACCAGAGTGTTATCCCGAGTGTGATAGCTGCCGGAGTCGTCAGCCCAATAAAAGAGCCACTCAGGCTAATAATAAGTGCGATGAGTGGAGCGAACCAAATCATAAAACGTTTTGCTGGTTGTTGAGTAGGCTCAATGGAGTCAAGGCGTTCGGTCATAGATTTTATTTATTGTTGTAAAAATTTCACCTAAGTTGCTGAAAAATATAAGCAAAGTCAAGTGATAAAGTCGTATAGGGAAAGACGGGCAAAAGCGGCTGGTTTGAGGTTTTAAGGATTATTTTTCCGACATTTCCTGCTCATCATTTGACCGCTTGTGAAAAAAAGGCCAAAATAATCAAGAAATTGCAAAAACTATCTATAATCAAGTTTAACAAAAACTAGAATTTTGAGCGCTCTGAAAACTATGACGGCAAAAGTAATCGCAATTGCACAGGCTAAGGGAGGTGTGGGTAAAAGCACTTTGTGTGTCAATTTGGCTACTACGTTTTCAGATGTTTGTAATACTTTGCTAGTTGACTGCGATCCTCCGCAAAACTCGGTTCTTGCATGGCACCAGGTGCGTGAAGATATTTACGAGGACACGGGTATTTCAATTGCAACTGCTGGAACTCCTGCAGAGTTGCTTAACCTGCTTGAAAAAGAGCAGGATAATTATGATGTGATCTTACTCGATGGTCCCCCTCATATAAGTCCTATGACGCGGGCAATGGTGTCAGTCGCTTCAGTGATTTTAGTTCCCTTAGCTCCTTCTCCGGTTGAAATCTGGTCTTTTAATGCGATGGATGAATTGGTCGGGCAAGCAAAAGCCATTAATCCAGAGTGTGAAGCACGAATATGCTGGACCCGTGTGCGAAAGCGAGTCCGCTCGTCAGAATATTTGATCGACGATGTCCGTAAAGGTAGCTCAATTAAACCAATGTCCAGCCAATTGACCCAGCGTGTAGCCTATGTCGACTCCTTCGCCGAGGGGCTGTCCGTATACGAGTGGCCAGACTCTGTTGCGCGTGCCGAAATTTGGTCTTTGTTCTCCGCAGTACAACGTCTCCTTAAAAAGTGCCCCGAACTATCTTTAAAAAAACGTACTTCAATAATGAACTTCACGAAAAACTCCAGTTGATGAGAAACTGTAAGTTAATCTAGACAAATTTTTTCATTATCTTTAAAACCTTTTCTCGTGTTGTTACGTCTATATCGTGAAGTGTCGATATCATGTTAAATGACAGGCTTATGCTGTAAGGCGGCGAGCCAATTCGCGGGGGCGAATCAATGCGATCTCACCTGAGTAAAAGCTGGGGTTATACTGTATTGTTAGCAGCATCTCTTTCATTAACCGTTATTTCCATGAGTGCGAATTGGAATAAAGTTCAATTGACTGCTCTAGTGCCATTTAATGCAGAACCACTGTTCATTGAGCCTGCGTACATGCCTATGCCACAACATTGTGGTTAAACAATAACTTCGATTTTAGCGCAGATTGTCCCGGTTACATTCCTCTGGACTAAATCCTTTGGCTTGGCTATTTATTTACTGATGCCCATTGTCAGGGAAAGCCCTGACACTTTGATTTTCGCTTAAAAAAATTACCCGCCAAGAGGCGGGTTTCAATGGGGTTGTTTGAGGAGCGAAACCTGAAAATTCGCTTTGTAACAGATGTTTTAGTCACTCAGCCTTTACATTCCAAGTTTGCCTGATGAGTGTATCGGTATTAATTATTCACGTGTATGTCCGAATGTAAAAGAGTGTGTATATAGTATGATTAAGAGTTGAAATAGTAACTTGCCTTTACTCCTGTAATCTAAAAAGAGAGAATTGCCGACACGATTAGTATTTAAAATCTCTCATAGGTTCAGTTATGGCACTTCCCAAGCCCGTAAAGCGACAAGCTATCCACAGTAGAAAAATCGAATGTACCGGCTACTTAAGGGAAGATGATCTATGGGATATAGAAGCGCGTTTATTTGATTTTAAACACTATCCTTTTGAGACGATCGAACGCGGCACTTTAAAAGAAGGCGATGCTGTTCATTTGATGGACTTACGTGTAACTCTTGATGACTCTATGACCATCCGAGATATTTATGCGGAGATGCAGGCAGCACCTTTTGAGTTGTGTCGAAAAGTTCCTCCGCGCTTTGAGCGTTTAATTGGAGTTAGCATTGGCTCGGGTTGGATTGCACAAGTTAAACAGTTACTGGAAGGTACAGACGGGTGTACCCATCTAATCGAAATGTTAAAAGTCGTAGCCACTACAGGGTATCAAACCATCCATCCTTATCGAATCAAAAATACGCAAGGCCCCAAAATAATTCATCCCAGTATAATCGATAAGTGCCAGGGATTTGCTTCCGCAGGAGAGGTGGTTCAGAAGCATTTTCCAGAGTTTGCGGATAAGTCGTAAGTGAGCGCAGCGAGTGATTCATCATCAACAAATACTTGAACTTCTCGACCAGCTTGAATCGCACCTTAAAGCAGGCGGCTTTTGGTCTGAAAAGCACCCCGGGCAGAAGGCTCTTCAAAGTGCAGCCCCGTTTTGTGTCGATACCCTTCGGTTTGAGCAATGGTTACAGTTTGTGTTTTTACCCAAAATGCGCCAGCTTATGAAGAGCGGAAGCTTCCTTACCATAGCCGCTTCTTTGCTTCCGGTGGCAGAAGAGTCGTTTAACTCATCTCAGGAGATTGAGCGGGAATTGTTGCTAACCATTGATCGCCTTGATCGTTTGTCGATTAAAGTAGTACGCTGAGTCAACTTTTCTTGAGTTGATATTTCAGATAATGAAACCGGCCGTTACGGTTGATCGTTTGCCAATCAATCTTTAAAGGTTGATTAAATAATGGCATATTAATCACCAAGGTATGAAATTCACCGTCTTCACCGCAAACATCGATATCTTTAGGTAATTTATCGATGAGCTCCTTGTCATAAATCTCTCCGACAAAACTTCCGTGCAATTGTTCGGTATCCACGGTAATCACTTTTGCGACAATACCTGCTTCGAAAACTGCGTTGGCCAGATCTATAGAAGAATGATTCATTAGAGGAAAAATACATTCGAAGCCTGCGGGCTCGAGATAGCTACGGCGATAGGCCTCGATGCCATTACAGTAAATATCGCCAAAAGCTACGGCATCGATTTCTAATGATGAGTTTTGTAAATGATCAATAATGAGTGATTGGTAAACTTCATTGTCAGGAAACACTTTGGGTAACTCGATTTCCAGTAAAGGTAAGTTAAGTCGACTGGCCTGGGCTCGAACAACATTAATAGGAGTTTCCTGAAAAGGAACCCGATCGTTAACGTATGTGGTCACAAGCCCGACAACACTATAGTTCCTATCTTGCATTAATCGATGTAAAGCTAATGCGGAGTCCTTACCGGATGACCAGCTCACGATAACCTGCTTCATGTTTTTGGCCACATTATGAGGATAGTTTTTCAAGGAATTGTTTAATTCCGATGGCTAATTCTGTAGTCGCTGGACGACAAAATCGGAAAAACAACTCGGGCTCAATTAACTCCAGTTCCATTATGGCGAATTTTCCGTGATTGTCTTTTATAATATCGACTCTTCCATAGAGAGGTTGAGGTTCACAGGCTTTAATGGCTGCTTCTGCAAACGCAATTTCATCTTCGTTCGGTATATAAGGGTGTACCGTTCCTCCATGATCATCCTGAACGCGAAAATCGCCTTGCGCAGCGATCTTTTTTACTGCATGAGTGTAACGACCATTCATAACCATTAGAGAGACTTCACCATGTTCAATAATGGACTTTTGAAACGGCTGGATCAGAAAATCTTCATTCTTAATTAGCTGGGAAAGTTTGGCTGTAATATCTTCACAATTTTCTTTAGTGACGCGATAGGTATGTCGAGCTGCGCCAGAAACCACCGGCTTAACAATAGCTTGCTCCCATTGATGTTTATTCATCATATCTTTTAAGTTGATACTACTTGATTTTGGGAGTAAGTGAGTTTCTACGCAATTTATTTGCTTGCTGCTCAATTCGATTAGATAACGCTTATCGAGGTTCCAGCGAATAATACTCACCGGGTTTATGCAGTGAGTTTGCTTTTCTAGTTGTTCCAACCAAGGTGAGAATTCATCGAATCGTTCAAAGTAATCCCAGGTTGTTCGAAAAAGCACTGCTTGTGTTGAAGTCCAATCAAAATCTGGATCGGACCATGATTTTTTGGTTGCTTTAAGTCCTTGCCGTTTAACCGCATCAAGAACCAATTCGTCCTCAAGCAATACTTGTAAAGTGTACCAGTCTCGTTTATCGGTATTGATATATTTATCTTCGGTTAATAAAACCAGATCGTATTGTTTATTCATACTATTGCTCATTTATTGGAAATTGGATTGTATTTAATCAGTAAGTAATTTGATACGAGTCTTAAAACCAATTGACGTGGAATAGCCCACACTAACCCATTCTAAGTGATTATTGGCGTTAGCGATATAGTAGGTAGGAAAGCCCTTTATTTTAAAGTCTTGCTGTTGCTTTAAGGACCCCAGTAAAACCTCAGCTGGTAAATCATGTTGTTCAACAAAGTCGAGGACTTCCGATTTACTTTTCCAGTCCAGAGCGATGATATAAACGTTCACTTTACCTGCTTCAATGTCTGATTTAAGCGTATTTAAATTTTCAATTGAAAGGTGACAAATAGTGCACCAGGGTGCGAAAAAGTAATAAATAGCAATTTTACTTTCATTTAGATTGCTTATCATCTTTCCGCTCAATGAAGGTAGCTTAAATGTAGGTACTGGCTCGCTGTGACCAGTCTCTAAGTTATCCTTTGTTTGCCAATAGTGAACGCCCGATACCACCATTAAGAGTAGCAAAAGATCTAGGCTGTACCGTCGCCATGACTTCTTGCTATTAGCTGGCGGTTGTTGGGCTTTTCTAGATGTCATTAATCTGCAAAGAGTCGTTCTTAATTTTGTCATTTGAATCGAGTATAAATTTAGCGACTACGCGATAGCTTCTTACTATATCAGCAAGTGAGGTATATATGTTAAAAGAAAAAAGGGGTACAGCACACCTGGATTACCTTGCAAAACAGTTAGGTGTAAACCTGCAAGAGTTAAGCAAAGACAGTGGTTTACCCAAATGGCGCCGGCTTGAAGTTTTAAACGAATTAAAAGTGCTGAGCTCCCAGGTACAAAATATCGACAATTCAGGATTCCAGTAATTTAATTGTTTTTAGCTTGCCCTGTATTTCGACAAGTTAATCTTGTGTTGATGAGCCCAGCGTTCTATAAGAAATTGCGATATGGATCCACTGGAGGGTAATAGGAGCTCTCCACTTTTTAGCTTGTCAATGATAGATGTAGGAGATACCCACATTGCCTGATCCAGCTCATCATCTTGTAAATCAAACTCCATCGATTTTGCCTCAGCCTGAAAACCTATCATTATCGAGCACGGAAAAGGCCAAGGTTGAGATCCAAGATATTTAATTGAGTGAACATTAAGTTTACTTTCTTCCCATACTTCGCGTTCTACAGCCTGTTCAAATGACTCTCCGGGCTCGACAAAACCGGCGAGCACTGAGTAACGTTTCTCGGGCCATATATTTTGACGAGCAAGAAACAAATGCTCGCCGTGGGTGATGGATACAATGATGGCCGGATCCGTTCGAGGAAAAATAGACTTACTACACTTTTCGCAATAGCGCTCATGTCCAGCACTATGAATATAGGTGGATGCCCCACATTTACCACAAAACTGGTGATGCTGATGCCAGTAAATCAGAGCTTTGGCATAAGCCAAAGTAGATGCGTAGGGCTCGGCTAATTGGGGTAACGCAAGTTTCAAATCCAACCATTGTTGATGGTGGCTTAATTCAAACTCGCCACTTTTAACCCTTGCACAAAACCATGGAGTGCTGTCAGCGTGTCCGAGGTAGATCCACCGTTGTTGGATTGGTGCGTCAGAGTGATGAGTGGCATTTTGCGGATGGATTCCATCGGGTTGCATCAGAATCTGATACTTTTCATTCAGCAGAATTAAGCGAGCGTTTTCTTGCTGTTTCCACAGCTTTAATCGAGCGCTGTCATTGCGATAAAACGACTGACGATTTAAAGGCGAGCAAGCGAACTTCCACATAAAATCACCATTCACAAATATTTAATCAAGAATAAGGAACTAGCTGCGAGTGTTAACCAGAGCAATATCCCTAGAGCAAATGGCTTGAGATTAATGGCTCTTAAAATTTCTGGTGTGATCCCGAGTCCTAATAAAAATAATGCAAGAACCATCACAAGGCGTCCTGCATAAGATAATAAATCAAACACATTCTGAAATTGTGGCAGGCTACTGCTAACGAAGGATGCAGCAACAAAGCCAAGAATAAAAAGCGGTACGGTGATTCGGGACTTATCTCGATTAACCAGCAAAGAGGCCATAATAGTCAGAGGAATTATCCAAAGGGCACGTGCCAGTTTAGTAGTAGTAGCTATCGCGAGAGCTTCGTCACCGTAAGCAGCAGCAGCACCCACCACCGAACTGGTGTCATGGATGGCGAGAGCTGCCCAAACGCCAAATTGATATTGACTCATTTGTAACCACTCACCGATCAATGGAAACAGAAAAAGCGCCACAAGATTAAGCAGGAAGACTACGGTTACCGCAATTGCGGTTTGTTCTGGACGACTGTTGATCACTCGAGACACTGCAGCAATGGCACTACCGCCACAAATGGCGGTTCCCGAAGTAATCAAAATACCTGTCTCTCGCTCCACACGTAACAGGCGAAATAAACACCAGCCAACCACACAACAGATAGTAATACTCAGAGCAATATAAGGGAATGTCGATTGGGCAACCTCAATAATTTGGCTGGAGTTCAAGCCAAACCCCATTAGCACAATGGCTACTTGCAATGACGAGGAGGACAACTGACGAGCTTTCACTGACCATGAATGCCTGAAAATAAGCGCGATCATTATGCCAGACAACAGCCCAGTGGTTACGGAAAGATAGCCAAATAAAATGAGTGAACAAGCCAGCAAAGTGGCGAGTAAACAGGCTGCGTTTCGCAAATTCATCATCGAAATACCTTATTTTGCGGGCATCCTAACACAGCTCTCAATGGGTTTATAGGCATTTTTCAAACTCTTGTTACAAATGTACGACTCTAAAAATATCAATTAAAACATATAGATAGAAGTTAAAGGTGGCTGTTTAGTTACAAAACTCTAAATATAATTTGTGTAACGCTGAATTGGTGTAGTAGTATAATACAACACCGTTTCGGTGAAGAGGTCGTCGTAGTCTGGCCTCGATAAAAAGTAAACAAAGGTGAGCGAAATATGCAGGCAAATTGGAACGACAGTCAGCCGATTTATCGCCAGTTACGGGATAAAGTAATTGCCTCCATTCTTGATAATGAGCTTAAAGAAGGAGATGCATTGCCTTCGGTTCGTCAGGTATCGGCAGATTTCCAACTTAACCCGATAACTGTATCCAAGGCTTATCAGGAGTTGGTGGATGAAGAGGTTGTTGAAAAGCGTAGGGGGATCGGAATGTTTGTACAAATGGGTGCGCGTGAGAAGCTTCTATCAAAGGAAAGGCATCAATTTTTAACGGAAGAGTGGCCATTAATTTTAGAAAAAATTGAGCGACTGGGATTAAATAAAAGTGATTTACTAAATCGACAGTCGAATAGCTCCGGAGGAGAAAACTCATGAGCAGTATTATCACCGCAGAAGGGCTGAAAAAATCATACGGCAATTACGATGCGTTGAGAGGGGTGGACTTTACCGTAGAGCGAGGGCGAATCGTCGGTTTAATCGGGCCGAACGGAGCTGGTAAAACGACCGCTTTAAAAGCAATTTTAGGTTTAACGACCTTTGATGGGCATTTGGATGTTTTCGGTCTTGATCCACGTAACGATCGTCATCGTTTAATGCAAAAAGTTTGCTTTATTGCTGATGTGGCCGTGTTACCCAAATGGATGAAAGTATCGCAGGCTTTAGATTTTGTTAGTGGCGTTCATCCTCGGTTTGATCGGCTAAAAGCGGAATCTTTTTTAAAGAAAACCAAGATCAAACGTGACAGTAAAGTCGGACACCTTTCGAAGGGTATGGTTACTCAACTACATTTGGCGTTAGTTCTGTCCATTAACGTGGAACTTTTGGTATTAGATGAACCGACCCTAGGGCTTGATATTTTGTATCGAAAAGAGTTTTACCATGAGTTGTTAAGCGAGTTCTTTGACGAGAACCGAAGCATAATTGTGACAACTCATCAGGTCGAAGAAGTGGAAAACCTGTTAACCGATCTAATGTTCATAAAAGATGGCCAAATCATTTTAAATTCCTCTATGGATGATGTGAGCCAGCGATTTATTGAAGTTATGGTTTCCAGTGATAAAGCTGAAGCAGCTAAGCAATATAATCCTATTGCCGAGCGCGAGATGTTTGGACGCAAAGTATTTCTATTTGATGGGATTGGTCAGGAGATTGCGGAATCACTAGGGGATACCCATAGACCTAGCATTTCTGATTTATTCGTCGCCAAAATGAAGGAGGTTGTCGCATGAATATGACCACGTTTAAAACTTTGGTCTTGCGTGAATATTGGGAAAATAAAAGTTTCCAAAGAGCACCTTTAATCATTGCGGGCGTCATTATATTTTCGCTGATTATTGGGTTATTTACTGCGCAAACCTTTATTGTTCAGTTCGGTGAAACAATCAATTTTAATGGTGATTTCAGTAGTCTTAGTCAAGCAGATGTGTCGGAGCTTGGCATAGCTATGAAAGGGTTCCAATATGGTGCGTTTTTAGCACCTTTATCGATTGGTTTGCTGTTTGTGCTTTTCTTTTATGTGCTTGGCAGTTTATACAATGAGCGCCGTGATCGCAGCATTTTGTTCTGGAAGTCCATGCCTGTATCTGATACACAAACGGTTCTTTCTAAGGTGTTCTCCGCGTTTTTTGTCGCGCCTGTAATCACTGCATCGGTTGCCGTTGTCAGTCAGTTTGTTGGCTTAATTTTGGTGACTTTGATGGTTTGGTTTAACGGTGGCTCAGCGTGGGATCTGGTATGGGCAAACTCCTCGTTGTTCAGCGTTATTTTTAACGATTTCGCTTTAATCATTGTTATTACACTATGGATGGCACCGGTACTGGGCTGGTTATGGCTGGTCTCTGCCTATGCTAAACGAGCAGCGTTTTTAATTGCAGTGTTTGTACCCTTAGGTGTGATGCTGGTTGAAGGAATGATTTTTCACAGTGCCCATTTTGCCCAACTGATTGGCGAACATTTGGCTCAAATTGAACCTTTAGTTGAAAGTGCATTTGAAAATGGACATCCGTTCGGGGCATTGGCTCAAGGTGAAATGTGGATCGGACTAACTATATGCGCTTTGTGTGTCGCTGGCGCTATCTACATTCGCCGATTCCGCGACGACAGTTATTAACAACTGTCATCAACTAGACACAAAACGGGTGCATGATTGCACCCGTATTTAAGGAGAAGAAACATGAAATCTGTTCGTAAATGGGTCGATAGAGTCAGTCTTTCTATCTTTGCTGTAAGCAGTGCCTTTATCTTAGCGAACTTTAAATCATACCCTGAGCTAGCAGAGTATAATTCTGCGCAGGAGCTAATGGTGGGATTATTTCGCTTATTCCTTGGTAGTATCTAGGGCTTTTTGCAATTTTGTCATTGAGTTTTGGCACCACGTTCAACTAGAAACCGATAAACCTGTTCTGCTAATTTTGCGTAACCGGCTTCATTAAGATGTATTGCGTCGGATTTGAAAGAATTGTCAGACAGCAAGTCGGATAAGCTATCTTCTAGCAAAGGAACTTGAAGGTTATCTGCCAAATCTCTGTAGAGCTCGGCATCAGACAGAAATAGCCCAAGCTCAGGAACGGCAATCATCATGACTTCGCGGTTATCGTCTCGAATTTTATTGATTATGGTGGTTAAATTATCAATGACTTCTTGTTTACTTCGTTTCCTTAAAAAGTCGTTACCACCCAGACAAAGAATTACCAAATTAGGCTGGTGCTGAGAAATCACCTCATCAATTCGCTTTACGCCATCACTTGTTGTATTCCCTGGAACTCCAGCATTCACTACCGACATAGCCAGCTTTTGTTGGAGAAAGTCGGGATAACTATTTCCGGTTTTGGCACCCGTGCCAAATGTCAGACTGTCACCAAAAGCAACGATAGTGTCTCCTGGCTCAAGTGGCGTTAAGGAAATTTGTTCGCCGCAGCTTACAATGAGAAGTATTAAGCTGAAGCTTAAAGCTCTAATGAGACCTGTTAATTTAGTTGCCATTTTTCATCTGGACCAACACAAAAGGCGCAACCACCACGGCCCAAAATGGCGTATCGGCGGTGCAATTGTTTTTTACCCAATCGGGATCAGGTTGCTTTAGGGTCTGTAACCTTAGCATTTGCTCGATGTCCTGCTTTCTATCCAAGTGGACTGCAAGTGCGGCTTCGATTAAGTCATGGTCATTTGAAACAACCAGAATCTGTCCTCTAGCAAAGAAGATCTCAAGTTCTTTCCAACTTGCAACGGCTGTTTCTGAATTGAGCTTTGCAGCGGTAATTCTAGTATCTTCGTCGATTATTGAGTCAATTTTAGACATGGCAATGATTAACGGTTCTGTAATGGGAGAGTAAAACAGATAGTATAACCGCTTTGATATTGTTCAAGCCAGAGCTCTCCACCATGCAAATCAATGATACTGGACGCAAGGTTGAGCTCGAACCCATCATCAGAAGTGACTGACTGGCTGTGGGCATTTTGGTGTTCGAGCTCTTCGGTTAAGGGAAGATTTGATATTCGTACCATAATTCGATTATCAACTTCTGCTGCTTGAACACCTATGTTTCCTGAGTCGAGTCGAGCGATAAGGTAATTTAAACAGTTAAACAGCACTTGTCGAATTCGCTCAAGATCACACGAAACCCGGTATTCGTCCTTCGCTAACTGCACGTTGAAACTGATCTTGCTATTGTTAAGGTCGAGCTGCTTTAAGTCGATAACCTTATAAATAATATCTGAAAGAGAATTATTGCTCAGCTTCAGGGCAAGTTTGTTATTTCTCTCGGCACTAAAGTCGAGTAAATTTCGAATCATTAAATGTAACTTACCAGTGAATCCTTCGAGTGCATTAAGGTGCTGTTGTTGTTCGGTGTGTCTAAAGTCAGAATGCCGTAGCATAGATGCTAGCTGAGTGATTTTTTGAATGGGGGAAAGTAGCTCCGAGGATGTATGTGCAAAAAACTGTGTTTTCAACTGATCGAGTTGGCTGAGTTGATCGGATATTTCTCGCTCTCGGAACAGTTGTTTTCGATGAACGACAATGGCAAAAGAAAGTAGCGTAATAATTACTCCAGCGATACTCGCACCAAAGACGATGTATTTTTCTGTAAGTGCATGTTCAATTTCCAGTGCCTGAATCTGGTTTTCCTGTTTTAACAAAGTGATTTCTCTTTCACGCTGTTCGAGCTTATTTTTAAACTCAATACGAGTCAGTCGCTCTTTACTGTCAGAGTTTAATAGTTCTTCTGATACCTGTTTAAACAACCGAAAATGCTTTAACGCCAGCTCATACTTACTATTAGCCTCGAATACTTGCGATAAGTACTTATGAAACTCTCTAACTTTTTCTTTTTCGGAGGTCTTTTCAGCTATCGTAAGCCCAGTTAAGAAGTGTTCCCGAGCCGCATCAAGTAAACGGGTATCGAGATTCAGTAACCCCATCTGAAGTCGAACTTCGGTTTCGACCGCTGGACTTTCCGATTCGACTGCAAGTTGCAAGGCATGCGAAAGGTGTAGTTTAGCTTCTTCGAATTGTTCCGACTTTCTTAAAACAGCACCTATATTCGCATGAGAAAAACCTTGCCCACGCTTATCGGCCGTTTCCTGCTCAATTATCAACGACTGCTGATAATACTCTATGGCATCGTCGAGATTACCCAGTTGTTCGAGCGCCTGTCCCTTGTTGTTAAGGGGGTCGGCGAGATTAACTCGGTCCCCCAGCTTATGATATCCCGCAATCGACTGATCATAATAATCAATTGCTTCGTAATACTTACCCAGATGAAAGTACAATACCCCAATATTATTGAGTGTGGATGTGACACCCGAACTGTCATTGAGCTTTTGTTTTACACTTAAGGAGTTAAGAAAGTAGTTCAATGCAAGCTCGTAGTCGCCTAAATGACGATACATGATGCCCAAGTTGTTAAGAGTACCTGAGACATCAATTTGACTACCGGATGCGCGGTACAAATTCAAACTTTGCTCAAGCAAGTCAATGGAGCGGAAGACTTCGCCCTGATACCAGTAAACTTCGCCAAGCCGAGAAAAAACTTGCGCCTTTTTATTGGGTTGCGATTTGTCGTTAATCCTTTGCCGCAAGTTTTGTAGTAATTGGATCGCGTCTTGTAGGCGGTCGAGTTGTACGTAAGAATCGGATAACAGAATTTTTATTCGGTACTCTACTTCAAAGTCAGGCCGTTCTTCGATAATCCGTAAGGCTTGCAAAAGTAGCTCAACGGCCTTTGCAGGCTCACTATAAATCAGGGTTTCTGCTTTAGTGGTTAAAAGAATGGGGTCGGCGAGAGCAGGCTGCTCTTCTGCTGAAGCAGACATCGACAGGAACAAAAGCAAGCCAAGAGCACCGCAAATCCATTTGACGTTAAACTGAGTCAGTTTTTTCATAGGTCCTTCGAAGAATTCATTGAGCTTGCCCACAATAAAATAGGGGGCGTTTAAACTCAAGTAGAAATAAAGGTAACCTTATTAGAACGTTTTAGTGGTAAATCGGTTGACCTTTTATAAGTTGTTAATATTAAAGGCGATTTATATTGGAGGTGGTTCATATTTTGCGCTAATCTATGAGTGTGAATGGACCTAATTTCAAGAGGTGGCATTATGCTAATGTTTAAGAAAAGTTCTGTTTTATCAGTGATTGCCCTGTCTTTTGTTGGGCTGCCTTTAGTGGCACAAATGCAGACTGAAATTTCGGTGAGTTACCTTAATCCGGAAAAGTACATCGACATTATGGATTCGGATTCAACCAAAAGCCGCTCGATTGAGTCATTCAAAGCCGGTATGGATGAGTTTTTCAAAATATCGGCGAGCCAATATTTAAAACCGGGTCATCAGCTGAAGCTAGAAATTACCGAAGTCGATCGTGCTGGTGATATGCGTTACGACGTTTCGCCCGACATGCGAGATTTGAGGGTTTTACGGGATGTAGTACGAGTTCGCATTGAAGTAAACTACACATTGCTCGACGAAAATCAGCAAGTAATCAAGCAAGGCACTGAAAACCTGAAAGAGTTTTATAACCTTAACTCAATCAGCCAACGCAAGTTTAACAGTGAGCGGCTCTATTATGAGAAGAAACTGCTCGAAGACTGGCTAAAGAGCCTCTACTAATCATTCAGCCTTCAATACAGCGGTATCGTTAAATCATCCAGCTAGATACCGCTGTTTTTAACACTAAATTCAGCTTTATCTTAACTGAGTCTAATACTCGCCATTATCTCCACATTTTTCTTTACTAAAAGTTTCTTTACTTCCGAACTTACGCTAAATTTAATATAGGATTAATGACCAGTTGGAGTGTATATGGCGACGAACGACATCATTTACCTGCTTCAAGAGTTTGAGAGGAAACTCAGTGACCTGGAGTCTGATGACCCTCAAATGGCTGAAGAGTTGCGTTCAGCGCGGCATCAAATTCGAGCCTTACTTTCTAACCCGGACAGTGTGCCTGAACCTGATGAGTTTCTCGTTGATCAATTAGCCTCGGTTGCAGAGCATTTTGAAACTGAGCATCCGGTGCTATCTGAATGGGTGAGTAAACTTAGTGACCTGTTTAGTCGCATTGGAATATAACTAGGGGTTATTTGCTTGACTCTAAAGACGCAGATATAGTGTTGCGATGACTCAAATTATTTTCGCTCAAGTTGTTTTAGTTCCCGCTCCCGGATAGGCTGCGGGTCGTAATCTATTCATCTGAAAACCCGCAGTGATTTTGAACTGCGGGTTTTTTTATGCCTTTAGAAAAGTGAGTTACTTAATGGACAACGAAAAACTGTTTGTTATTAAAGTGGGTAGTCAATTGATTGGCGATACGAGTGGCGCTCCCTTAAAGCAAATTGCGTCACAAATTAATGAGTTAGCACATGCGGGATATCGAGTGGTGTTAATAAGTTCGGGTGCTGTAGAGCTCGGTCGCCAGCTACTCGGTCAACAACTAGCTGCTACTTCATTAAACTCCAGTAAATATAAGCCTCTTTTGGCGGCTGTTGGTCAGGACGAAGTCATTGCTCGTTGGAAAAATGAACTAAAACCCAATATCGGACAGGTGCTGGTGGATCGTCTTGATTTTAGTGACCGCGCTCATTTCCTCAAAACATCTCAACTCATATCAAAAATGTTAGCACACAAGGTGATTCCAATCGTTAATGAAAATGACACCTTAAGTTCGGGTAAAAGATGCTTAGGAAATAATGACTTACTCGCAGCCCATGTCGCCAGCATGCTTGGTGCAGGGTGGTTAGTACTGTTTACCGACTCGGCCTATATATATGAAGACTTTCCGTTCTCTAGAAAGCCAATTTTTTCATGTTCTGTAACAGATCCGAGACTGAGCAAAGTTTGTGGTATTAGTCGGTCCACGATTGGTACGGGAGGCATGGCCAGTAAGCTGGAGGCAGCGCGTATAGCTGGGCGCAAGGGGATCAATACGCTCATCGGAAACCATGAAATGTCAATTCTACATGCCTTGCAACCGGGCGCTCATCAGGCAACTCAATTGATGACAGATTCATTGGTGCATCAAAAAAGTTTTCGAGCCTGGTTAGCAGATATTTCGCATTCTGAGGGGGAGTTATTTATCGACTCTGGTGCCGCTAAAGCTTTGTTAGAGGGTAATGCGTCTTTGCTGCTGCCGGGATTAATTTCTTTTGAAGGCGTATTTGAAGCCAGGGAGGTTGTCACTATCAAGCATAAGAACTCCGGAAAGGAACTGGCAAAAGGTTTGGTGCGATTTAGTTCAAATCAGTTAAAGGATTGGTTGATACATCGATCCCATAGTGAAACAGCAGTAAATGCTCAATCAATAGTAGTCCATCGTAATGATATGGTATTGCGAGTCAAGCAAGCCAGCTGAAGGAGACTTTCCATGAAATTAGATAGAGTTAAGGCATCGAGCCGGTGTTTAAGAAGCTATTCTACAGAACAAAAAAATAAAGTACTGGCCCATGTTGCTAAAGCGTTACGAGATTCAAAGTCAAAGGTGTTGAACGCAAATGAAAAAGATCTAGCTGGTGCAAAACAAAAAGGATTGTCACCCAGTATGATCGATCGGCTGACATTGAATGAGTCTAGAATTAATTCAATGATCAATGCGATCGAAGCAGTTATTCAACTTAAAGACCCTGTCGGATCTCAGGTTGAGCAATACCGTCAATCTAATGGTCTATTGGTTACTCGAGAGCGAGTGCCTTTAGGCGTCATTTTTATGATATACGAATCGCGACCAAATGTGACGATTGATGCAGCATCTTTAGCATTTAAATCCGGGAATGCCATTATATTAAGAGGGGGCAGTGAATCCTTATTCACCAATCGAGCATTGCTCGATGTGTGGCGAACTGCTTTATTGGCATTTCCAGAAATAGAATATTCCGTTACGATGGTGGAAGATCAATCTCATCAGACGGTATCGCACTTATTAAAGCAAGATCAGTGGATAGATTTAGTGATTCCAAGAGGCGGTGAAAAATTAATTCGAGCGGTAGTTGAACAAAGTCGTATTCCTGTGCTGAAACATTATCGCGGGGTGTGTCATTGTTATATTGATGAGTCTGCAGATATGATTCAGGCACTTAATATTATTTATGACGGTAAGCTTTCTCGCCCCGGCGTTTGCAATGCACTCGAAACCTTATTAATTCACGAAAAAATATCAGATATATTTTGGAAAGAGCTTGATAATTTGGCGGTCAATAATGGTCTTGAAATCCGGGCCTGTGAAAAAGCGTTTGAAAAGTTGACCTGCTCAACTCGAGCAAATGATAATGACTTTGGTTCGGAATTTCTCTCTAAAGTAATAGCTGTCAAGCAGGTCCAATCTATTCATGAAGCTATTCAGCATATTGAACGGTATGGTTCACAGCATACTGAAGTAATCGTTTCGAAAAACCAGGAAAGCATTAAGAAATTTAAACAGCAGATCGATGCATCTGTCATCATGGAAAATTGTTCATCTCGATTTTCAGACGGAGGAGAGCTCGGCTTGGGAGCTGAAATTGGAATTTCAACTACCAAACTCCATGCTTATGGCCCGATGGGGCTTGAGGCGTTAACCATTGCTCGTTTTGTGGTTATGGGAGAAGGGCAGGTTCGTCATGAAAATTACGCCAATAAGCATGATTGAACAAAAATTAATAGATATGTTGAATAATTAATCAATATCTTTGATTTTCTAAGGATTCAAGTCGGATGAGCTGTATTAGTCACTTGCGTTAAGCCCTGTGTTTGTGGTGATATTATCCTTTCTTTATTCAGATTTTTGCTGCATAGCAGTATTTGTTGGGACAACTCGGTAACGTCGAAAGCACGAGGTGCCGAGAAAGAGCAATAAATAAACAACAATAAGAGATAGACAATATGGCCGCCCGAGGTTCTTTTAACACACGCTTAGGATTTATTTTAGCAGCTGCCGGATCAGCGGTGGGACTGGGAAACATCTGGAAGTTTCCTTTTGAAGTAGGAAATGGTGGAGGCGCTGCTTTTGTCGTTGTCTATTTAGCATTCTGTTTTATTCTTTGTTATCCCGTTTTAGTCACTGAAATTGCGATAGGTCGTAAGACTCAGCGAAATCCGGTTGGCGCTTTCAAAGCTTTGGGGTTTAAAAAGTGGGCAATTATCGGTTATTTGGGACTTGCGAGCGGAGTATTGATCCTTTCTTTTTATAACGTCGTTGCCGCTTGGTCTTTCGGCTATGTAATCGAAATGCTTCAAGCCAACTTTGGTATCGGCGCCCAGTTCGGAGAATTTATTAGCGACTGGATTAAAGTAGGCCTGTACGGTGTACTCTTTATGGGAACCACGGCCTTTATTGTTTCAAACGGTGTTGCCGGTGGAATCGAGCGCGCTGCAAAGTTATTAATGCCAACACTCATCATCATTATTCTTTGTTTGTTAGCGTATGCGTTGACTTTACCCAACGCAATGGAAGGCGTTAAGTTCTACTTAGTTCCGGACTTTTCCAAGTTGACTGGTGATGTTGTCTACTCGGCGTTGGGCCAAGCCTTTTTCTCCTTGTCTCTTGGGATGGGGGCATTAATAACCTATGGTAGCTATGTACCCAAGGATCAAAATATAGTAAGTGCTGGCGCCATGATCACTTTGGCCGACGTGGGTATAGCATTTATTGCTGGTTTTATGATGTTTCCCTTTGTATTCAGTCAAGGCATTGAGCCAAACGGCGGAGCCGGTTTAATTTTTATTACCTTACCAGGTGTGTTCGAAACCTTAGGACCAAATATTGGTGTTATCGTTGGTGTTTTATTCTTCTTATTGTTGACCTTTGCCGCATTAACATCAACGGTGTCACTGTTGGAAGTTCCAACGTCTTACGTCGTCGACGAGCATGGCATTGAGCGTAAGAAGGCCGTTTGGGTAATTGCGACCGTGATTTTCCTTGTCGGCATACCGTCAATGTTATCCAATGGTACCGTTGCCTGGCTGACCTCTTTTGTTACGATGCCGGGGCATGACAGTGCCATCAGCTTTATGGATTTTGTTGAAGATTTAGCTGCAGATTCTTTCTTACCCGTCGGTGGATTTATGATCAGTGTGTTTGCGGCCTGGGTATGGCGTAAAGAAAATCTTAACGAAGAATTGGCGGCCGGTGATGAAGCCATCAGGGGCTCAATTCTTCAACGATACATTGATTTTGCCATTAGCTATGTGTGTCCATTGTTACTCGGTACCATTGCCATCGTTACCATTCTCGAACGATTCTTTGGTATCCAGTTAATTGGATAAAATTGATTGAATTATTTTAAAGTCGAGCACCTCTGGGTGCTCGATTGCTATAAGTATAAAGCAGGTTGATATGTCACAAGTTCGAACGCCAACACTAATTGACGCATTAATTCCCGTAGTCTCCCTTATTTTGATGCTAGCTGGCTCGGTTTATCTTTATGGCGATAACTCGTCTTACGGAGCAAATCAAATCGCCTTAATTCTCGCTGCAGGAGTTGCTGCAGCCATAGGTATCAAAAATGGGTATCGCTGGAAGGCGATTGAACAGGGAATCTCCAAGGGGATTTCCAGTGCCATGGGCGCGATTTTAATCTTGTTAGCCGTTGGCTCGCTGATTGGAACCTGGATTTTATCAGGCACTGTACCGACTATGATTTATTTCGGCTTGCAGCTCATGGAACCATCGGTGTTTTATGGTGCTGCCTGTGTTATTTGTGCGTTGGTTTCCGTCAGTATTGGTAGTTCCTGGACGACGGCGGCTACAGTAGGTGTAGCGTTGATAGGGATTGCTGGCGGCCTCGGATTATCCCTGGAAATCACAGCAGGTGCGATTATCTCCGGCGCCTATTTTGGAGACAAAATGTCTCCGCTGTCCGACACAACTAACTTGGCTCCTGCTGTTGCAGGCACTGATCTGTTTACTCATATTCGGCATATGGTTTGGACTACCTTACCGAGTATCAGTATTGCACTGATCTTGTTTTTAATTATAGGGTTGGTACAGTCGCCAGAATCTGATCAGATTAATTTGCAGCACACTCTAAGCTTGATGGATCAGCATTTCAACATTTCGCTGTTTGCACTTGTTCCATTGTTTATTGTCCTGGCGATGGCATACAAGAAAATCCCTGCGTTTCCCACCATAATTATCGGCGCTTTAATCGGCGGGATTTTTGCATTTTTTCTGCAGCCCGACGCTTTACTTAAATTTGTGGGCGATACTGAGAATTCCGGCTTTATTGATAAGGTTGACGGCGTTTGGCGAGCCTTATTTGATGGTTATAAAATTGATACTGGGGATGCCGCGGTTAATGATCTTTTAAACCGAGGTGGTATGAGCAGTATGCTTAACACAGTATGGTTAATTCTGTGCGCACTTACGTTCGGAGCTGTATTAGAGCATACACAGCTTTTGCAACGGCTGGTGTTAGCCACTTTGAGCTTGGTTCATTCAACAGGCTCGCTCATAGTAACCGTCGTGTTAACCTGTATTGGTGTCAATGTGATGGCAGCTGATCAATACATAGCCATCGTATTACCCGGTCGAATGTTTAAAGCAGAATTTCAAAAGCGTCAACTCGACAGTAAAAATCTATCGCGTACTCTGGAAGACTCAGCAACTATTACATCGCCATTAATTCCGTGGAATACCTGTGGAGTTTATATGTCTGGCACTTTAGGCGTCGCTACACTGGCTTATTTACCTTTCTGCTTCTTTAATCTGATCAACCCGATTATTTCTATGTTGTACGGTATGTATGACTTTAAAATTGAAAGAATTAAAGAAACTGAATCTGAGACTGAGACCTCGGTTGCCTAACTAATTTTAGAGATCAATTTGCTACCAATGAAACAACTTTATTCAATACTTGGAAATTCGCAAAAACTCGATGGCGGTGCAATGTTTGGCAATGCGCCTAAAGCTATGTGGGAACAATGGGTGAGTGTGGATGAACAAAATCGTATTGATTTGAGTTGTCGTGCTTTGTTGGTGAAAGAAGGCGACCGAAATATTTTGTTCGAAACAGGAATAGGCGCTTTTTTTGAGCCTAAATTAAAAGCACGATACGGTGTTGTTGAGAGCCAGCACGTATTACTCGACTCCCTAAGAGCTCATGGGTTGGAGCATACTGATATCGATGTAGTGGTTTTATCCCATTTGCACTTTGATCATGCTGGTGGTCTGCTGAGTGAGTGGCGTGAAGGACAAGAGCCCGAGCTCTTGTTTTCTAATGCACAATTTATTGTTGGTAAAGACCATTGGCAACGGGCACAAAAACCTCACTTTCGTGATAAAGCATCTTTTCTCCCTCTATTGAATCAACTATTGGAATCGTCAGGGCGCTTGCACCTGATAGAGTCGAGTCATTGCGATATTCTAGGCGGCGATTATCGGTTCATTTTTAGCGATGGTCATACTCCCGGTTTGATGTTGACCGAAATAGCTACCAAGCAGGGGCCGATTGTTTTTGTGGCCGACCTAATTCCAGGCGCTCCTTGGGTGCATTTACCGATTACCATGGGATACGACCGATACCCAGAGCACCTTATAGAAGAAAAACAGTTGTTGCTCAGCGAGCTAGAGCAACGTAATGGTTGGCTTTACTTTACGCACGATCCTCAAGTTGCTGCAGGACGAGTGCTCAAAAACGAAAAAGGCCGCTTTACTGTGACTGAAACCATGGGTGAATTAGTCGGCTGGTAACTCTAAATTCCTAATTTTGCTGGTTTAAGTATTGATTGGCTTGCGCAAATGACGGCTAGGTCTTACAGTTATTAAAACGGTGATTTCGAGGAACGTCTATGTACAAAGAGATGTATTATCACGATGATCTGGAAAACCTTGCTGAAGAAATAGTGTTCGAGCAAATTCACGAGGTTATTTTAGAAGGTAAGTACGAGTTCAAACAAACCGATGTCACCATTCAGGATATTGCTGCGATAGCACTGAATAACATGCCAGCGAAATACGTATGTAATTTTCTAGAAAAGCAAAATCCCGGTCCAAATCTGCAAGAAGAAGTTAACGATTTAAAGAAATATGCTCGGCGCCAAGTCATTAATGCGATAAAGCGTGTCGTCAAATACCCACACGATTAATTTACTCAATACTGTGATTGCTCATCGCGTTCAATTGTGTGGCGTAGAATGCGCCATAGAAGAATCAGGAAGTCGAGATGGCCAGCCCATGGTGTTATTACACGGTTGGCTGGATAATTCAGCTAGTTTTCGCTCCCTTATTAATCATTTTCAAGAATACCGTGTTTTTGCTGTAGACTTCCCTGGACACGGTCATTCTAAGCATTTGCCGCAAGGAATGGCATATCACTTTCTTGATTTAGTGTATGTACTGCAAGACTTGGTTTTCCATTTTGACTTAAATGATATTTTGTTGGTAGGACATTCCATGGGCGGTGCGGCAGCCACTCTGTTTTCATCCGTATCTCAATCCATAAGCAAGCTCATTCTACTTGAAGCTCTTGGCCCACTGACGACCACCGAAAGCGGTACCTTTAACCTGATGCAGCAGTCAATCCGTGATCGTGGCGAATTAAAAAACAAAAACAGAAGTTTGTTTAAATCGATTGAACAGGCAATTGAAATAAGGGCAAAACATTCTAATATTCCTGCCGAAATAATAGCTCCTATCGTGGAGAGAGGAGTTGAAGCTTACGAAGGAGGCTATCGCTGGCGAAGTGATCCTCGACTTACCGTTGCCAGTATTAATCGGCTAACTGAAGGCCAGTTACAGCCTTTGATAAAAAACATCGCCTGTCCAGTTTTGTTAATCGAGGCTGATTCGGGGCTATTTGCCAGTAATTCAATCGTCCAGGCGCGTAAGGCACATTTTAAAAAGCTCTATACCGAGAAGCTCGCCGGCGGCCACCATGTACACATGGAGCAGCCAGAAAAGACGGCAAGAGTGATTAAAGAATTTATTGTTTCTTCAAATTAGACGTCCTGCTTCTATCCGCTAATTTAAAATATTCACCAATAAATCTTTAACGTGTTGGGGCTCAAAGGGCTTATCGCAGATTGCAGATACACCGATTTGTTCGATGTTGTTGAGTACTGCGCGATTTTGTTCACTGGTTACCATTAAAACAGGAATATGGGCAATGAGATCATTGCCGCGTATATAAGAGACGAGTTCCTTGCCATCGACTTCCGGCATATTGTAATCAGAAATTATTAAGTCAAATTCGGAGGATTGTTCTAGTAGCTGGATTGCCGAGCGTCCTCCATCAGCTTCAGTAAACTTTAGTACTCCAAGGCCTTCCAATGTTTTCTTAATAAATTTTCTTGCCAACGCACTGTCATCAACGATTAATACCCTCAGTTGTGCAGGATCATACATATCCAGATTAATCTCTTCAGGTTCTAGAAATTGAAGAGCATTTTTAAGTGCCGTTCTTAAAGCCTTGAAGTCAAAAGGTTTAGGCAATATGGCTACTACGCCAGCTTGTTTGATGGGATCAATGCGGCCAAATTGAATTTCGCTGGAGACCAGCATAAACGGAAGGGTTGGATTTTGTGTTTTAGTCCGAATGTACTTTAACAGCTCTAAAGCCGTCATATCTTCAAAGTACATACTACTGATCACTAGATCCGGCTCAGATTTTAATAGGTATTGGATCGCCTCTCGGCCAGAACTAGCGCAATCGACATTACTGACTCCGGCTTCCGCCAGGTTGCCAATAATGATTTTTTGCTGAGTTGAAGATGGTTCAACTAACAGTAAAGTCAGGTCGTTTATATTGAGCTGGCTCACTTCGACTTATCCAGTTGTGTCAGATGATATTTAGATAAAGTTTAGGCCAAGAATAGCTTTGTGTCACAAGTGATTGATTTTTAGGCAAGGTTAATGGTTTTTTAGGGGATGGCCCAAAGCGACAAACCCTTAGATAAGCTAAACTGAATATAAAATAGCCGAAGATGGCTGTATTTCCAAAATTGGTCGGACAAGTGCTTTTCTAAATCAATGTCACCTGATAGCATTGCCCGATAACTTTAAAATGAACCACGCGAATAAACTGCGGATAGGGCAGTTAAAGGTCAGGAGCTGAGGATGGAAAAAGTCTGGTTAAAAAGCTATCCAGAGGGGGTCTCACCCGAAATCGATCTTACTAAATATGACTCAATTGTTGATATATTCAACGAAAGTGTAGCGAAATACGGAAAAAACCCCGCATTTACTAATTTGGGCGTTACCTTTAACTTTGCTGACCTGGATCGGCTAAGCGCTCAATTTGCCAGTTATTTGCAAAATGTGCTGAAACTTCCCAAGGGATCACGCATCGCCATAATGATGCCGAACTTGCTTCAATACCCGATCGCCATTTTTGGTGTATTGCGAGCCGGTATGACTGTCGTCAATGTGAATCCACTGTATACACCGCGTGAACTAAAGCATCAGCTTAACGATTCTCAGGCGACTGCGATCGTTATCGTCGAAAACTTTGCACATACTCTGGAAGAAATCATTGATGAAACCTCGGTGCAGCATGTGGTTCTCACCAGCATAGGCGACTGTTGCGGTACGGTTAAGCGCTTTATCGTAAATACACTGGTGCGTCATGTGAAAAAAATGGTACCCAGTTATTCATTAACTGATGCGATTCAATTTAACGATGTGTTAAAAGAAGGCGCAAAACATTCCTTTAAAAAAGTGGGTGTCGTTGGTGACGATATTGCATTTTTACAGTACACGGGAGGAACCACTGGTGTGGCTAAAGGAGCCGTGTTACTTCATCGTAATATGGTGGCTAATATATTACAGGCCGCTAATTGGTTAGAGCCCATCATTGAAGAAGGAAAAGAAGTCATAATAACCGCGCTTCCGCTTTATCATATCTTCTCCTTGACGGCTAACTGTATGGCCTTTATGAAGTTTGGCGGCCTCAATGTTCTGATCACCAATCCCCGAGATATGAAAGGCTTTATCAAAGAATTGGCGAAGGTTAAATTTACTGCAATCACCGGAGTTAATACTTTATTTAATGGACTGCTAAACACCGAGGGGTTCGACAAGCTCGATTTTTCAAGCTTAAAGATGACTTTAGGTGGGGGCATGGCGGTGCAGGAAGCGGTTGCCAAAAAGTGGCAAACAGCGACCGGTACACCTTTGCTGGAAGCCTACGGGTTAACTGAAACATCGCCCGCTGTCACCATTAACCCCATGACACTAAAAGAATACAATGGCACCATAGGATTGCCGGTGCCTTCAACCGATGTATCGATTCGCGACGAAGAAGGTAAGGAATTAGGCTTCAATGAGCCCGGCGAGCTTTGGGTAAAAGGGCCTCAGGTGATGGCCGGGTACCTTGGACGACCAGATGAAACGTCAAAAGTGTTGCGTGATGATGGCTGGTTACTGACGGGTGATGTGGCTGTTATTACAGAGGAAGGTTATTTAAAAATCGTTGACCGCAAAAAAGATATGATCTTGGTTTCTGGTTTTAATGTGTATCCCAATGAAATTGAAGACGTTGTCGCTTCTCATCCGGGTGTACTTGAGGTCGCTGCGATCGGTGTGCCCTCTGAGTCGAGCGGCGAACAGGTGAAGATTTTTGTCGTTAAAAAAGACGCCAAGCTTACAGAGTCTGATGTTATGAATTTCTGTAAAGAAAATCTCACCGGATACAAAGTGCCTAAACTTATTGAGTTTCGTGATGAGTTACCAAAGTCGAATGTTGGTAAAATTTTACGACGCGAACTTAGAGATCAGGAAAAGTAAAGGCGCTTGAGTGGATTTAACTAAAGAGCGTTCCTTGAGTGATACAGCTTACCAATGGGTTACTCAAGGAGAACACCTGACTCATTTATGTGAGGGCTGGTCCACGCGACCAGCCTTGTTTATCGATACTGAGTTTCATCGCGAGAAAACCTTTTATCCGCAACTTGCGTTAATTCAACTGTATGACGACGAATGCTGCTACTTAATTGAGCCCGCGGCTGTTACAGGTAATCAAGCGTTTGCCGATTTATTAGAAAAAGCCCCGGCGACTAAAGTATTTCACTCCGCTTCGGAAGATTGTGAAGTTATTTTTCGGCACTTGAATGTTAAGTTACAACCTCTGTGGGATACACAAATAGCGGCCTCTTATGCAGGGCTGGGCAATAATGTAGGTTACGGTCGGTTGGTTAATGAGTTGTGCGACGTTGAGTTAGCCAAAGGTCACTCTCGTACAGACTGGATGCAGCGGCCTTTGAGTGATGAGCAAATTCAGTACGCTCTTGATGACGTGATTTATCTCTCGCGTATTTATCATCATCCTAAACTGCAAAAGCCTGAACTTGGTCTTTGGATTGAGCAAGAGTGCCAGGCGTTGGCTGATCGAGTAAACGAGCTCGACGAAATAGACTCTGCCTATCTGGATGTCAAAAATGCTTGGACGTTAAACGAGCAGCAGTTACATCGGCTATACGAACTGGCTCGATGGCGCGAAGTAACCGCTCGTGAAAAGGATATTCCCAAAACCTTTATTATGCGTAACGATGTTTTATTGAGCTTGGCGCAAAAAGGACTGATCAAACACCAGTATTTACCCAAAATTGAGCGTTGGCATCCAGCGGCAAAGAGGCGCTTCTCGCAAGATATTATTAATTTGCTTAATGATCTACCGGACAAACCGACGACCCTGGATGAAGTACTCAGTCCTGCGTTTTGGAATCAATTTACAGAAAAAATGCAGCGCGCTCGTGATATTATCGCTGACACATCGACAAAGTTGGGTTTTGAGCCGGAAGTCGTTTGTAGTAAAAAGTTGCTACGCGGTTATGTTAAATACCTGCTTGGTAAATCATCTTCTGCCCCCCGTGGTTGGACAGCCCTGAAAGAAAAACATTTGGGAGATCCATTAAGAGCAATTTTCTGCGACAATAGTGCCTTATAATCAATTAATTTCTCCATAACGGCTTTATTTTATGTTGTGCTTTGTCTATCGCAGTCCCAAAAAGGACGAAATGTATTTATACGTCACTCAAAAAGACAAGTTTGATCAGGTTCCTGAATCATTGATGAAGGTGTTTGGCAACCCTGAGTTTTCTTTACAACTAAATCTAGCCAAACGTGATCGACTCGCCAGAGAAGATATTAATGTTGTAAAGGAAAAGTTGCAGGAGCAAGGGTATTTTTTGCAAATGCCTCCACCCGTAACTCCTTTAAATCCACAAGTCCAATCAAAGGATTAATCCGTGTCTTTTCTTCATTTGTCATGCGCTAACGTGCCGTTGGAGTATCCAGCCGGCAAAGTTGTTTGCATCGGACGAAATTATGCCGCACATGCTCAAGAGTTGGGAAACGAAGTACCTTCACAGCCTGTCATTTTTATGAAGCCTGCGACTGCTCTGGTTAACTGGAACGATAAAGTAGCGGTTCCCATCAATCGAGGTGAGTGTCATCATGAGTTGGAATTGGCCATATTAGTAGGCGAAACGCTGAGAAAATCAACGCCAGAACAATCAGCCTCCGCTATCGCCGGAGTGACCTTGGCTTTGGACTTGACGCTACGGGATGTGCAAAGTCAGCTTAAACATAAATCTCATCCTTGGGAGATGGCCAAAGCCTTCGATGGTGCCTGCCCGGTTGCCAATTGGCATAATTTACCATCGGTCGATTGGTTGCAGCAGGCGAGCCTTGAGCTAAAGGTAAACGGTGAGGTGCGTCAGCGGGGCAACAGCGAACTCATGCTTTGGCCACCACTGGAACTGCTAAGTTATGTGTCGCAGTATTTTACCTTGCAACCTGGCGATATTGTGCTGACGGGTACGCCTGCGGGGGTTAATCAATTAGTTCCAGGTGATCGTATTGAAGCCTCGCTTGACTCATGGCTTCGACTGGAGTCTGAGGTAATTGCGGGTGACTAAGCAACCTTTCTGGAAAACCACCAAGCTTGAAGATATGACAGAACAGCAGTGGGAATCACTGTGTGATGGTTGTGGCAAGTGTTGTGTCTACAAAATAGAAGATGAAGATCAGGAACTTTATCAAACTGATGTTGCGTGTCGTTACTTTAACCAGTCAACTTGCCGTTGTACTCAGTATTCCAAGCGTCTTGAGCTGGTGCCTGATTGTATTCAGGTCACTCCAGAGGGCGCCAGAAATTATGAATGGTTGCCTAATACCTGCGCTTATAAATTACTTGCGAAGGGCAAAGACTTACCCGAGTGGCATCCCTTGGTAACCGGCGATCCTGAATCAGTTCATAAGGCTAATCGATCTGCGCGTGGCAAGGTTATTTTGGAAACAGAAGCCGGTGATCTGGAAGATCACGTGATAGCCATATTAATTCCTGATGACCCTGAATCCGATCCTTTGTTTGAAATCGAACCGGAGTAATGGAATCAGACTCGACAAATTCGCGCAATTTCGAGCTTTTTACGCTAAACTACTGAAATCAACCGTGTTTTGCCAAAATTAGGTGATTTCATGCTACCGCTTCAAGCAATAACAATAGCAAAAGCACAGATACGGCGATGGAGCAGTCGCTGGCTCGTTGCTTCGGTCATTGGCTTTGGCCTGTCTACAGGCGTCATTGCTACCGAGTCTAAAAACGATAATGAAAAACGCTCCGATGTCCGGGTATTAATCGATATTTCGGGCAGCATGAAAAAAAATGACCCTGCCAATTTACGGATCCCCGCACTTCGTATCATTACTAATCTGATGCCCAAAGGCTCTCAATCGGGTGTCTGGACCTTCGGACGCTACGTCAATATGTTGGTCCCCCTAAAAGAAGTAGATGCCGGCTGGCAAAATCAGGCCAATGAAGCAGCTAGCAAAATTAATTCTGCCGGTTTGTTTACCAATATCGGCGATGCGATGGCCAAATCAACCTGGGACTGGAACAGTCCTGACGCAGCAGAATCTCGCAGTATGATTTTACTTACTGATGGTATGGTAGATATTTCAAAAGATGCATCGGTCAATGAGAGAGAGCGCCGACGCATCTTAAACGACCTTTTGCCGCGTTTAAAAGCGGCCGGCGTTACCATTCATACCATTGCTCTGTCAGACGAAGCTGATAAAGAATTATTGTCAACCTTAGCGAACCAAACGGACGGCTGGTTTCAATCGGTCAGTAATGCCGAAGATCTGCAGCGTGTTTTCTTGAAAATATTCGAGCAGGCGACGCCTCGAGATAGCCTCCCGCTGGATAATAATCGTTTTAAGGTGGATGACAGTGTAGAAGAGATGACTTTGCTGGTTTTTCGGCAGCAGGGTAGCGGTAAAACTCAGTTAATTACCCCTTCTAGACAAACATTAAAATCAACCACACAAGATCGCGCAATTCGATGGTTTGCCAGCAAAGATTATGATTTGGTTACCATTACAGCACCGCAACCCGGCGAGTGGCAGATTGACGCAGCAATTGATCCCGACAACCGGGTTTTAGTAGTGAGTAAGCTGGGGCTTAGCGTTGATTCGTTACCGAACAACGTTTTAGTTAACGAACAAATACGATATGGGGTCCAACTGCTTGAAGATGGGGAACCTATCACTCGTCCAGACTTTCTTGATTTGGTAGATGCCAAGCTCGAAACGCGCTACAAGGGAAGCCAAAACGTAACTCCCTTATTAAAAGACACTGCGGCTGGTTCTTTTCAACAAGTATTCTATGCCGGAAGTGACGATGGAGTACTGGAAATTAAACTGGTTGTTAAAAGTCCTACTTTTGAGCGAAGCCGAACACACGCCAT